>JAAXHI010000176.1:0-3965 GCA_012270875.1 Candidatus Poribacteria bacterium | reverse complement strand
TTAATCACCTAACAGTCCGAACCCTGGGTCCGATTGACTATAAAACAAGTAGCGCAGAGACATTGGCTGACAATATACGGTTGGAGTTTATCGGCAACGCCGATAACTGGAGGCAGGGGTTGGAACGCCATACGAAATGGCTCTCTGAATTACCTTTTTCGGCAGAAAGTCTCGCCGAGGCACGCCGGAATGCTTTGTCTCAGTTTGACTATATTGAAGAGAATTTGGCAACACATAAGTTGGCTTACGCTGCGTGGAATCAAGTCTTTCGGCATGGTGAAACCGATATAGCGATACGCCGCGGTATTCAATCGGCGCAACTCAGTGAACTCCAAACGTATCGCGATCTGCATTTGGTCCAATCAGAGCGCGTCCTTTTGTGCATTATTGGTAGTCTTGACGCTGACACACTGAAGGATACGATGGAAAAACAACTCGGTGTTATCCACTTAACCGAAAAAGTGCTTCCGCATCCAACGGTCCCGTCAGAGATAGCGAAAGATCATAATGCTACTTGGGATATCAACGCAACCCACTATATGGAAACCTACGCCGTCCCGCACTCTAAGGACGAAGACTACCCGGCATTGTATATAGCGAGTGCACTGCTGAGTTTAGCATTCGTGCAGGATACGCAATTGAAAGAATTGACAGGTGGTGCTTTCTGTAACCTCGACCTAATCACCCCTGAAGGGACTTATTTGCAGATCAATGCTTCGCTGAAACCGGGGGCAGATATAGAAAGGGTCAAGCAACGAATTAAACAGTTGATAGGTCAGTTAAAACAACCGAAAAACAACGCGCAAGTCGCTATGGCCGCTCCGTTCTTTTCCATGCAATTCAGTGCACCCTTGGATGTAAAGATGGTAATGCAACAACAGCCGGTCGGCGTGTCAGAAACTATGGTCCTGGGTAACATCGGTTTACAATGGGGGATGCGGGAATACCAGCACGGCGATATTTTACCACAACTTGCGAGTGCATTTGCTGATGTCTCCGCTGCGGATGTTGCCGATGTTGTCAATCAGTATTTAACTGAAGACGCAAGGATGACGTTAGTTCTCACGCCACGCGCCCCGGAATGATATGATATGTTGGTGGGAATCCAATCCCAAAAATTGGGACGTACTTGCATCAACTCGCGAACTGTGCCGTTACGAGTTTTTCACTTTTCCGAATAGGTCTGTTATCTCCGCTCGGATCTGTTCTTCAATTGATGGTACCAGTGCCAACCGGTAAGGACCACTGAGCGCATGATTCCGCGGTCCCGCTTCATAACCTGCTCGCAACCCTAAGTCGTAAGCCGCTTTGGTTGCAATATAGACCTCGCTGCCGTTCGTGTATCCGAAAACGAATGTATGTGAAAACGGCGATGTTTCGTCTGCAAAAAGTTGGTACTCCGAAAAGAGTTCATGCGATACAGATAGGAAGCAGAGCGCATCGCCGACAGCGAATGCACTTATCGGGAAGGGTAAGGTGCGCTTTTCGCCACTTTTAGCGACTTCCAACAGGGCGACATAGCGTTCATCATCGGGAAATTCTTTTATTAACTGCTCACATTCCGCAACCGAGGGCGGATCTCGGAACGGCAAATTGACGAGTTCCGAATGCGCTTTAAGCGGTGCCACAGGAACCTCTTCCGCAGTCTTTAACGCTTGGTGTGTCGCGAATGCGAGAGCAAATCCTGCGACATCGCACGCCTTGAAACCACCGCGTAACGGGTACCCGTTGATATCTGCTGCACAGCCTTGCGCGAACAGCAAAACGCTTTCCGGCTTCAGTTCCAAAAAGTTGCGCAGGTGTTCGACGGCGTAACCCGGATAATCGGCACCCATCTCTTCACTTGACCAGTGGACAATCACCGGATGCGCAGCGTGCGAGAACAACACAGCGATGATCTCTCCGTTTTCGTCGTAAGTTCCTAACACGTCAACCCACGGCACAACAGATCCTTCCGGGTTCGGTGCCATTGTAATATAACCCTCGTCATTCATTATACGACGGTTATAACCAATTTGGACAGGCGCGCGTCCTGATCGCAATGTTGCGGGTTCGAGCGCGTCTACCGCATCTTTCACCAACCCTGCAAGACATGTCGCTAACCACGCTTCAGATTCTTCGCTCATCTCCCGTCCATCAACCCCCGGCGCGTTGTGCGTATGGCTACAGTTAATGACGACATGCTCCGGGGGTATACCTGTGGTACATTGAATGGCTTCAAGCAGCACTTTATTGTATTGCAGCGTAAACTGCCCGTAGTCGGCTGTTACGATAGCAAGTTGTTTTTCGCCATCAGCAAGCACTAAGGCGCGTGCATACAACTCGGCATAGACTTCGGGTCTGTCCTTTATGGCGGTAATCACAGTCTCAGATGCGCCTGCCGTGAGGTGTTTTGTCACGAGGTTGCTCCTTATCTGTGTGTACGGCACACGGAGCGTGCCTACTACTTTTAACCCAAGTTGCTACCCAATAGGTCTTGGACGTTTAAACATAGATTTTTCAAGGAAAATTCTCTCTTTATACCCCGTAGGGGTATTATGTCTATAGAAAATTGGACATTCAAGGCACTGCACCCCGTAGGGGTGCTATGTAAATAAAAAAGTGGCAACTTGGGTTACTTTTAAGTTAAATCTGTGAGTTGTGGCATTACCTCATTCTTGAGGAGTGTCATTGAGTTCAACCACTGCTCCTTGGGATCCCATTCATGTCCCATAGCAAGCAGGACTCCAAAACCGCCGACCTCATCATAGAGTTCACGCAAACGGTTGGCAACGTGATCTGGACTTCCAACAATCCACAAGGTATCCAACAGATGTTCGAGACTCATGTCTGCGTCGTCGATATCCTCGCTCGGTTTGAAGTGCGCTGGACTAAATAACTTAAACCAATAGTCCCTGAAATCGCGTCCGAGTGTGCCTTCAATAGCCTCTTTACGCGCCTGTTCGGTCGTATCCGCAACGTAGACTTCACGGGCAATGCGCCACGTTGAACGAGATGGCGATAAGCCAGTCTTTTCCGCGCCCTCTTCCACCGCGTCCCAATGTGTTTTAATCGTAGGCACATGCGCTAAATTAATACTCATCGGAATCCAGCCGCGCTCACCCGCGAAGATTAGCGTATCCGATCTTGCGGAAGACCCTGCCAACGCAATTGGCGGATGCGGTTTCTGATAAGGCTTCATGTGGACACTCACGATGTTCGGACGGTATTCGGGTATCTTAAATTCCCAGAAATCGGTTTTGTAATGTCCGGGTTCCGGGTCCGTCCAGATTTTGAGGACAGCATCAATCCCCTCTCGTGTTGACCTACGCCTGTCTTCGCCAGCCATGAACATCTCCGCATCGCTCGGTGTCGAGCTTGAACCGACCCCCCAATGGAAGCGTCCATGCGTTTGATGATCCAATTGTGCGATACGATGCGCAACAACGGCGGGGTTGTGTATCGGCATACAGGTAATCCCTGTCCCGAAAATAATGTTCTCTGTCATCGCAGCCGCTTTTGCGATAAAAAGATCAGGGGACGGGATATTCTCCCACGTAAACGTGAAATGTTCACCGACATAAGCCTCTTTGTAGCCGAGTTCATCGAGGACTATCATCTGCTCAAGATCGTCGTCTAATGTTTTGGTCGTGTCGCTACCGGGTGGATGCAAAGGCATTGTGAAAAAACCGAGTTCCATTTTTTAATTTTTCCTTGCGGAGCAATAACGGCAATTTGGATATTGACGGTTTTCGCGTTAGAGTCGCCTGCGCCGTTGTTGCAGGCTACGCGCTTTGCTTACGCTCTGAAAAGGATATGTTTCTAAACTTGACAAAATCGGTCAGATGTGTTACTGTTTTTAGGAAGTTTTGGGTATTAGGTAAAAGTTACCACAAACCCGAATATGTTTCAAGTATTTTGTCAAAAGGAGAAAAGTTAGGTTATGCCCATAAGAATTTTTATCTCAATCTCGGTTATTCTACTCA
>JAAXHI010000056.1 GCA_012270875.1 Candidatus Poribacteria bacterium | reverse complement strand
GCCCTAATAAATGGTGGCACTACACAGAAATTGCTACTTCGTGTTGATTAAGTTCATTGTGGACAGTACCTCGATTGTAATATACCAAAAAATAATTAGAGTTGAAACGTATCGCGGTATCAAAGTCAGCAATGGCAGTTTCATATTGCATAAGTTCATATTGTATCATCCCTCTATCATTATAGGCTTCAACTAAATCTGGCATAATACAAATCGCTTGGTTATAATCAGTAATAGCATCTTCATATCGATCAAGGCGGTACTTTGTTTGTCCCCTATTGTAGTAAGCATAAGCAAAGTCCGGTTTTAGGCTTATCGCTCGGTCATAGTCAATTAGTGCTTCCTCATATTGCTTTAGTTGAAATTTTGCTGCGCCACGAAGATGATAGACATTCGCGAAGTCCGGTTTCAGGCGGATAGCTGTATCGAAATCAGTAATAGCCATTTCATATTGGTCAAGTAAAAGTTTTGCAGCTCCGCGGGTGTAATATGCTTCAGCAGAATTCGGAGATATACTTATCGTCTTATTAGAATCATTAATCTTTTCCTCTACTTTTGCTTTATCTTCTTCCGTCAGTTTCGATTCAAGCATGGGACTTACCACATCAAGTAATTCGGCTGCTATTGTTCCTACAAAAGGAACAGGAATAGCAGCACATGCCACTTTTGCCAGAATTGTTGCACCCTTGATAATTTTTACTAATTGGACATTTTTTTTACTCATTTATCATTTTCCTCAAATTAACTTTAACATAACATAACACAATCAGTTCCGTCTCGGCGAATATACTTATAATTTTTGTTCACCGCGCATAGATAACCTTTTCATCAAGCACCCTCAACGCTTTCTGCTCCAAGTTATAGGCTTCGGTGCGTTTCCGATTCGCTTCCAAAACCGTGTCATTTATTTCCCTCTGCACGTTTTCATCGCGCAACAATGGCACTGCGATTTCGGAAACTTGTTCAACATTAATCTCGTCTATCACTGCACCATGGATGTACCGAGTTATCAGCGGATAAGCGTAGTCACTTGAGAGCCAAGCGTAAAGGTACCCCGCGATTTCATTGTCTATAGGCACGACTCGGATGATATGTTCATTTGGAATCCAACCCTCCCAATGCTCTGGGACAATTGCAACTTTACCAATTGTCCCACTTCGGGTAATAAGTATTGAATTCGCATGAATTCCTAAATCACCTGTTATTCTCTCCTTATGCTGACCTATCGAAAGATATTTCTTATTGCTGGGGTCTAATTCGTAAAGTTGTTTCCCTCCAAAAAACATGGCACCACTGTCCTCTTCAACATAAATTCTTTTGAATCGCACTGGCAAAGTAACATCTTGGCTAATGCGACTATCACCAACCTTAACAACCTCTCTTGCAGTTTTCGTTATATGCTGTCCAATTGCTTTCACAATCGGGACATAGAAAGGCCCATCTAACCGGTCAATTACTTCACTTGAAGGGACGGAATAATTAAGGACGCTTGCTATATTATCAAACTGCTCGGCGCGTTCATGGAATGCTTCAATAGATGGCAGTTGTAACGCCGTTTTCAGCAGGATTTGTGCCTCATCCATCAAATCATTGGACTCGTCCCGCAGCCTGAAAGATGCCTCAATCAGATCGTGAATTTCCTGTTTGAGGATAGAAGGCGGATTCGGAACAGGAATATGATTTAAATGTTCAGGTTCAATATGCTGAATAACTGCACCGTAGTTATTGGTGTTCATTATAGAAAAACCAGTTTTTGATTTCAGAAAAGCGTAAATGAATCCATTATACGCTTTAGGTTCAATTCTGATTACATCATGACTAAAGATAAGGTTGTGTAATGTATTCCGCACGTACGTGCAATTCCCTATTGTCCCCGAACAGGTTAACAAAATCTGACCTCTTTTGACTCTCAAAGCATCTATATCCGTTTGCGTTGAATGAGAGATATATGCAGACGGTTTCGGATAAAGTTCATTAATCTGTGCGGGTTGGTAAATAGGAAAAGCCTGCTTATCCACATATATCCTTCTGAAACGTGTTCTATAATAGGCGGTAGCAAGCCCGTTTTCACCACACAAATAAACAGTATCCCATTTGCACTTTTCAATTAAGTCCTTTCTTGCTCGTCTACCGTCATTGCTGTACATGCTTGCCCCTAAACGGTAGTTTGAATCGATGACCTCTTGAACACTTACCGATGTCCATTTAATCGGTTTCTCTTTTAGCATTTCCACTGGTTGTGTTACCATCCTATCCCCTCCTCCTTTTTCCACTGTGCAAAGAGCCGAGGCACCTCACTGCTCTGGTCATCAATCACGCGGGTTTGCCTTTCGGCTTGAAGATCTGCAATAGCACCTTCGGCATCTTCATAATGTGCCGGAGAAGTGTCCTTTTCAGGCACCCAGATTTCATTGCCATCTTCGTCCCGTTTAAAGAGCGTATTTCCCCGCCTGTCATGTCCGACTTTCTCTACCATCGCCATGAAAATATTGTATGGCGCGATTCGCCGAGCATACCGCTCTTCATTAATTTCCTCTTGTGTTTTCTTTTGCAGGATCAACACTGAGGTTTGCGTGCCGTTTCTGGGTTGGAAAGCATCAGCATGTAGATCAATACTGGCAAGTATCCGTGTTTTCTCAAGTAGCCATTGGCGGATATGCCCAAGTCCGGGGTTGCCTAAAATAGAGTCAGGTAACACAATCGCTAATCTTCCATTGGGTTTGAGAAATTGAAGACAACGCTCTATAAAAAGCTGCTCAGGTGGCACCGAGGTTTGAAGGTTCTCCGACATCTCCCATCCGACATCTTCGCCTTTGCGCCAAATATGTCCAATGTCAAATTGCTCCAGAATGTGGGTATCTTTGATAGGAATGTCGCTGCCAAAGGGTGGATTTGTAACGATGACATCAAAAAACTCAATTGAATTTGCATTTGTTATACTATCGACTTGAATCTGCAGGGCACTTGCCAATTCCGATTTTAGCTCTTGGGACCACTCATGCGGAGGTAAGAGGGAATCGTTCCGATGGATATTGCCGCTACCATCGTTATTCATTACCATGTTCATTTTTGTGGCTTTCACCAAATCGGGGTTGATGTCAAACCCGTAAAAATCTGACGCAGCGATATGTTTTATTCGATCCCTAACAATCCTTTTCCAGTCATCAGACCACTCAACTTCAGACATTCCTAAGTCACGAGTAACCGAACGTTTTAATTCTTCAATAATATGGTTCATAGCGGTGACCAAGAAACCGCCTGTACCACATGAGGTGTCGCACACCTTTTCCCCTGGTTTTGGGTCGACCATCTCAACCGCCATCCGCATAATATTTCGCGGCGTGAAAAATTCGCCTCTATCGCCTCTTAAATTTGCACCGACTAATTCCTCGTAGGCTTTTCCCTTCACATCAACATGCGTTTCAAGGAGACTATAAGGCTGGAGTTCTGAGACAATCCATGCCAATGAACGGGGTTGCAATTTTATTTCGTCATTGGTATCAAAAATCTGCGGAAACTGCAGTTTGACTTTTCCGAAAATTTTAGAAATGCGGTTTCGTACCGTGAGTTGCCCATCTCGATTTGCGCGTTCCCCAGATCTCGCGTAAAACTCAAGGGGTTGCCCTACGTTCTGCTCATCAAGCGTTTTGCAGAAAATCAACTTTAGCAACTCAAAAAAGGCGGGCTGTTTTTGTAAGCCGTCGGTGGCGTAGATGTGATTATGACAAGTTCTGAAAACCATCAAAAGGTTATCTTCAAAGGCTTTTTTCAAGGTATTGCGTTTGGGCCTGTCAATATCCTCTAAAGAACCATCGGCGGCGGGAATGTCGTTGTGCTCCTGAAATTCATAGCGTTCCCCGACCTTTACCTTTCTAAGAACTTCCTTATATTTACCATTTGTCCAGAGTCCCCACTCACAATTCGGACACGCACTCATGTAAGATTTCAGTTGGTCAACGCCGTCTTTCCTATTTCTTGGCTCTACGCTTTCTTTTTTGCATTCAACAATTAGCCAAACCTGATCCTGCGTCATCTCTGGGCTGTCTTTTGGAAACACAACAATATCAGCACGCGGGCGACCAGAACCCGACTTCAAGCCGAACTCGATTTTGATCTGTTCGCGTTTATATTTGTGCTCATTGATCAATCTTTTCTCAATTGTCTGGCGGACATATTCTTCCGGTGTGTCCTTACGGACTTTTCCATCAACATAATCACGGATGGAACCGTCGGGGATACTGACAACTTGCGTTTCAGCAGGATTTGTGTTCATAAATTTTTTCCTTGAGTTCCGGATAGAGATCTACTAACTTTGGGAAGTGCTGATCTTCGTACGTTTTCATAAGAACACCAACCAATGTCATTGCTGCCGACAAAGGGTGATTTTCATCATCACCGACACCATAGATTAAATCATCCATTACTGCTGAAAGTTGTTGGTACTCGGTTTCCGTTACCGTGAGGCGGCTAAGGTCTTCGTTCCGATTGACGATGCCCACTAATAGGTTTAGCAAACTTACAAGCCATTGCAATTGACTCTCTGGATAAGACGCAACATCAACGGATTCCTGAGTGGGAGGTTGTGTGGACATAAGTGACACCTGTTTTTGTAAGTCCTATGTTGTGTTTAAGAATTCCTTATACCAAATCTGAAAAATAAAGTCACATTATAGAGATTTTGGAACGCTATTCTGTAAGAACGCAATAATGCAGGTCGCATTTGGGCGAGTACGCCGCAGAATTGCGCAACTACGAACCGGCTTTTCGTTAATGAGAAGTATTTATTCAGAAATGGTATTAAATGTTTCGACAGAAGTATTCTTGCCGATAATGCTAAATTTCTACTTTCTATCCTGTTAAGTGTTATGAAAATTATACATTGATTTACAAAAGATTTCAAGGAAAGATTATTGCTAAACAAGAATAACTTTGATTTTTTAGATTAAATATGTTATCATATATATTGTATTAACGGCTTTTTTCAACAAAATCTAACCAACAGAACGTCCTTCGGAATTAACATATCGTTAACAAAGAAAAATGAGGTAAAATTACGTTTCATGAACAATGCAAAAATGAACCGACATCATCAAGTGCCACCATTCCATGTATCCACTGGCTTTATGGCACTTAAAGGCAAAGTTCACTAAAAAAATATTGCCCAATTGTTCATGAAAATTTCAGAAATACAGAATTTTAGAATACCACGAACCTACGTCCCCAGTGGTGTGAAAGCCTTAAAAATTCGCCGATAAGTATCGTGAACAATTTCATGAACAATCATGAACAAAGCAGCATCGCATCAGAGACCAATTATCGAAACGAACGCAGTGTTTGACGCACTTTAGAGGCGATTGCTTGGCAAATACAAAAAATGAACATATCGCAATTGTTCACGATTTTTCGGAGTATGTTCATGAAATGTTCATGAAATCTCCAGATTTTACACCTGAAGATCAAGAGGCATCGACGGTCAAAAAAAGTTAACGATTAGGTAATTATTAAGCATAAATACATAAACCAAGTATCGAAAACCGAATAACCCACTACTCTCCGCAAAATCACAGCAACATTCCTCCCTTGAAAACGTACCCAAAACACAGTATAATAGACGGAAATTTGGGATTCAATAGGAACAGGGATGAAAACCAACAGGAACGGGAAACAGAATCTTGTTAAACCGCATATTCTACTGATTGGGTTGGTGCTTGTCGCTTTCAATAGTTACTGGTGCCTGATGGGGACAGAGGTGTGGCACTCCACGCAGCTGACGATCGCCTCGCTATTCTTTAATGCGGTTTTCACGCTCCTCGTTTTCGTGCTTGTTAACCTACTGCTCCAGCGGTTCGTGCCGCGGCTGGCGATGTCGCAAGCCGATCTGCAAACCATCTATGTGATGGTCGTAATGGTATCAACGATCAGCGGACATACGATGATGGGTTACCTTATCCCCGTCCTCGCGCATACCTTCCAGTTCGCAACCCCCGAAAACGAGTGGCTATCGCTCTTTGGAAACAGTATACCGAGTTGGATCGCCGTCAAAAGCCCGCGTATCGTAGACGGGTTCTACAACGGTGATTCTACACTCTATGATTCTGCGACACTAAACGCATGGGGACCCCCCGTACTCGCTTGGTCGAGTTTTGTGATCGCGCTCTGGCTGACGTTGTTAGCGGTAACGGTTTTTCTCCGCAAACAGTGGACGGAAAACGAACGGCTGAACTATCCGATCGTCCAACTTCCGTTGGCGTTGACAAGCAACCCGAAACGCTTTTTTACTTCACCGTGGATGTGGCTCGGTTTCGCACTTGCAGGGAGTGCTGAACTGCTAAACGGGCTGAGTTTCCTGTTTCCAGAAATCCCTTCCCTACCGATTAGAAACAAATCGCTTGGACAATTCAGTTCAAAGCCGTGGAGCGCGATGGGACCGATCCGTATCTCCTTCTATCCGTTTAGCATCGGGTTGATGTTCTTCACGCCGCTGGATCTCTCCTTTTCATGCTGGTTCTTCTGGTTACTGACCCGCCTCCAGATGGTCGTGACAGACATGTTCGGCGCGCGGAATATCTATAACCTTGAACAGCAGACAGGGGCATGGATCGCGTTCGGATGCATCCCGTTGTGGATGGGACGGAAACATTATGGACGTATTATTCGCAAAGTTTTCGGTATCGCGCAACGGCGTGGCGAACCACCACCTGACGATTCCGGTGAACCGATGCGTTACCGCACTGCTGCGGGACTCTTCACCGTCGGGTTGATGTTCCTCTTCTTCTTCTGTTTTCAGATGGGGATGACGTTCTGGGCAATCGGACTCTTTTTTCTCTTCTACTTCCCGATGATTCTCGGTATCACGCGTATCCGCGCCGAGATTGGTCCGCCACTGCATCAACTCGTCCTTGTCGATCCTGGGCGGACGATGGTATTGGCGTTAGGCACACGCCGGTTAGGTACGAGTAATCTGATGGGATTAACGTTCCTCTACCCATTTGTCCGCTGTTTTCGCGCACATCCGACACCGAGTGAACTGGAAGCGTTCCGTCTCGCAGAACGGACGAACATCGGGTATCGGCAACTGCTTATCGGGATGATCTTGGCGATTGTGTTCGGTATCCTGATAACGTTTTGGGCGTATCTACACGTCCTCTACGATATGGGCGCGGGCAGCAAGGCGCGCGGTTGGATCGTCTATATGGGATGGGAGACGTTCAACCGCCTGCAAACGTGGCTTGTGAGTCCGCGTGAGACAGGCGTGCCGGAACTCGGTGTTATCGGCGGTAGCTTCATGTTCACGATTTTCCTGATGATTATGAAGATCCGATTCCTATGGTGGCCCCTACATCCTGCTGGTTACGTGTTAGTCAGCGGCACGGGAATGGGAAGATTGTGGTTCACAATTTTCCTCGGTTGGTTGGCGAAGGCAATCGTGTTAAAGATTGGCGGCGTGAAACTCTACCGACAAGCGATACCGTTCTTTTTGGGGCTAATCTTGGGAGATTACACGCTCGGATGTCTCTGGAGCCTCATCGGACTGGTGCTGCAGATACCGACGTATATCGTGTGGCATTAAAGCAGTCAGCCATCAGCGGTCAGCAGTCAGTAAAAGAGCAATTATGCCGGTGCGGTTAGGAAACCGCACCTACCGGGTTTGGTGGGCAAACGCTGCGGAAAAATGGAGAACTGAATGCCGCTGAAGCAGGATACACCATCCCTTGCCAACTTATCTGAAACGCGGTATAATAGACGGAAACTTCTGCTGAGGTGCTACCCAATTGAGCGACGTTCCGAAAACACATCCTCGATACCTTTCACTCACACTCCGAGATAAAATCGTTGCAGGTGTGGAACAAGGGATTACCTCTATCCACGGACTCATCGCGCATGGACGCGGCGAGGCTTTTGATTACCTTATTGGAGAGGAGACACAACCGTTCGCGATTGAGGCGATCCAGGCTGCTGCGGTTATGCTTCTATCGGCAGAACACCCTATCATCTCCGTCAATGGGAATGTGGCAGCGTTAGCACCGGAGGGACTCATCGAATTGGGGCGGGTACTCAACGCGCGACTTGAAGTGAACATCTTCCACACGGAAGATGGACGGGAACAGAAAATCCGAGACCACCTCCTAAAGCACGGCGCGTCAGATGTCCTGATGCCAACAACCGAGGCGCAACTCTCCTATATCGACTCTAACCGGAAGTTCGTGCATCCAGAGGGAATCTTTAAAGCGGATGTCGTTTTCGTACCGCTGGAGGACGGTGACCGGTGCGAAGCACTCCGAAAGATGGGCAAAAATGTCGTGACCGTCGATCTGAACCCGATGTCGCGCACCGCGAAGCAGGCGAGCATTACGATTGTGGATAACGTCGTCCGAGCATTGCCACTGTTATGCGACGAGATTCGGGAATTGTCAAGCGATGCTACAGCACAAGATACTCTGAAAAGATACAGCAACGCAGCGGTGTTACAGAAGGCGTTACAGCATATCAGCAGGAGCGGGAATGGAAAAAACTAAGGGAAACGCGAAGCAGAACCTTGTTAAACCGCATATTCTGCTGATTGGGTTGATACTCGTCGCTTTCAATAGCTACTGGTGCCTGATGGGGACAGAGGTGTGGCACTCCACGCAGCTGACGATCGCCTCGCTGTTCTTCAACGCAGTTTTCACGCTCCTCGTTTTCGTCCTTGTCAATCTACTGCTCCAAAGATTCATGCCGCGGCTGGCGATGTCGCAAGCCGATCTGCAAACCATCTACGTGATGGTCGTGATGCTGACAACGATCAGCGGACACACGATGATGGGGTATCTTATCCCTGTCCTCGCGCATACCTTCCAGTTCGCATCGCCAGAGAACGAATGGATCCCGCTTTTTGGACACCATATCCCGACGTGGATTGCTGTCAAAAGTCCGCGTATCTTAGATGGGTTCTACAACGGCGATTCTACACTCTATAATTCTGCGACGCTAAACGCATGGATACCGCCGGTGCTCGCTTGGTCAAGTTTCGTCATCGCGCTCTGGCTGACACTGTTGGCGGTAACGGTCTTTCTCCGTAAACAGTGGACGGAAAACGAACGCCTGAATTACCCGATCGTCCAACTCCCATTAGCACTAACAAGCAACCCAAAACGTTTCTTTACTTCACCGTGGATGTGGCTCGGATTCGCGCTCGCTGGGAGTGCGGAATTGCTGAACGGCTTGAACTATTTGTTCCCCGATATTCCTGCGCTACCGATCAAAGGCAAAACAATCGGGCAATTCAGCTCAAGACCGTGGAGTGCGATGGGACCGATTCATATCTCCTTCTATCCGTTTAGTATCGGGTTGATGTTCTTCACGCCGTTGGATCTCTCTTTTTCATGCTGGTTCTTCTGGCTTCTCAGTCGTATCCAACTGATTGTAACCGATGCATTCGGGGCGCGGAATATCTATCATCTCGAACAACAGACGGGTGCTTGGATAGCGTTTGGGTGTATTCCCTTGTGGATTGGGCGGAAACACTACGGACGTATTATTCGGAAGGTATTCGGCATCGCACAACGTCGTGGTGAAGCCTCGCCTGACGATTCGCGTGAACCGATGCGCTATCGGACTGCTGCGGGGTTGTTCACCGTCGGGATGCTGTTTCTGTTCTTCTTCTGTCATCAGATGGGGATGACCTTCTGGGCAATCGGACTTTTCTTTCTATTCTACTTCCCACTGGTTATCGGGATCACGCGTATCCGTGCTGAGATTGGGCCGCCGTTGCATCAACTCATCTTTGTCGATCCCGGTCGGACGATGGTGCTTGCACTCGGCACACGCCGACTTGGTGCGGGGAATCTGACGGGGTTAACGTTCCTTTATCCGTTTGTCCGCTGTTTCCGTGCACATCCGACTCCGAGCGAATTGGAGGCGTTTCGGTTAGCAGAACGGAGCCGTATCGGGTATCGGCAACTGCTTATTGGGATGATCTTGGCGATTGTGTTCGGTATCCTAATAACGTTCTGGGCATATCTACACGTCCTTTATGATATGGGCGCGGGCAGCAAGGCGCGCGGCTGGATCGTCTATATGGGGTGGGAGACGTTCAACCGCTTACAGACGTGGCTTGTCAGTCCGCGGGAGACGAGCGGACCGGAACTCGGTGTTATCGGTAGCAGCTTCATGTTCACGATCTTCTTGATGATTATGAAGATCCGGTTTCTGTGGTGGCCCCTGCATCCGGGTGGCTATGTGCTTGTGAGCGGGACAGGGATGGGTGGCTTGTGGTTCCCGATATTCCTGAGTTGGTTAGCAAAAGCGATTGTGCTGAAGATTGGTGGTGTGAAACTCTATCGGCAAGCCGTGCCGTTCTTTCTCGGATTAATCTTGGGGGATTATACGCTCGGGTGTGTCTGGAGTTTGATCGGGTTGGTACTGCAGATGCCGACTTATATCGTGTGGCATTAAAGCAGTCAGCTATCAGCCATCGGCTATCAGAGTCAGGATTACAGGATGATTAGGGTGTTTGTAGACCGAACGGACAAAGTTTCGTTCCCGCAAAAGTATTTACAAGACTTGAATGGCTCTGGTTTTTTCTTGTTGGTTCTTATCAAGTATGTTATCATTTCATTAGTTGGATGATTAGTTGGACAAAGCCGCCTTAAATACTCACGGATGGTCATCAAACATCATTATATAAGCAATACCTTTTATGAAGACTACCCATAAGATCCTTTTTCAAGATTCACAAGATTTGAAAGAAATTCCATCAGAAAGCGTTGACTTAGTCGTTACCTCCCCGCCGTATCCCATGATTGAGATGTGGGACGAGATGTTTAGCGATCAGAATCCAGAGATTCAGGATGCGTTAGCGAACGGTGATGGGAAGCAGATGTATGCGTTGATGCACGAGATTCTTGACGCTGTATGGGATGAAGTTTTTAGGGTTTTAAAGAAGGGCAGATTTGCGTGCATCAATATAGGCGATGCGACAAGGACGGTAAAAGGTGATTTTTGTTTGTATCCCAACCACGCGAGAATCCTGACGCATCTTTTAAATATTGGATTTTCAGCACTCCCCGATATCCTGTGGCGAAAACAGGCAAACACCCCTAACAAATTTATGGGATCGGGTATGTTACCCGCAGGTGCTTATGTAACACTGGAACACGAGTACATTCTAATCGTGAGAAAAGGTTCTAAAAGAGAATTTAAAACAGAGAACGAAAAAGAAAATAGACGTGAAAGTGGATTGTTCTGGGAAGAGCGGAATGTCTGGTACTCGGATGTTTGGACGGATATCAAGGGAACAGATCAGAAACTCCCGAAGGCGATGTCGCGATTGAGAAGTGCAGCATTTCCGTTTGATTTGGCGTATAGACTTATCAATATGTATTCTGTAAAAGGCGATGTGATACTTGATCCGTTTCTCGGAACAGGCACCACAACAGCAGCTGCGATGACATCGAGACGTAATAGTATCGGTGTTGAGATTGACAAGAGTTTTCAACGAGCAATTTGTCCAGTAGCACATCATATTGTCGATTTTTCAAACGATTATTTGCGCGATAGATTAATGAGACATTATGAATTTGTCGAAAACCGTATCCAAAATTCGGGAGCGTTAAAATATACAAACAAGCACTACGGTTGCCCAGTGGTGACGAGTCAGGAGCAGTTTATTTTTTTGAATAACTTGGAAGCGGTTCAAGCATCTGAAGATAATATCTTTGAAGTTGTATATTCAACGAAATCACAAGATTGGGATTTCAAGCATCCTTCAGAAGTCTTGGTACAAAATAAAATGAAACCTCACACAAGACCATCTCAACTCAGTATGTTGAAGGCACAATGATTCCTATGAAAATCAAACTCAAAAACGCTGAAATTCAGGAATATGTAAACGCGCCTGCTTCCGCATTTCCGAAGTACACGACTCAACTAATGAATGTCGCAAATCAAAATTCCCAAGCGACGCGACCGCGGCACGTTGGACAATTGACCGAACTGATCCAAGAATTTCCGGGACAAACTTTTGAAGAATGGGTTACGTGGTACCAAGAACAATATCCCGATGCAATTGATGAAGCAACAGATAAAATAATCTCAATGGTAGAAAACTTCAACGAAGCTGTCGAAAAAATTGACCGTGCTATGGTTAAATCGTGGGTAGAGGATCTTGTTCTTGTCAAAACGTTTGCTGGACTTAGATTTCAGGAGGCAGTCCTGAAAAAGTTGGCGGAAATAAAAGGCTGCGACTATCGTTTAGCAGAACCGCACGAAGAATCTCAAGGGATAGATGGCTTTGTCGGTGAAGAAGCGTATTCCATCAAGCCCAGTACTTATGATGCAATGCCAACTTTAGCAGAATCCATAGAAGTAAAAATTATCTTTTATGAAAAAAAGAAGGATGGTGTGGTATTTGAAATACCGGAGGATTAGGGAAGCGTACCCATTTCCACAGAAATATCGCCGCACTAAAGCTGCGGAAGAAGACACTGCCCTCTCCTACAATCGCTTTTTTGTTTCCTGTCCCTTGTACTGCAGCTGATACAACCGATAATAGATGCCATTCTGCTGCAACAACTCGTTGTGTGTGCCTGTTTCTCGGATTTCGCCGCGATGCATGACGATAATCTTATCCGCATTCTGGATGGTCGAAAGCCGGTGCGCAATAACGACGGAGGTGCGATTCTCCATCAGACGGCTCACGGCATCTTCAATCAGGAGTTCGGTTTCGGTGTCAACGCTTGAGGTGGCTTCGTCAAGGATAAGGATACTCGGATCGGAGGCTAAAGCACGCGCAAAGGCGACCAACTGTTTCTGCCCAACCGATAATCCGGCACCGTCCTCTTTAATCTCTGTGCCATAGACATCCGGCATCTTCTGCACAAACCTATCTAAATGCACGTTCTTTGAGGCATTCGCCGCCTGCTCCGGCGAGATCGACGAATTCCCAAGCGTGATATTCCGTTCAATGGAGTCAGAAAAGAGAAAGATATTCTGTTGCACGATACTAATCGCGCCCCGCAGATCCTCCACGTTCATCTCTCGGATGTCAACGCCATCAATGAGGATTTGCCCCTTGTTGATTTCATAGAACCGGCAGAGCAGGTTGATAATAGAGGTTTTCCCCGCCCCCGTATGTCCTACGAGTGCGACCTTTTCCCCCGGTTTCACCGTGAACGAGACATCGCGTAGCACATAGTCATCATCGTTATAGGCGAACCAGACGTTTTTGAACTCAATTTCGCCTTTTAGACTATCAGTGCCGCTTTTAGGGACGGCGGAAACGATCGTCGGTTGTGTATCAAGGAGTTGGAAAATCCGCTCGGAGGATGCCATTGCGTTTTGGAAGATGGTATACTTTTC
>JAAXHI010000172.1 GCA_012270875.1 Candidatus Poribacteria bacterium | reverse complement strand
TCACGATATCCAATATCGTGGTGCGATGTTTCCATAGGATTATGGCACAACGGATGGAGATGCATCTTCCGCTCAGTCTCCGCCAAAAGGCTTTCCGGAGAGGTGACGGAATAGCCGACTTGGTATGGTTTATGCAGACTGTTATCAAACATCATCAAGATACTCTCTGCCCTCTCAACATAGCCTTTATGGACGTGAAGAAGGCCTTCGACTCTGTATCTCACCGATCCATCTTGGTCGCGGCCGCTCGCTTAGGAGTTCCACCGCCTTTCCTGACCTATCTGCGTGAGCTGTATGGCGATGCGCAGACTAGGCTTAGGATCAGCACCGAGTTGAGCGAACCGATTAAGTTGGGGAGGGGGGTCAGACAAGGAGACCCGATGAGCGTCCATTTGTTCAACGCTGTGATTGATTTGTCGCTCGATGGTTTAGGTCCGGAGCTTGGAACGGAGATTGGGGGTGTAAGCGTGAACCACAACGCCTTCGCGGATGACATTGCGTTAATCGCAAGGTCCCCGGCTGGACTACAAGCGCTGGCTGACGATCTGGACCACCAGCTCACGCTGTGTGGACTGGAACTCAGTACCGGCTTGCAAGGAAAGTCGGCTAGTATCCGCTTGGACATAGATGGCAAGGCGAAACGCTGGATCGTGTATCCACATCCGTACCTTCGGGTACGAGGCGAGTTAGTACCAACTCTAACTGTTAGCCAAGTCTATAAGTACCTCGGGGTTAACATCAGCCCACAGAGTACTAAGGCGACCGTTGCGGAGACCCTTCAGCAGGGCTTGAGTAACATCAGTAAGGCCCCGTTGAAGCCGCAACAGAGGCTTTATATCGCCAGTCGTCATCTGGTTCCTAAGATTTTACATCAGCTTACCCTAACACCTCCAACCTCCAAGTACTTGCGATGGCTCGACCGCCAGATGCGATCAGCTGTTAGGTCTTGGCTGAAACTACCGAAGGATACCTCAATCGCCTTTTTACACGCCAGGGCGGTTGATGGTGGACTCGGCCTTCCTCTGCTAGAGCACGAAATTCCACTCATGAAGAGAGCGAGAACAGCTAGAATGGCTATGTCTCCGGACCCGGTGGTACGTGCTATGCTGGAAACACCAGCCGCACGTAAAGTCCTTAGAGCTAGGCAAACCTCTCTAAACGGTACTGTCGTGGCGACACGTCAGGGCCTTAGGAGTGTGTTGGCCCAACAACTTTATAGCTCTGTTGATGGGCGAGGACTGGCGCCAGCCCCACAGGTACCTGCACAACATCAGTGGGTTACCGCTGGAGACATGACTCTTAATGGACACGCTTATGTCGGAGCAATCAAGATTAGGGGAAACTTGGTTGCTAGAGCCCTTAGATCGGCTAGAGGTCGTCCCCATACTGACATCAGATGCGACTGCTGTGGCAGGCCTGAGGCCTTGTCACACATACTGCAGTCATGTCCTCGGACACATGCATCCCGCATTGCAAGGCACGACAAGATCATAGATCTTGTGATATCGAGTGCGGAAAAGATTGGGTACAGTATCTGCCGCAAGCCGGCGATACCAACTCCTGCAGGTATTCGGAAGCCGGACCTGATCCTAGTACGCGATTGCGACCTAACAATACTTGATGTCACAATCGTTGCAGACAATGTCAACCTCGAACAGTCCCATCAAGATAAGCAGGTCTATTACGACGTCCCGGCCATCAGAGAGTGGGCCCAACGACGCTACGAGCCTAGGCACATTGCCTTTGAGGCTCTAGCTATGAGTTGGCGTGGGCTTTTGGCCCCAAGATCAGCTGCGGCGTTATGACGGCTCGGACTGAGCGCGCACTTCATTAGCCTGGCTTCGGCCATGGCTTTGGAGCGCGGGACCTGGATTGTAAATCATTTCAGGCGCTCGACCTTCACCATTAGGTCTAGATGAAGGCACTTAATTTGTGCCCGATGCAGCCCGGAGAGCAGGTCGGTATTTGGCGGGTCTAGCCAGCCCATACCATCATAAATGGCGAAACCTTCAGGCCCAATGGGCTAAATAGAGACTAGAGGGTTAAGGCAAGGGAACTTAGAAATGTCGGTTTAATGTGAGGTTTGCATGCGGAACGCAGTGCAGGGTGGGTTGATTATGGTTGAGTCGGACATGTTACCATCATGTAAATGGATTGTCACATATTGGGCCTGAAGCCATGTTTGACGGCTGGTTCACAAGCGATGATGTTCCCTTTCACCACCGGAGAGATGATGTGAGGTAAGCTCCTTAAAGGCGTTTCAAACTAAATCGTCCTTTTCCAGTTTAGTAAAATTCCGCTAAAAATGGCGTTATTTCCTATGTTTGAACACGTTCTTTTTTAAAATGCAAGTTATTTGGCTA
>JAAXHI010000091.1:9487-11509 GCA_012270875.1 Candidatus Poribacteria bacterium | reverse complement strand
GGTGCGTCTTCGCCGGGAACGCGATGACTAATCAAGGACGCAACGTTGAATCGCTGCTGTGCGATGAGTGCCAACAATAAGCGACTATCGTCTTCAAGCGTCCAGAAGTTTGGTGAGGACTCTTGGCGTGGACGTATAGAATTGTGTGCCCCGTAAAGGATCAGTCCTTTTTTATGGACATCTCGGTAGAAGTTCACCTTCGGCGTTTCGCCGCGTGTACTTGCTAACAACACCAGACGCGCCCCGCGTCCTGCGACATCTAAAGCGGTGCTAATCGCGTCCGGGTGCCCAGTTGCTTCAATAACGACAGCCGGTCCATCATCATTCGTAACATCACTTAACTGCGTGGAGAAATCAGCATCTTCTGGATTGAGGGTGTAGTCTGCGCCCATGCTTTTGGAGATTTCGAGACGACTATCGGTGAGGTCGGCGGCAATAAGTGGGAGTGCGCCGCTAAGTTTCGAGAGTTGCAGTGCCAGCAGCCCGATGAGTCCCTGTCCTAAGACCATGGTCGCCTCTCCTAATTCAATTCGCGCCTTTCGGACACCTTGCAATGCGATTGCCCCGAGGTTAAAGAAAACAGCCTCTTCAGCTGGGGCATCAGCGGATGGTGCTTTGAATAAGCGGCTCGGCGAGGTTACAAAATGGCTGGTATGTCCTTGGGTTGAAGCGACACGGTCGCCTACCTGCAAACCTGTGACTGCGTTTCCGATTTCTACGACTTTACCGATATTGCTGTACCCTGGACGGGATGGATACCTGCCTTGTGCGTTCGGGAGTCCTAATAAAAACGCTCGCTCTGTCCCCGGACTAATGAGCGTGCACTCTGTGGCGACAAGTACTTCATCGTCGCCGATAGACGACAACGTAAATGTTTCAATATCAACTTTGGCGCGACTTGGCCAGACAACGCGTTGTGCTTCCATCAAAAACCTGAACCTATAATATGAAAGGATAGTTATTTTTCAGCAGTATACCAGAAAAACAACTATCCGTCAAGCGTTAATCCGAGATTTTTTCAATAGCGTGGGTGCGTTGCGTCGAATTACCGGTCAGATGTTTGAACATTAATCGTAATATATTTTCCACCGCTTCCGTTTGGCAATTTGACATAGAGGAGTACTCGTTCTCTATTGTCTTTCACGAGTTGATTAGCAATGCGGGAATACGTTTCAAGACTATTGATGGGTTCCCATTCAATTTCTTGGATGAGGAAGCCGGGTCTGATACCCTTTCTCTGTGCGTCGCTGTTGGATTCGACATCTGTAACGACAACTCCTATTTCGCTTGAGGCATAGCCGTAACGTCTCGCGATTGTAGGTGTCAGGTCTCCGACGCTGATGCCTGCGAATACTTCTTCAATTTCTTCACGCGCTGCCTCCCGATTGAGTTTAGCGACGACTTCGGCGTTACGTTCTACTAATTTAACAGTCAGTAGTTTTTCCTGTTTTCCACCACGGAGGACTTTTAGTTTAACAGGTTTTCCCACTTTTGTGTTGGCGACGGTATGCAGCAAGTGCCGCATATCTCGAACCTTTTCGCCATCAAATTCAACGATTACGTCCCGTGGACGAATGCCGGCTTTCTGCGCGGGACTATCTTTAGAAACTCTATCTACGACGACACCGCGCGGGGACTCAAACTGCAGTTTATCCGCTAAATCATGATTCACTGGGCCCATGGTGATTCCGAGCCAACCGCGGACAATTTTCCCGTGTTCAATCAGATCCGGCATATGTGATTGCGCTACGTTGCTGGAAATCGCAAAACCGATGCCGATATTGCCCGGGGAACCGCTGGTAAGGATTAGGGTGTTAATACCGACTAATTCACCACGGATGTTGATCAGCGCACCGCCACTATTCCCGCGATTAATGGGGGCATCTGTCTGGATGAAATCGCTGAATCCAGATCTACTTTTAGCACTAACGACACCACGCGTCACGGTCTGCGCTAAGCCGAGTGGTGATCCGATTGCAATGACCCATTCACCGACTTCAAGCGCGTCGGAATCGCCGAATT
>JAAXHI010000091.1:0-9334 GCA_012270875.1 Candidatus Poribacteria bacterium | reverse complement strand
CCCTTGACTGCTGTCTTTGATTGCGTTCTGTTTGTGTTGTGATTTGAACAACAGCGGGGCGGGTCCGCGCGACCAGATCAATGAACGCTTGATTTGCGCGCTCGAGGTACTGAAAATCTAATGCTTGGGTCGCATTTTCCAGATACTCGGGTGTTTTTGACGCTTCGGGTGTGTCATGCGTCTGTCCGATTGCGGTTTGTGATGTGAACTCATCTGTATCCCAACTGATGACGATGCCTATCACTACGATGAATGCGGCTAAAATTAACATTACCCTTACTGGGTTCCGAAGTGTGTTTCTGAGTGTCATGGTTATAACCTCCAGTATAAAATTTAGGGGATTCCGATCTCGGAGACGACTGGAATCATTTTATTTGTTTTTTGTGTTTTCGTCCTTAAAGACACACCTATTGGAAAAAAAAGTTGCAAAAAAGTTGAAAAAAAAATGCATCGCGCACGGCAATATCTGTTTATGTGCCTTGTGAAATTCGATCTACATGTTCGCGGACGATATGTTCCGGACATAATTTAATAAAGAGCCATGTGCCGGGGACAAGGATCACAAAAGCACCGACGATAAGATCGTCAAATTTACCCAGGACTGGGAGAAAATCAAGGTCAAGTGGATTGACGAAGTAGGCGACTGCGAAGGCAACCGCCAATAATTCGGCGAGGATGAGGATCGCTTTCCGATGGATCGGAACGCGTTCATCAACAAATAGCCTCCACGCCAACTTGACGAAATTTGGGAAATGAAGGAGGAGGCGGAAAAGTCGAAAAGGGTTGCGTCCTTTACCGCCGAAGAAGAAAGAGTTCAGCATAATTTTAAAGTTTATCAGAACGGTTTTTTATATGCAAACTATTTTTTCAAGTTACCAGTTACCAGTTTTCGGTTGTCAGAAAGATAGCCATCAATCGTCAGCAGTTAGGAAGTTTGCAAGTGTATCTAAAGTTGTTGACGGCTTTACGCTCACTGTTTTTAACCCCCTAAATCCCCCTTATCAGGGGGACTTTAAGAAGCGGTGCGTTCCTATCCATATTAACTTGACGGGTATGTTCTATTTTGGTATACTATCCGAAAATGGCATAAGCCAAATAGAAGGAGTGATTATGGCAACACAAAATGTGCTTTCTGCGAAACAGATCGCAGCGCAGCTTTATACTGTCAGAGAATTTACCAAAACTGAGGCGGATATCGCTGAGACGGTCAAAAAGGTTCGGCAACTCGGTTATGAGGCGGTGCAATGTTCAGCACTCGGCCCGATTGAGCCTGCAGCTCTGAAAAACATCGTTGACGGTGAAGGTATCAGCATTATCGCGACACATACAAGTTACGACAGGATGCGTGATGAACCGCAAGCCGTCATTGATGAACATCAATTGTGGGGATGCAAACATGCTGCGATTGGTGGACTTCCGGGTGAATACCGTACGGCTGAAGGGTACGCCACATTCGCGAAAGAGGCATCTGAAGTCGCAGCCCGTCTCGCTGAAGGTGGTTTGACTTTTTCGTATCACAATCATAGTTTCGAGTTGGAACGCTACAACGGACGCACTGGGCTTGAGATTCTGTATGCGGAAAGCGATCCGAACCATTTTAAGAGCGAACTGGATACGTACTGGATTCAACACGGTGGCGGCGATCCGGCGGAATGGGTGCGTCAGTTAAAGGGACGCGCCGATATTATTCATCTCAAGGATATGGCGATGGAAGGTTCGTCACAACGTTTTGCAGAAATCGGTGAAGGGAACCTCAATTGGCCAGCTATTTTAGATGCTTGTGTCTATGCAGGTGTTGAATGGTATATTATTGAGCAGGATAGTTGCTACGAACGTGATCCGTTTGAAAGTTTAGGTATCAGTCTGAGAAATCTGAAAGAGATGGGTTTTGCGTAGAGTTAACCAAATTATGTGCAAAATTGAGGGCGAGGCGCGAAATCTCGCCCTGCACATCCTAAGTATTCAGCAACGAATAGAGAATTGACCGAAGTGTTCTATACGGACTGCGGATTTCCAACAACAGTCTACTTTTTTATTTGACATTCACCGAGACTTATGATACAATTAAGTGGATTAATTCTGTCAATAACGGGGCGTGGCGCAGCCCGGAAGCGCGCTTGAATGGGGTTCAAGAGGTCGCTGGTTCGAATCCAGTCGCCCCGATTTTTGATATGTAAATTCGGTTTGCCAGTGTTGCGGTTACAAGCCGTCCGGTAAGTGGCAAAGAGAAAAGGGAGTTGTAGTAGTGGATAAGTCGTGTATTAATGTCGGCATTTTAGGATGGGGCACCGTTGGCACCGGTGTTTCCAAAATCCTATTAAATCAGAATGCCCTCATTGCGAAAAATAGTGGCATCGAATTATGCCTGAAAAAGATAGTCAAACGGACGCTGCCCGCGACACGAGAAGGCGTTGAACTCCCTGCCGACTGTCTGACAAGCGATCCCGCGGAAGTCGTTGATAATCCTGATATTGATATCGTCGTTGAGCTTATCGGTGGTACGACAGAAGCCCATACGCTTATCAGTCGTGCGATCCGAAATGGCAAACATATCGTTACAGCCAATAAAGCCCTCCTTGCCGAGCACGGCAGCGAATTGTTCCAACTCGCTTCAGAACACCGAGTTAGCCTTAATTTTGAGGCAAGCACAGCGGGTGGGATCCCGATTATCAAAACGCTACAAGAGAGTTTCGCAGGCAACCAAATTCACTCCCTCTACGGCATCGTGAATGGGACGTGTAACTACATTTTAACGGAGATGCACGAACGCGGTGCTGATTTCTCGGACGTTCTGAAAGCTGCGCAAGATAAAGGGTATGCGGAAGCCGATCCGACGTTTGATGTTGATGGTATTGATGCCGCACAGAAACTGATTCTCCTGATCGCTCTTGCCTATCGGAGCAATATCTCACTGTCTCAATTCCATGTTGAAGGCATTACAAGTATCACCCAAAAAGAGATCCAATACGCCCGCGAACTCGGTTATGTTATTAAATTGCTCGCTATTGCGAAGTTAGGTGATGGAAACCGTGTAGAGGCGCGCGTGCATCCGACGCTGGTGCCAGAGCGGAGTCTGTTAGCGAATGTCGGCGGTGCGTTCAATGCGGTTTGCGTTATCGGCGATGCGGTTGGTCCGACGCTCTTTTATGGACAAGGCGCAGGTGAGATGCCGACAGCGAGTGCGGTTGTAGCGGACATTATTGATGCTGGAAAATCTGTGCAACAAGGTGTGAGTGCCCCAATTTCGCGAGCGTGGCTTGCCGGTTCACAATCAGAAGTTGATGTCTCCCCGATTGACGATATAGAGACGCGTTACTACCTCCGTTTTGTGGTTGCTGACCGGCCCGGTGTTCTGGCGAAAATCGGTACCATCTTAGGGAACTGGCAAATTAGTGTCGCGTCTGTGATTCAAAAGGACCCGCACGGTATGGAGACTGTGTCGCTCGTGATGCTGACGCACAATGCGCGGGAAAAGAATATGAAATCGGCACTCGCGGAGATCCACACGCTTGAAGCCGTGAAAGGTGACACACAGCTGATTAGGATCGAAGAAGAAGTCGATTTTTAATTTTAAAAGACTAAGAACAACCCGCGTGTTGACTATCGTTGTATAATGAGGGAAACCTGGAGACTGCCTGATAGATGCTTGAGGGGAAATCGGATATGCAGGACGGCATAAAAGACACGTTAGTCTTCGATATGAAAGACCTTCGACACGAGGACTTCAAAGAATACGAAGCACTTGTGCCGCCCGCGTCCCTGAGTTTGAATTACGAAGAGGCAGAATTTGTTAAACCGCTGTCATGTGCAATCCGACTGATTCGCCAAGGCGATGACAATATTTATGTGACGGCTGATATTGAAACGGAAATTTCGGTAGAGTGCCGACGTTGTATTACGCCGTTTGAGGTAGATATAACAACAAAACTTGAACTGTTATTCTCTATCGGTAGTGAATCGTCGGAAGAGAGTGAAGCGGATGAGCGATATTACGATGGAGAGACCTTAGATATTTCAGAAGATGTCCGACAGATGCTCGTCCTTGAGATACCGGCATGGTCGCTCTGTTCTGAGACATGTGAAGGTTTATGTCTACAATGTGGTGCGGAACTCAATAGCGACGCATGTTCTTGTGAGACGGCTGATGCGTCCTCGGCACCAGCTTCTAACCCGTTTTCGGTTCTATCGAAAATGCTGGAAGATAACTAAGACGACCGAATTGTATGGCGAACTTCAGAACTGCGATTCTTAAGACTACAAAAGACCAGAAAAAATTGTAAGGAGATAACCGATGGCGCATCCAAAACGGAAAACGTCAAAATCAAAAAAAAGAATGCGACGGAGCCATAATGCGCTCCATGACAAAGCCACAAGCGTCTGTTCATATTGCGGAGAAACGATCATTTCTCATCGTGTCTGTTCCGAATGCGGGCATTATAACGGACGGCCCGTGCTAAAATCCACTGACGAGGCGTAGATAAGGTGTCGGTGAGAAAAACCGATGGGATTTCACGGCGAGTTTCGGCTTGCCAGCAAGACCTTACAGCGCCAAAAACGCCAAGAGAGATATAATGACGCAACTTCGATATGCAACCATCACGGGAACAGGTTCTTACCTCCCTGAACAGGTTGTTACCAACTTTGACCTTGAGAAGATGGTGGATACAAGTGACGAATGGATTCGTCAACGCACAGGAATTGCGGAGCGTCGTATTGCTGAAGACGATGTCGCGACCTCTGATCTCTGTGTACATGCTGCACGATGGGCTATTAAAAACGCTCACATAGACCCGCTTGACATTGAGATGATACTTGTCGCTACCGTTACACCTGACACGTTTTTCCCGTCAACGGCGTGCTACGTCCAGAAAGGTATTGGCGCAAAGCACGCTGCGGCGATGGATGTATCTGCTGCGTGCGCTGGTTTTCTTTATGGGCTGGATTTGGCTGACGGAATGATTAAATCTGGGCGGTACGATACCATCCTTGTTGTCGGTGGCGAAGTTTTCAACAACATCGTTGACTGGAATGATAGAAGTACATGCGTCCTCTTTGGAGATGGAGCGGGTGCTGCCGTAGTTCAAGCCACAGATGAACCGAAAGGAATTCTCGGATCTTATATCGGCTCCGATGGCGATTATGCTGACATTGACCTCCTTGGTATCCCTGCGGGTGGCTCCAGAATGCCGATTACTCCCGGGGTAATTGACCAAAAACTCGACAAACTTCAGATGAATGGTCGTGAAGTATTTAAACTGGGTGTGCGGCTGATGCCCGAAGCTGCGCAGCGTGTTTTACGGGAAGCGGATGTCAGTATTGAAGAGATTGATCTGTTGATCCCGCATCAAGCGAATCTGCGTATTATTGAGGCGGTCGGTGACAGGCTCGGTGTGCCGCGAGAAAAAGTCTATATTAACGTTGATAAATACGGGAATACCTCTGCAGCAACAGTGATTATCGCGTTAGACGAGGCGATTCGTGAGGGACGCGCAAAGCCGGGTGACTTACTTCTGTTCGTGACTTTTGGCGCAGGCTTAACATGGGGAAGCACACTCTTACGGTTATAGCCGTCAGCGTGTTAGCAGTCAGCAATTAGCCTTCAGCAATCAGCAAAGAGGGTTTTCTGTTAATCAGAAATCTCTTGTTACTGAAAGCCGAGAGCCGAAAGCCGAGAACCGATAGCCATTCATCGGAAGAAAATGACACAATTCGCCTTTATTTTCCCAGGACAAGGTTCACAACAAGTTGGTATGGGTGCGGAATTAGCGCGAACCTATTCAACTGCCGATGAAGTTTTTCAGGAAGCCGACGCATGCCTTGGGCGTGCCTTGAGTCAACTCTGTTTTGAAGGACCGGAGTCAGACTTAAAGCAGACGGAAAATACACAACTGGCGATTTTGACGTGCAGTGTCGCAACATTGCGAGTGCTAAAAGAATTCGGTATCGTACCAGCGGCAGTCGCTGGACATAGTTTGGGAGAGTACTCCGCACTCGTGGCGGCAGGGGTTCTTGATTTTTCGGATGCTTTGCGATTGGTGAACGCACGTGCGAGTTTAATGGCAGAAGCGGGTGAAACACAGCAAGGCACCATGGCGGCAATCCTCGGAATGGAGATAGAACAACTTCAACAACTCTGTGACGGGACCGAAGGCGTTGTGAACATCGCTAACTATAACTGTCCTGGGCAATTGGTAATTTCTGGAGAAGTGGATGCTGTCAATCAGGTTGTTGAACTGGCGCGCGCCGAAATTGGGGCGAGACGGTGTCGTCTCTTACCTGTAAGCGGGGCATTTCATTCACCTTTGATGGCACCCGCACAACAAAAATTTGGATCCGTACTCAATTCGGTGACGATGCAACCGCCAAAAGTTGATATTGCAATGAACGTAACCGGTGAGTTTGCGACGGATGTGGAAAACATTAGACACCTTCTATTTCAACAGATAACACAACCTGTTCGATGGGAAAAGATACTGCATACCGTTGAGCAAACTGGTATCACCCATTTTGTAGAGGTAGGACCAGGGAAGGTATTGTCTGGCTTAGTAAAGCGGACGCTGCCGGAAAGTCGTGTTATGAATGTTGAAGACGTTGAGACGCTGTCCCTCGTAGCAGATGAAATGGGGAAATAAATGGATGTGACAACGGAACAGAGTATCTTTAGGGCAGACTTACTGAGCGGCAAAACGGCGATTGTTACGGGTGCTTCGCGTGGTATCGGTGCAGCGATTGCCCACAGACTCTGCGAAGCCGGTGCGAACGTGGTGCTTTGCTCGCGTTCGGCTGAGTCGGTCGCACAGATCGCCGACACATTACAGGATAAAGGTTACACTACATTTTCAATGGCGGCTGATGTCTCGGAAAAGACGGATGTTGAGGTGCTTATTGAAAAAACGATTGAGCAGTTTTCGCAAATCGACATTCTCGTGAACAACGCTGGGATTACGCGTGACATGCTGCTCATGCGTCTCAAAGATGAAGATTGGGACGTTGTATTACAGACAAATTTGACAGGCACAATGTACTGCACCCGTGCTGTTCTACGTCCCATGATACGCCAGAAAAGTGGACGCATTATCAATATATCGTCGGTTGTTGGATTAGCGGGAAACGCGGGGCAAGCGAATTACGCTGCAGCGAAGGCGGGTATCATCGGTTTGACAAAAGCCACCGCAAAAGAGGTTGGTGCGCGTGGTATCACTGTGAATGCGATTGCTCCGGGTTTTATCACAACAGACATGACGGCACAAATACCGGAAGCGAATCAGGAACAACTGCTTGAAATGATTCCACTACGGGAATTTGGGCATCCAGAAGATGTGGCAGATGCTGTGTGTTTTTTGGCATCGGACGCTGCGCGCTATATCACCGGTCAGATACTTCAGGTTGACGGTGGGATGGTGATGTAAATCATCGGCTCACGGCTCACGCCTCTCGGTTCTCGGAAACTAAAAAGTTTCTTGCTGATAACCGACGGCTGACTGCCGATAGCCATAATTTTATAGGAGATTAGAGAAACGCTTATGGCAACAAACCAAGAACGCCTCATTGAAATTATCGCTAAACAACTCGGTGTTGACGAAGATAACGTCACTCCAGATGCCTCCTTTATGGAAGACTTGGGTGCTGACTCGCTTGACACCGTTGAATTGGTCATGGCACTTGAAGAGGAATTTGAGATCGAAATTCCCGACAGTGATGCCGAGAAGATTCAGACTGTCCAAGATGCCCTGAGTTACCTTGACGAACATGTATAGATCAAGTCATATCGGCTGTCGGCTGTCGGCTGTCGGCTTTCAGTAAAGAGGTTTCTGATAAACCAGAGTCCTTTGCTGATTGCTGATCGTTGATTGTTGACCGCTATTCTTATTTCGCAAGCCTCTATAGGCTTGCGGGACAATGCTGACGGCTGATAGCCGACGGCTAATCAAAAAGGATCGGTCTCGTGGAGCGTGTAGTTATTACAGGAATCGGTGTCGTCAACGCGATTGGCAACACGAAAGAAGAATATTGGGATGCGCTTGCCATCGGTAAAAACGGAATCGGACCTTTAACCTATTTTGATGCCTCTGAGCATCGCACCCAAATCGCCGGAGAGGTAAAAGATTTTCAGGCGGAGCAGTACATGGATCGCCGCGCAGCGTCGCGACTTCCGTTATTCATTCAGTACGCGCTTGCTGCTGCGATCATGGCACACGAAGATGCGGGTTTGGCCCTTGACAAAGTTGATCCTTATCGGGCGGGTGTGCAAATCGGTTCTGGGATTGGGGGCATCGGTGTCCTTGAAGACAACGCGAAAACGCTTGCCGAAAAGGGAGCGAAACGCGTCAGCCCGTTTCTTGTCCCGTACATGATTATTAACATGGCGGCGGGTCAGATCTCCATTCATTTTAACCTCAAAGGTCCCAATTCGACGTCTGTCACGGCGTGTGCGAGTGCGAACCATTCTATGGGGGATTCGTTTCGTATGATTCAGCGTGGTGAAGCGGATGTAATGTTCACCGGTGGCACGGAATCTGCGATTACGCCCTTAGCCTTTGCTGGGTTCTGTTCAATGCGCGCGATGTCGGCGCGGAACCATGAACCTGAACTCGCTTCTCGTCCGTTCACGAAAGATAGGGATGGTTTTGTGATGGGCGATGGTGGCGGTGTCCTCATCTTTGAATCGTTGTCCCATGCGAAGAGACGTGGTGCCCATATTTATGCGGAAATCATTGGATATGGGATGACCTCCGATGCTCATGATATGGTAAGTCCCCCTGAAGATGGCGAAGGTGCAGCGAAAGCGATGGAATTTGCGCTCAAAGATGCTGAATTGTCGTTAGATGCTGTCGATTATATCAATGCGCACGGTACGTCTACACCGATCGGTGATGTCGCTGAAACGAATGCTATTAAATCGCTGTTCGGTGAACAGGCGTATAAGATCCCGGTGAGTTCTACGAAGTCGATGGTGGGGCATCTGCTTGGTGCAGCGGGAGCTGTGGAACTTATCGCTTGTTTGGGCGCGATGGAAAAGGGTTATCTGCCGCCGACTATCAATTACGATATGCCAGACGAAGCCTGCGACCTGGATTATGTCCCGAATGAGAGTCGTGATGCGAAGATTGAGGTCGCGCTTTCTAATGCGTTCGGTTTCGGTGGACACAACACTTCTATTGCTCTCCGTAAGTTCACAGGTTAGTAGGTTGATGCGGGAAAGTGCAAAATACATCAAGATTGTCGAATGGTCAGACGAGGATGAATGTTTCATCGGGTATTGTCTGGGAATCATTGGTCCGTGTTGCCACGGCGATAATGAAATCGAGTTTTACGGGCATTCGGACGTAAAGCC
>JAAXHI010000417.1 GCA_012270875.1 Candidatus Poribacteria bacterium | reverse complement strand
TTTATGAAACACCCTCAGTTAAATAGTATCAGGGTATCTTCAGGATTACCCTTTTCAATACTGTTCAAGTAGGTTGGCAAGTTATTGAAGTTACGTCCTATATGAAAATTTTTGTAAAAAGGCGCGTCAGAATCGTCAAAGGGTCCCGCAGTATTTATTTCGGCTGCCTTTTTACGCATGTGTTTCGAAATATCAACACCTATATAAGTGATATTGCGCTGTTCTGCTGCAGCCCAAAACGCAATACCTGAAGTTAAGGGTCCACAACCCAAGTCAATAAAGATTATATTCTTACTTTCGCTTAGGTGTCCGTGCGTTCTGTAAAGATGATAAGAACTATAGAGGTGCATAGGCATATAAAAAACACCATTGAGTAACACCTTATGTTCTTGTGTATAAACCTTACCGCTCCATGATGATGAGGCATCGAAATCTGTCGAACCTCGATCCAGAACGTTTATCCTTAGTCCGTTTATATAATCTCGGTTGCTGTTGTAATCTTCAAATTTACTCGCTTCCTCTGGAAGTGATTCTCTAAATGGTGTTATTACTTGATTCCTAAACAAACTGTGTAAATCATTGCTGGGTTTATAGTAATTATAGCCTAAATTGTCTGTACCAGTGTAATGAATATATTGCAATTCAAAACTCCTTTGATAAAAGCATTATAACACAGACACATAAGTGTGTCAACGAAGGATGACTGTCAGTGTTAGGGCGTTCGCTGCGCTTCCCCTTCTCAGCAACGGGTAGGGTCCCCTGTCGGCAGTTAGTTTTTTGTCAATGGCATTATATCCCTCATATTCAAATGTAAGACGCGTCGAGGCCGAGTTGATGGTGTTTCGTTCTCTTGTGGTTTCGATCAAGGGTTAAATCTGAACTTTCACCTGATTGTATATTAAAGACCAATTTTTTAACCCCTTTTCGTGCATAAAATGAAAAAAAGTCATAAATTCTGAAAAAAAAGTGAATTTTATTGGAAAATCCGAAAATATGTGGTTGTAATGACCGCTACATTCCTGAAAATCCGTAAATTCTATAAATTCCGGTTCAGATAATTATCACAACTGCTTCAAAGGACGCGTATGTCTCTGATAACCCCCTTCTCCATAGGCGTAGCGAGTGCCTTTTTTACAATGCGGCTAATTCCCAATAAATTGTTTTTCATGTAAGTAAAACAAAAATAGAGGGTTCATATTATAGTAACGCGTATGTTAGGACGAAAGGTTGCATAAAATAGATATTAGACCTGATAGTGGGTAAATTGTGTATCCTTATTCATATTTTTGGTCGTCCGATAAACGTATTTTTTCTTAAAATGGCAAAAATGAGGATAACTCGCAAATGATCCCGCTAAAAGACAACAAAACAACGTGAAATATATCTTAAGAGTTAATTTGCACAATATGTTCTTAAATCGTTATAATGTCTAATTTTTCAGAGCCGTTCAATTCTGGGTTTTCTGAGTGCATTATAGGGAATAGGACCGCGCTGCTATCCACAAGCATCGGGGTTATTTAAGGAAACACCCCAGCAAAAACATCCCTTTACCCCTTATCAAGGGGCAGATGAGTACGCCGCGAAACCGCACCATAGGCATCAATTTAGCGATTTTCCACGACATTTTTGTTCCAGTTCTCCGTAGATGCCGCCCCTACGGGGCTTAGGTTTTTTGCCCACATGCTGCTATAAACATTCCGTCCCTACGGGACTAAAGAGGGGTTTTAGCATATACACGGTTTCTGCCTAAGATCCGGTTCGGTTAGGAAACCGAACCTACCGGACCTGGGTAGGATCCGGTTCGGTTGGGAAACCGAACCTACCGGACCTGGTAGCGAGACGGTTATTTTTTAAAATTGACACTTATGAGTGCGGTAACAAACCGCGCCTACCGGACTGGGATGGAAATCCGACCGAAAAGCAAGCAAACTGAATGGCTCTACCCTGAATTTTCATTTGCTTGACTTTGCATGCCCGGTATGCTATGCTAATGTGAACTCGATCAGAAGAAAGGAGAAATAGTTTCGTGATTGTAAAACGGTTTTGGGTTGTACTGTCGTTGGTGCTTTTGGTGTGCTGTCTGTCTGTTGTGGTGGCGGAGACTGTGGAGTATTATCCGACGAATCTGGGGAATGTCTGGGTGTTGGAGACCGAAGATGGGACTGAATGGGTTACTTATACAATTGAACCCTCCGATGAACGTATTGACGGTAGAGAGATCGCACTTTTCAAAAGAATAGCAGAAACGGAAGGCACAGACGAAACTACGGGTGAAACGTACTTTGTGCATTTCGATGACGAGGGTGTGAAACTGCATAAAGTTGTCGCGGAACTCGGCTCAATATTCGGTACGGCAACGGCTACGTTATCGCCACCCGCTTTGTTTGTTCCAGCATCTTTAGAAGTTGGGGATACGTGGGGGTTCACGTTGGAAACAGAGGTGATACTGACAGGTCCAGTTTCATTCTCCAATATTTACGAAGTCGTCGATGTAGAAGATGTCGTAACACCTGCGGGTACATTTGAGAACTGCCTTAAAGTTCAGGTTGATTCAATAACCACTTCTACGTTGTCGAGATCTCGCACTACCTCTTACCAATGGTTGGCACCGAATATTGGGATTGTTAGGGTCGAGACCGATCAGGAAATTGTTTTTAATCTGATAAGTTCCAATCTGGTTCCAGGTGCTTCCCCTTATGATGTAACGGGTGACGGTGTTGTCAATATATTAGACCTTGTCTTTGTTGCTTCTCACCTTGGGGATGTGGATACGGAGGCGGATGTGAATGCGGACGGTACTGTTAATATTCTGGATTTGGTGCTTATCGCTCAGAATTTGGGTAATTAACCTAACAGGACTTACGCAAATTGAGTAGACAGGGGACACATTTTACCCAAAAATCGTTAGTCCAGTGTTTTTAACCCCCTAAATCCCCCTTATCAGGGGGACTTTAATACGTCCTTTACACAGCGGAACCCGCGGAAGACGCTGGTGTAGTGCTGTGGTCCCCAGTCCCGGTACGAGACTTGCAAGAAAAGCCCGTTATCGCTCCAGCAGCCGCCCCTTAAAACGCGATTCTTCTTCTTGACGACTTTGAAACTATTGATAGTTTCCTGGCGAGTTCCTTTTGAAAATGGGTTTTTAGGTGCGGATGTGGCATAGAAATCAGGGTCATATTCATCGAGGCACCACTCGGAGATATTTCCTGCCATATCGTATAAACCGTAACCGTTGGGTGGATACTGCCCGACAGCGATTGGCGTGTTGAAATGCCGTGCGAAGTTTGCGAGTGAGGTATCCAAGGTATCGCCCGATGGATATGCCTTCCCGATGAGACCGCCTCGTGCGGCTTTCTCCCATTCTGCCTCTGTTGGTAATCGCTTTCCTGCCCATTGTGCATAAGCCATCGCTGCATACCAACTGACATAAATGACCGGATGGTTGGCTTTGCCTTCGGGATAGGCGTTACCATTCCAGAGTCGGAGGTATACACCGTCGTGATATTCTTCGGGAATGTTTTCTTTCTGCCATTCCGGATTTTCATCAATGAACGCCTTGTATTGTGCATTTGTGACCTCGTAAACGTCCATATAGAAAGCGTCGAGGTAGACGGTATGCACTGGTCGTTCATTGTTTTTGCCAGTGCGACTCCCCATTTCAAACTCGCCTACTGGTATGAGTACCATATCGTCAGGGGTATCGCTGGCAGAGGGTATGTGTTGTGTGCCACAGACCGATAAAATAGTAAGGATTAGGACGCACACAATTCTTTTTTGAGTCATTTTATGTACAACCTCTTTCGTGTCCATTGGTTTGTGGGATGGATTGACGCTGCCTATTCACAAGATAGATTCCGATTGCCACCAATCCGGTGCCTGCCACCAAGCCGAAGGTCAGTTCATCGCCTAAAAATAGATGGCTAAACAGAACGCCGGACAGCGGCATTAAAAAAGAAAAGACAACCAATTTACTTGCCTTGTATCTTCTTAGTGTCCATGTTAACCCTAAGAAGCAGAAACCTGTGATAACCCATCCCTGATAGATGAGTCCAGCACTGCTTGCCAGCGTCCATTCGCTCGGTTTCCCACCTTCAAAAATGAGACTGAGCACGTAAAAACAGGGGATGTTTAAAGCCAACAGCCAGACGAGCAAACGATAGGGGTAAATGTCCTGAACGAATACTTTTGTGAATGTAATGCGGAGTCCTAAGAAACATGCGCTGAGAATTACGATGAGATCGCCGATGAGGTATCCTGTAGAAAGACCTTGCAGATTTGGTATGAAGGCGAGAAACACGCCACTGAATGCGGTGAGGATACCGAATGTTTTCGTTTTAGTGAGCCGATCATTTGGGAGCCAGAAATGTCCGAACAGAACTGTAAAAAGCGGGTATAGGGAAAAAAAATGGTTGAACGCGCGGCTGTTGTGTGTTGAGTGCCGATGTTCAGCGTAATCGTATGCAGTGTATAGAAGGCGGCGATCAGCAGCAGTCGCTGGAATTCCTTGAAGCGCATCCGCATTGACATCCCATAGTAAAATCCTGCGCCGCCTACAAAAATAACGCCTAATATACAACGGAAGAGTGCCATTTTTAGGGGTGGGAAGCCTTGTAGACCGAGTTTAACAGCGAATGATCCACCACCTGTGAGGGTAACAATGAGCAACATAAAGGCAATAATCTTGCCTGATGGGTCTTCGTTCCTAAATTCTTTTTCAAGCATAAATGTAAATGCGTCCCGACAAGAGGTATCAAGTTGTGATTTTATAGTATGTTTGTTGTGCGTCGTGGTGTCAGAAACCTGTGAAGTAGTATTGATTTTTACTAAGGATAACTCAACTTGCCACCTAAAAGACCGTAGTTGTTCAAATCCGACTTTTCCTTGAATATCAGGCGGGTTACCGTTGATTTTGAAGTCATACACAGATTTAATTTGACTTAGAAGTCAAATTTGAGGCACATTTAGATATTCTATAGTAAAACTTATAATTAATCTCTCACTGCGAGGCA
>JAAXHI010000582.1 GCA_012270875.1 Candidatus Poribacteria bacterium | reverse complement strand
GAATTGGAAACTTATGCCAAGTGTCCGTTTCAGTACTTTGCCAATAACGTTTTGAAATTCCGTGCTGAAGAAGACGAAACAGAAGATGAGTTATCCAGTCTTGAGAAAGGATCGCTACTCCACGAAGTTCTCTTTGAATTCTATAATAAGCGTCGAGAATCCCCACCCATCAGCCAATGTTTTGAAGAGGCAACACAACAGTTAGATGAAATCTTAGATACCAAATCTGAAGAACGCCGCAATCAGCGCACTGAAAACCTTATCGCTGAAGATAATCTGTTTTGGGCAACCGACATAGAGAAACTCCGCGTCGCGCTACACAAATGGCTTGAAGCAGAACGCACCTACGATCTACCTGTTAGACCACGCTACTTTGAAGTCAGTTTCGGATCAGAGCGCGAACCGAGAGACCCAGAACTCAGCTGTACCACATCGATCTCTATAAACAACGTGTGTATGGTTGGTAAAATAGATCGCATTGATATCGGCAACGGAGTTTTTAATGTTATTGACTATAAAACCGGCAGCTCCACGATTAGAATGGCGGAAATTCTTAATGGACGCAGCCTCCAACTCCCCATCTACCTACAGATCGCGAAAAAATTGCTAAACAAGCACGGATTAGAGCCAGCAGCAGGACTCTATCATAAAATCAGACTGAACGAATGCACAGTTGAACTCGGCATCGGAGCGGAATTCCAAAACGGACCTGCTTACAAAGGTTTCAAGGGGAAAGACTGGAAAAAGTTTAGTTCAAGTGGTCAGTTGTTAGAGGATGAATGTTTTGATGAGATACTCGAGCGCGTCAGCGGCTACGTTCAACAATACGTTTGCAGCATCTCCAATGGCAAATTTCCGCTCATTACACGCGTTGATACCTTTGTAGATTCCAAGGAAGAAGGCGACACTCCCATCACACCAAAAAACAGAACGGAACCGTGCAACTATTGTGATTATAAACGGGTCTGCCGCGTCGGTGCATTCGTTGAAAGCAGTGAATCAGACGAATAGTTTTTCGTCTCCGTCTGCTTTCCAGAACCATTCAATTTTCCTATATGATATTCATCAAAGAACTCCTTTTAATTAGAGAATGTGGATAATCTCATTATACTAAAAGGGTTCTCTTTATACAAAAACCTTCAATTATTTATCAAACTCACACTTTATGAAAATAGTGTTTTCTTTTCTCGCGATCCTTGCTGCTTCCGCAATATGTTCCGCAAATGCTTTCGGGCAGACGTATATGCGAGAATACTTGCCGGAAGGGGCAAAAGCGCGTATCGGAAAAGGAAATGTTTACGAACTGGCATACGCCCCAGATAGCACACGGCTCGCCGTCGCGAGTACAATAGGTATCTGGATTTACGATGCTCGGACTGGCGAAGATCTTAAGTTGCTCACAGAGCATACCGAAAGTGTCCATTCAGTCGCCTTCAGTCCCGATGGAAAAACACTCGCCAGCGGTAGTTCTGACCAAACCGTCCGGTTGTGGGATGCGCACACCGGCGAACCCAAGACAACGCTCATAGGACACACGGGGTATGTCCGTTCAGTCGTCTTCAGTCCTGATGGTAGAACACTTGCCAGCGGTGGTTACGACAAAACCATCCGGTTGTGGGACACCCACACTGGTGAACCCAAGGCGACGCTCACTGGACATACCGACAGGGTCTATTCAGTAGCCTTCAGTCCTGATGGACAAACACTCGCCAGTGGCGGCAGAGACGAACTCATTCGGATTTGGGATGTGCGTACCGGTAAACCCCTTCGGACCTTCGCTGGACACGCGGGGTATATCTCTACAGTGGTGTATGCTCCGGATGGCAGAACGCTTGCCAGTTATGGTATGGATGGAAAAACTTACGTGTGGGATCCGAAAACTGGCGAATTCCTGAAGACGCTTGAATGGGAGGCTGAGGACATCGTATCCAATCCACGATGGGTCTATTCTATAGCATATTCCCCAGACAGTACGACGCTTGCATGTGGAATGCACGATGGCACTGTCCAATTGTGGGATGTCCGTACCGGTCAACCCAAGTCGACCTTGACAAGACATCCCGACGCTGATACGACAACCGATGCGGCTTTAAAAACTGTCAACCAGCGGACGCGTCAGGTTACGTCTATCGTATTTTCACCAAGCGGAGATACGCTTGCGGGTTCAAGTTATGACGGTACAATCCGCTTTTGGGATATTGCCACCGGTATTTCTCGGCGTGTTGTTGTTACTGGACACACCGCAAGGTTCGTTAGGTCGGTGATGTATGCATCACATGGGCGCATACTTGCTTGTGCGCGCGTGGGCAGCATAGAGTTATGGGAACCACACACCGGCACCCTGATGAAAACAATTAACTTGGATGTGAATAGATGGTCCTGTGTCGCCTATTCTCCAGACAATGTGACGTTTGCTTATGGAGATTACAATACTGTGTGGTTGTTGGATGCAAATATCGGTGAACACAACAGAACGACGCTGAGTGGGCATACGGGCAGAATTACATCAGTAGATTTCAGTCCAGACGGAAGCCTGCTCGCGAGTAGCGGTTCCGACAAGACAATCCGTCTGTGGAATGTCGTCACAGGCGACTTACGAAATATTTTTCTTGGACATACAGATAAAGTCCAACATGTGACATTCTCATCAACGGGACAGACACTCGCAAGCACAAGTGATGATGGCACAATCCGATTATGGGACATTCATACCGGTGATGTCATCAAAATCCTTGATGGGCATGCAGGTGGGGTTGGGCACGTAGTATTCTCACCGACAGGACAGACACTCGCAAGCACGAACAATGATGGCACAATCCTAATATGGGACATCAATATCGGTGAACCGATAAAAACCATCACCCCAACGTCAGATAGATTCTCTTCTATAGTGTACTCCCCAGATGGTAGTACGCTTGCCAGCATAGTAGATCGGGAGAATATCCATCTTTGGCGCGCGCATTCGGGTGAACTTCTGCAAACCTTTACGGGACATGTAGGATACATCTCTTCTATAGCGTATTCCCCGGATGGGCGAACACTCACAAGTGGCAGCAGCGGTGGCACAGTGCTTTTCTGGGAGATAGCACCATAAGTGTCAATTTCAAGAAAATAATAACCTTGGTCCCCAGGCCCAGTAGGTTCGGTTTCCTAACCGAACCGGATTCTACGCGTCAACTTTGTCGTCTGGTAAAACCCTTTTCAGTCTCGTAGAGTTTATTTACTTGAGCGGCAGGCCTGGTAGGTTCGGTTTCCTAACCGAACCGGGTTCTACTTGAGTATTTCTTCAATATGTTTATAGCATTATGAAAACAACGCAACTGTTAGGCATCGCCTTGTTGTCAATTTCTTTACTATTTTTCGGTTTTCTCACCCACGCTTTTTCCGAGGCGTACACACGCTGGAACTTGCCACCCGGTGCGAAAGCGCGACTTGGGAAAGGCAGGATAAATGCCGTCAAATATTTTCCCGATGGCAACAGACTCGCTGTAGCGACTGCTATAGGTACTTGGATCTACGATGCACGAACCGGCGAAGCACTTGATCTGCTCACGGGGCATACAGATCGTGTCTATTCGGTAGCCTTTAGTCCTGATGGCACACAGATTGCTACAGGGAGTGCTGATGACACCGTCTTGTTATGGGATGCACAGACAGGTGAACAGAAAGCTTCCCTCATCCAACACACGGGTTCGGTCTCTTCGGTTGCCTTTAGTCGCGATGGTGAAGTGCTTGCGAGTGGCAGCTATGACGATACGATCCGACTGTGGGATACACACACCGGCGAACCCCTGAAAACACTTTGGGGACATAACGGATCGGTTTACTGTGTAGCATGTTCTCCAAACGGGGAGATCATTGCAAGTGGTGGTTCAGATAACACGGTCCGGTTATGGAGTGCATCTGCTGGTGTACTCGTGAAAACTATTGTTTTAGAGAACGCCCGGATCGAAACCATTGCATTTTCGCCAGATGGCAGTATCCTCGCGAGCAACGGAGCCGACAGCACAGTCTATCTTTGGGATGTACACACAGGTGAACGCTTGAAAACTATGAGCGGGCACAGTCGTGATATCAATTCTGTGGCGTTCTCACCGGATGGACGCTTCTTGACGAGTGCAAGTCATGATTCAACGTTCCGCGTATGGGACGTTAACACTGGCGATCTTCTGAAAATTCTCACGCACGAAGATTCCGTTATCAGTGTTACATATTCACCAGATGGGAAAACACTTGTCAGTGGAAGTTACGACGGGACCCTCCGATTCTGGAATAGTGGTACTGGAGCACTCTTAAAAACCATCACCGGACATACGCATAGGGTTCTTTCTATAGCGTATTCACCAGATGGGAGAACCCTCGCCTCCGCTGTTGGGGATCAGTTTGAATTGTGGGCACCACGGACTGCGGAACGCATTAAAACCGTTGCTGTTCCGAATATGGATTTTCATTCAGTCGTATATCTCGCGGACGGAAAGACAATCGCCAGTGTCGGCGGATACAACTTTTTTGGTAGGAAAGCACGCCTGTGGAACGTCCAAACAGGCAGATTTATGGGCAGTTTCGCAGGTCACACAGTCCATGCAACCTCTTTAGCGATTTCGCCGGATGGTGGCATGCTTGCGAGTGGTGACCATGAGGGTCCTATCCGGTTGTGGGAGGTCCACACCGGCGAACAATTGCTCGCGGGCGATTTACTACAAACGCTCGCGGGACATACGAAATATACCGGGTCTCTTGCGTTTTCACCGGATGGTAGCACGCTTGCGAGTGGGGGTTATGACAATACGCTCCAGTTGTGGGATATCCGTACCGGCGAACACTTGAAAACGCTTACTGAAGACACAAACTGGGTCAGAGCGGTGGTCTATTCGCCGGATGGCACGCTGCTGGCGAGTGGAAACAGGGATAATACGATCCGTGTATGGGATGTGGGAACTCAGGAATTATTGTATCCACCGATAATGCATTCTGCTGATGTCACTTCCCTCGCCTATTCTCCTGACAGTCGTGTGCTCGCCAGTGGGAATAGCAACAATCGGGTTTATCTCCGAGATGCGCGGACAGGCGAAGACTTGAATATTTTCACCGGACATACGTCGGATGTTAGATGCATTGCGTATTCACCAGATGGCAAAGTGCTTGCCAGCGGGAGTTATGATGGCACGGTTCTCTTGTGGGATCTAACAAAGTTAACTTTTGATCAGTAACATGTTCTATTTCAAGTCGTTAGTCCTTTGTAGGTGCGTCCCGTAGGTACCCCATAAGTGTCAATTTTAGAAAAAATAACCGTCTCTAACCCAGGACCGGTAGGTTCGGTTTTGCGGCGTACACGCCCAGATGCGATCTGCATCCTAACCGAACCGGATTCTACGCAGAAACATTGAATACCTCAAAAACCTCTTGAATCCCGTAGGGATGGCATCTTTGTAGAAAAACGATACTTCACAGACCCAAGCCCCGTAGGGGCGGCATCTACGGTGAACTGGCACAAAAATGTCGTGGAAAACCCCTAAATTGACACCTATGGTGCATCCCGTAGGCACACAAATCTTGAGCGCGCTTACGAGGGTTTCTTACACCAGTTTATGGAAGGCACAAACCTATGAAAGCAGTCCTCTCTTTCAGCGTCATTTTCATTTTATTATTTGCCATAGGGTGTGAAGTACTGCTCCAGAAAGGGTCAATAGAAATCGAGGATATCTTCGAGGCTATTGACGATGCATCCCGCGCTATGAAGCAGCAAAACGCTAAAGAGCTGCCCGCGGTGAAGATAGATGAACCCCCCATAATTGATGGTCGACTCCACGATACCGCTTGGCAGAACGCACCGCAAGGCACAGATTTCACCGATAGAAGAGCCGGTGGTGCCCCTGCTGAAGACCAATCTACCATCATGATGGTTTATACGGATGAAGCGATTTATTTCGCAGGTTATTTTTTTGATAGCGAACCCGGTGGCATCGTCGCGCGTCAAGTAGAAGACCAGATCCGACCTTTCGGCGAAGATTGGATCTCCCTAACGATTGATCCGTTTCACACACATCAATTCAGAGACCGCACTTTTTTTATGGCGAACCCGCTCGGTAGCAAGTTTGTGAGTCATCCGCCGCCATTTGTAGATCCGGCTGAAATATCTGATATGTGGAAAGCCGCCGCGAGCATCGTTGATGACGGTTGGATTGTAGAGATGGAAATCCCATGGGAGATGCTAAATTACCCTGAAACCGATGAACCGATTGACATCGGGATTAACGTTGACCGAGGACACCATAGGACAGGCGCGAATACATGGTGGTCGAAAGTAGACTTCATTGAAGATGACAGGGCTGATGGACATTGGGTTGATGTATTGCCGCCGCCAAAATCGTCTCTGATACAAGACAATCAATAGATGACCCTTACGACTACTCTATCTATTTGATACAGACGAGAACTTGATAAGGAAATTGACTATGCGAAACATTTTTCTGTTCACGGTTCCGATACTCTTCATGTTCCTCCCTTGGCTATCTCTTAGTTTTGCCCAAACTTACATCCAACGCTACCTTCCTGAAGGTGCTATCGCGCGGTTCGGGAAAGGTTACCCCTATGACTTTAAATATTTTCCAGATGGCACCCGGCTTGCTGTGGGTAGCACCATAGGTATCTGGATCTACGACACACGTACCGGTGAAGCACTCGACTTCCTCACAGGGCATACATACTATGTCAGTCGTATCGTTTTTAGCCCTGACGGCAAGACCTTTGCGAGTATGTGCAGGTGGAGCGACCAAACAATTCGTTTATGGGATGCTGCCACTGGCGAACCTAAGGCAACACTCATAGGACACACAAGTGAGATTAATGATATCGTCTTCAGCCCCGATGGAAACCAAACGCTTGCAAGTGCGAGTGACGATAATACCATCTGTTTATGGGATAGTGTTACTGGCGACTTGAAGGCAACGCTCACAGCACACACGGGTAAGGCGAAAGTGTTAGCGTTCAGTCCGGATGGCAGTAGACTCGCAAGTGGTGGGATCGACGAGGTGATCCGCCTTTGGGATGTTGCTACAGGTGAACTCCTGCTAACGTTTGCAGCACATGCGAACTCTGTTGATGCCTTGATCTATTCCCCAGACGGGAAACAAATTGCCAGTCAAGGTGGAGACGACAACGTATGTCTCTGGAACGCTCGGACGGGTGAATTTCTGCATATTCTCAGGGGTGATACGAAAGAAGTTGCTTCTATCGACTTTTCAAAAGATGGTGAAACGCTTGCGACCGCAAATTACGATGGAACAATTCAATTCTGGAACGCACACACCGGAGAGCATCTGAGAACCATCAATGCGGGGAAAAAACTGTATAGTATGCGCTACGCCCCGGATGGAAGCACTTATATCTGTGATGATAACAACGCAATCCGACTCTACGATGCTAACACCGACGAACTTTTACATGCCTTCAAAATGCCGAGCGACGGTGTGGGGGACATGGGGTATTCTCCTGATGGGCAGACCCTTGTCGGTTCCGATCAATTTGGGCTGCATTTTTGGGATATTGACACCGGACAGTTATCGCAAACCATCACTGACTACTCGGATGTAATCGAGGCCGTGGTCTATTCTCCCGACGGACGCACATTGGTCAGTTTAGCCGGGATCCTCCGTTTTTGGGATGTTGAGACCGAAAAACTCCTGCGAACCCTCACGCCTGAAAGTTCCGTTCGTTCAATCGCGTATGCTCCCGACGGGGAGACGCTTGCGTGCGGAACCCGCGACGACACGATCCTGTTATGGAACACCAGCCGATGGCAGCAGATAACAACGCTTGAAGGACCTACAAATGGTATCTCATCGGTTGTCTTTAGCCCTGATGGGCAAATACTGGCGAGCGGCAGTTGGAGTCGGTATGATTCAATCTGTCTGTGGGATGCTCACACTGGTGGACTTTTAAAAACGCTTGAGGGTGAGACCTCCGGTATTCTCACGCTTGTTTTTTCGCCAGATGGAAAGATGCTCGCCAGTGGCGGTAACGATGGAACAATTCGGTTTTGGAGTGTTGCTACGGGTGAACTTCTAAAAACTATTGAGACTCAGGCGGATACGATTGATGCTGTGGCATACTCGCCGGATGGAAAAACGCTGATGAGTACGGGCAACCGTGGGGGTAGCGATATCCGTTTCTGGAATGTGGATACGGGTGATCTCCTAAAAACTATCACTGTAGCAAAGGGCGCGTACGCTGTCGTATATTCCCCAGATGGTCGTACATTCGCCAGCGGTGGTTTAGGTGAGGTCTCTGTGTGGGATGTTGCGACTGGTGAACGCTTGAAAACCTTTACGGGGCATATAGCAGACCCTGTGTATTCTGTCGTTTATTCACCAGATGGACGTACCCTCGCCAGCGGGTGCCGAGATAGCACCATAATTCTGTGGGACTTAACAAGATGAAAATTCTGAACCTATTGTTGATAATTTTACCGCTGATTACTGGATTCTGTTTATTATCAAATGCCTTTGCGCAAACGAATGCACTGTGGGGGTTGCCCCCCGGTGCTACAAATCGTATTGGGAAAGGTAGGGTGAACGAGATAAAATATTTTCCGGACAGCACGAAGCTCGCCGTCGCAAGCACCATAGGTGTTTGGATCTACGATGTGCAGACAGGTGAACCGCTTGACCTGCTCACGGGACATACGGGACCTGTTAATTCGATAGCGTTTAGTCCGGATGGCAGAACGTTTGCGACTGCAAGCGATGATAATACGGCGTGGTTGTGGGATGCGAACACCGGTGAACACAAAGTAAGTTTCGTAGGGCATAGGGATGATGTCAATGCCGTAGTCTTCAGCCCTGATGGTGAAATACTGGCGACCGGAAGCGACGACGATACGGTTGGTCTATGGAATCCGCGTACCGGGGAACAGATAACAAGACTTGAGGGGCATACAGAGCACGTTTACTCGGTAGCGTTTTCTCCGGACGGCGCAGTTCTTGTGAGCGGTGCAGCTTGGGGTGATAACGGTATTCGGTTTTGGAATCCACGCACCGCGAACCCCTTAGACATCTCCATTGAGGATACGGATTGGGTAGAGCATATTGTGTACGCACCCGATGGGAGTATGCTTGTCAGCGGAGATACCGATCGCACCATCCGTTTTTGGGATCTTGGCAGCGGCGCACTTTTGAGAGCGTGCGAGACAGGTGGTTCGGGTAAAATCAACGCTGTGGTATTTTCTCCAGACGGTCAGACACTCGCCAGCGCGAGTGGTGATGATCTTGTGAGTTTTTGGGATCCCACTACCGGGAAACTCCTGAAAACGCTTGAACATGAGGCACCGGTCATCTCTGTGGCGTATTCGCCGGACGGAGAGACAGTCGCCAGTGCGAGTGAAGATGGTAAGATTCAGTTTTGGGATATTGCCAGCAGCAACCACTTAAAAACCGTTACAGGGCACGCGCGCCACGTCTTTTCTCTGGCGTATTCCCCGGATGGTAACACGCTTGTGAGTGGGAACAGATCTAAAATCAACTTCTGGAATCTGGAAACCGGGGAACACCTGAAAACCATCAGCCTCCAGCCGAAACACTTCCGTTCGGAAAACGTCCGTTCGGTAGCGTCCTTCCCGGATGGCAGCATACTTGCGAGTGCCAACGGTAACAAAGCACGTCTATGGGATGTGGAGACAGGACGTTTTCTGGGAACTTTCGTTGGACATAGAAGCCTGATTTCTTCCGTTGCCTTTTCACCTGACGGTTGGGTGTTGGCGAGTGGGAGTCATGACAATACAATCCGCTTGTGGGAGCTTCGCACGGGTGAACTGTACCTCATCGGGGATTTGTTGCATACCCTCGCGGCGCATACGGAAGATGTCGCTTCTGTAGCGTTTTCACCCGATGGTAACACACTCGCAAGTGGGAGTCACGATAACACGGTCCGTTTGTGGAATGTCCACACCGGAGATCTCCTAAATACCCTTATAGATCACACAGGAGAGGTCTACACTGTAGCATATTCACCCGATGGCAGCACAATTGCCAGCGGAAGTTGGGATAGCACGGTCTGCTTGTGGGACAGTCAGACAGGCGAACTGCTACAAACGCTCAGGGGGCATACGCGGAATGTCGCTTCTGTGGCGTTTTCACCGGATGGCAGCACACTCGCCTGTGGAAACGATGACGCGATTCATCTTTGGGAGGTGCAGACGGGAACACGCCTGCACTCGCTTAGGGGACACACGGATTTGGTGGACAGCCTCATGTTTTTACCAGATGGCAAACAGCTTGCGAGTGGGAGTCGTGACGGGTCAATCCTCTTGTGGGATCTCACAAAGTTGATTATCAATCGGTAGATGATTTTCTTTGCTTCCCACTTTCAGTTAACAAGCCTTAAGGAGTAACATAGTGCAAAACCGAAGACCTGCAAAATTTAACGTCGTCCCAAACGATCCCACTGGGAACACATGGGCATTACCGGAAGGCGCAATTGTTAGATCCGGAAAAGGACTCATGAACGCGTGGGATATTATAGTAAATTCCAAAAATAAATACACACTCTCAACCCCCGGTAGGTGCGGTTTCCTAACCGCACCGATGCTGAGTGTATAAGTAATTACGGGATCTACTATAAACTTTCTCCCGATGGCACGCATTTGGCAAGTAGTGGTTTTGATGGGACTATCTTGGTATGGGATTTGAAACCGTATCTGTAGGAGGCAAGGAAATTTGATGGAAAACAAAAAGTTAGTGCCTTCGGTATCAGTAGAAGCAGACGAAAACGATGTAACTACTTGGGCACTTCCAGAAGGGGCAATCGCACGTTTAGGGCGCGGGCGCGAACCTGATATGGTGTTCTCCCCGGATGACCAGTCTCTCGCTATCGGCACCTCGTTAGGGATCTGGCTGTATGACTTGGCGACGCTGTCTCCCATTGCGCTCTGGGAGACAGAACGTGGTATGGTGGGGCGTATTGCCTTTTCATCCGATGGAAAATGGTTAGCCGCCAGCAATTCAGACCAAATTTTAAAAGTATTGGACATCCAGAACGGCACCTGCTTAGCACAAGTAAAAACGGATGATTATATTTCAGGACTAACCTTTTCATATAATAATCAATATCTTGCAGCTGCTTATACACGGTCTACTATCGTTGAAGTCTGGCATGCGGAAACCTGCAAACCGATTGCCCAATTCACTTCGGATGCTGAAAAAACTGGTTTCTACCGTCCTATCAGTTTTTCGCCTGATACTCGCCTGATAGCGTCCACAAGTGCCTCCGACACAACTGACAATGCGGAGGTAATAGTCGTGTGGGACATAGAAAGGGGTCAGCAAATCGCATCCCTCACGGCACACACCAATTGGATCTCAACGCTCTGCTTCTCACCGTGTGGACAGTTTCTGGCATCCGGGGGCGAAGACGGTACTGTGTACGTTTGGGATGTTAGCACTTGGCAACAGGTGCAGGCATATATTGATTTTGGTGACGTGTATCGCATTATGCCGTCCTATTCACCAGAGGGCATTCTCCGTGCAGCGATAGTCAATTATGATGATACCGGGCCCGCCACAATCTCTGTTTGTGATCTCGAAAGCGGAGAACAACTTTATACGGATAAATTTTGGGGTAATACCGTGCAATTTTCCGATGCCGATGATTGGGGGAACACTGTAAAGTTTTCAAACGGTTCGCTACTTGCTTATGAATGCAGACATGCATTTATCAACGTGTGGACTCCTGAACACCCGCACAAACGACAGTTTACGCATTCGCCTATCTCGTTTCCGACATCGGTGGTATTCTCACAGGATAGCAAAACCTTAGCAGTTGAACATCATCATGAGGGTGTTGTGTTATGGGATGTTGCAAGTAAACGTTCGCGTCCTGCAGTTAAAGTGGAATCTGCGGGAAAAAATCAGTTTGTATATAAAACCAGTAGTGGAAAACTCTATGTTGCCAGCATTCAAAAAGACAACGTCAGGCTTTGGGAAGCTGATGGAAATGGAACACCGCCTATTGAAGGAACAGGACGGAAATACTGGAGTGCGTTTCCCGCGTTAGCACCGATTGGCACACTATTCGCATACGCCGACGCAGATGGTAGTTTGAAAGTATGGGACGTGAGAAGTGGGAATCAACTTTATGAATTAACACACCCACTCTATCAGGATATTGAAGACGATGAAGATGACGAAGACGATGAAGGCGATGAAATTAGAAAGTTAGAATTCAGTCCTGATGGTAGCCTTTTTACAAGTGAGTCGCGCTTCACCTCCCTTCGGTTGTGGGATATGGAATCTCGAAAAGAAATTGACGCGTTTCCAAAACATAAAGTTCTGGGTATTCTTGGATTTTCTCCGTGTGGACAGTACCTTGCTTGCGCAGGAGAAGAAATTCTATTATGGGATATTGCCCATCGTAAACTGCATAAGACCGGTTTAAATCAGGGACCATTCATTTCTGCGTGCAGGCACTATTTCGTTTGCAGCGGCGATGAAACCGTGTTGTATGACTTGATGCGCCGTGAGATCCGCCATCAGCTGCCATTACCTGAAGGATCGGAGCGTATATTTTGCGCGGCGTTTTCTCCATGTGAACGATATTTAGCTGGTGGCGCGTGGTGGCAAGAAGGTTTGGAGAAAGTACCGATTTATGTATGGGAGGTTGCAAGCGGTAAACATCTTGCTACGCTTCGGGGACATCGGACCGACGTACAGGATCTCGCTATTTCCCCAGACAATACACTTTTAGCGAGCGCGAGTTATGACGGCTCCATCCTTCTATGGGATTTGACACCTTATCTGTAACTCACTGTTACAGGCGGACACACTTGAGGCGAAAACGCCGAAAAGAATAAACCTGCCTCGATTAAATTTCAGTTTTTTTTTCAAATTATGACAATCCTGCATCCTACCCACCCCAAAATTGCGTCACTAATAATTATGGGTAATTATGGGACTCAATTGGATTTAGGAGGAGTCTGATGGAAAAAGATGATGTTGAACTGATCCAGAATATATTGTCAGGTGACGAAGCTGCCTTTAGCACTTTGGTGAAAAGATACCAAAAAGGCGTTCACGCGCTTGCATGGCGGAAAATCGGAGATTTCCATATCGCTGAAGAGATTACGCAAGACGCTTTCCTACAAGCACATAAAAAACTTGCATCGCTGAAGGATCCGAGGTTGTTTGCGGGGTGGCTCTACGTGATTGCGGATCGACTTTGTAGATCATGGTTCCGAAAGAAGAAACTAAAAAATATGCAGTCGCTCGAAACTACCAGCGAAAACGCATTGGAGAAAACTGCTTACGCGAACTATGTCTATGAACGGCGTGAAGATGCCGCCGTTGAGTATCAGCGGCAAATTGTGCAAAAACTTATGGCAAAACTGCCGGAAAGTGAACGCACGGTGATGGTGCTTTACTACCTTGGTGAAATGAACTGTGGAGAGATTAGTAAGTTTCTGGGGGTATCTCCGCATACGGTAAAAAGTCGGCTACAACGGGCGCGAAAACGGCTAAAGAACGAAGAACACATTCTTCGCGAGACCCTCGGCAGCATCCCATTAAGTCCAAATCTAACCGAAAACATCATACGGAACATTGACCCAGTAAAACAGACATCTCCTTCAGGCGGAAAGCCGTTACTTCCGTTAGCGACTTTAGGTTCATCTGTTATTTTGATTATTTTTTTGATGGGCGCGAGTCATCAATATATTGCGCGTTTTCAACAGCCTTATAGTCTTGAGGCACAATCGGAACGAACAATTGAAATTATTGACGCGCCGATTGTTCTTAATAGTCAATCAAAACGCGATTTACAAAATCGAGTTGGCAACGAGACGACACCCGACAAAAACAGCAACAGCGGTTTATTGACAGGAACTGAATCTATGCAAAGCGATATAGTACAAGATGTCACGCGATGGAACTTACCGGAAAAGGCAAAAGCGCGCTTCGGCAAAGGGCGGGTAAGGGAGTTAACATATTTTTCTGATGGTACTCGACTCGCTGTCTGGAGTACAATTGGTATCTGGATATATGATGTCCGTACTGGCGCGGAAATTGAGTTGTTCGCACGGGATGCAGCCGAGGCCATTGGGATGGCGTTGAATCCTGATGGACAAACGTTTGCTTTTACAAGAAGCGACAAAAATATTTATCTGTGGGACTTACAGATGAAGCGTGAAACAAATGTTTTCACGGGACACACGTCTTTTGTTTCTTCATTGGCATTTAGTCCAACCGGAGAGATACTCGCCAGCGGTGGATATGATGCCACGGTTAGATTGTGGGATGTCCGTACCGGTGAATTGCTGCGCACACTCGTAGGACATACAGATAGGATCATGTACCTGGCATATTCACCTGATGGCAAAACGCTTGCGGGGGTGGTTGGTTTTGAAGATAGTACGGTCTATTTATGGGATGTGCAAACAGGACAACTTCTGCAAACGATTACTGAACGTCCGGGTAAAGCCTGCCGTGTTGGCTACTCCCCTGATGGCCTGACACTTGTCAGTGGATCGCGCGACTCCAAGATTCGTTTTTGGGATGTCGGTACCGGTGAACTCATAAAAACCATCCCGACTGATATGGCGTCCGTTACTTCCGTTGTGTATTCACCTGATGGTAGCACACTTGCGAGCGGAAGTTCGTCGAATAAAAATATCTATTTGTGGGATGTTCATACGGGTGAACTTTTAAAAACACTTATCGGACATACTGACCAAGTTGGCTCTCTGGTGTATGCGCCTGATGGTAAGATGCTCGCGAGTAAAAGCCAAGATGGAACCGTCCGATTTTGGGATCCGCATACGGGTGAACTTTTGAAAACGATCAGCGGATATACGTTTTTCGCGAGATCAGTGGCGTTTTCGCCGGACGGCGGCACGCTTGTGAGTAGTGAGGGAGCGGACAAAACGATTGTCCTCCGAGATGTACAGACCGGAAAAACCCTGAAAACGCTTGTTGATCGTACGGATTCTGCTGGTTCTGTGAAGTATTCGCCAGATCGGTGGTGGTTACGCAGCACAGGCAGTCATTCTGTGAAGTATTCGCCAGATGGGAAAATAATCGCGAGTGGGAGTTGGGACGGACCCATTCGCCTATGGGATGTGCAGACTGGAAGTCTCTTGAGAACGCTCATTGGGCATAAAGAGGGTGCTCCGTCTATCGCATATTCACCCGATGGGACAGGACTCATCAGTGGCAGTTGGGACAATACGATTCGGTTTTGGGACTTGCACACGGGGGAATTGATGAGAACATTGACCGGAAACACTACGGATGTAGAGCCACGTCAAGGTGTCAGGTCCATTTCGCTGAGTCGTGATGGGCAGACGCTTGCTGCAGCAACGGATGAGAATGTGATTCGTTTATGGGACGCGCACACTGGTGATGTCAAAGCGACGCTCACGGGACATACAGATGCCGGGGCTGCTGTTGCATTTTCACCAAATAAATCTTTGCTGGCGAGTGGCGGCCACGATCATACAATCCGACTGTGGAATACTACCACCGGCGAACTTCTCTTAACCTTTCCAGAACAGCCGAATTATGTTATGTCCATCGCATTTAGTCCGGATGGACAGAGAATTGCAAGTGGCGGTTGGAGGGAGATATACATATCAGATTTAGCCACAGGCAAATACATAGCAACGTTCACAGGACATGGGGAGTGGGTTCGATCGGTAGCGTTCAGTCCTGATGGCGAGATACTCGCGAGTGGAAGTGACGATGGTACGGTGATGTTATGGGACTTGACGCAAATTCAACCTCGAAACGATTAGTGCCTATCTTATACTAAATTTTGGGCAATTTACGAGCAATTTAAATGAAAAAGACGTTGTTTTCCAATTTTTTGATGATGCTTGTTGCTTCGACGCTGTATCTACCGAACACCCTTGCCGAAGATCCAACGCAATGGAACCTCCCTGAAGGTGCCAAAGCACGTCTCGGTAAAGGTGTGATACGTGAAATGCAGTATTCTCCTGATGGCAAGTTGCTTGCTGTTGCAAGTGGCATTGGTGTCTGGCTCTACGATATCACAACACATCAAGAAGTTGCCTTACTTACCGAGCATACGAGTGGAGTTGAATACATCACATTTAGTCCGGATGGACGCACATTTGCGAGTGGAAGTGCAGACGGCACCATTATCCTGAACGGTCCCATTGTTCAATTGGATAAGAGCACAGGCGCGCAAAAAACGCTCGTCGGACATACACGTTGGATCTCAAACTTGGCATTCAGCCCAGACGGCAAAACGCTTGCAAGTGATAGTCGAGACGGCACAATCCGATTATGGGATGTTATCACCGGAGAACAAAAGTATACACTCACAAAAAATTCGGATGATGCCACTATGTTAGCATTCACGTCAGACGGAAGGACAATGGTGAGTGTGAGTTGGGAGAACAAAATCAGTCTGTGGGATTCGAGTACGGGTGAACACAAGAAAACATTTGCTTTGCATCCAGAGTGCTCTACTACAGGCGCAGCGTTCACTCCGGACGCGGAGACAGTCGCTATTGGCAGTGAGAATGGCACCATCTATCTTCACAACTTAAACACAGGTGAACTCAAACTGACACTCACCGGACATAAGGAATATGTTGAGAACTTAGCGTTTAGTCCCGATGGCAAAACCCTCGCAAGCTGCAGTCATGATAGCACTATCCGTCTTTGGGATATACATACCGGCGAACATAGGCTAATATTCACTGGACACCCGGAAGATGCTCTTGGCGTAGCGTTCAGTCCTGATGGCAAAACCCTCGCAAGCAGTATTGATGATGGCACTATCCGTCTTTGGGATACAGACACAGGCAACGAAAAACATACATTTACTGGACATTCGGAATATGTCTATAGTGTGGCATTCAACCACAAGGGGGACATTATCGCAAGTGGATCTGTCACTGGTATTATTAACTTGTGGAATGCAGACACAACACAACACATCAAAACACTCAGTGGGTTCGGGGATATAGCGAATAATCTGGTGTTCAGTCCTGATGGAAGGACACTCGTAAGTGGACACGATGGCATCCGTCTGTGGGATGTACATACAGGCGAACATAAAATGCAACTCACCGAACATATAGATGCTATCGCAAGTGTAGCATTCAGTCCGGATGGGAAAACCCTTGCGAGTGGGAGTTGGGATAATACCATCCGCCTCTGGGATGCACACACCGGCAAACACAAGAAAACACTTATTGGACATACAAAGACGGTCAATAGTGTCGCGTTCAATCCCGATGGTAAAACCCTTGCAAGTGGGAGTGACGACGCAACGATACGCCTCTGGGACGTTGACACTGGTAAAAACGAAATGACACTTGTTGGACATACTGAGTGGGTCGAAAGTATCGCGTTCAGTCCCAATGGAAAAACAATCGCAAGTGGTGGGGGAGACGACATCATTTTTTTCTGGGATATAGATACAGGAAAAACCAAAATGACGCTCACTGGGCATACAGATTGGGTGTACACTTTAGCGTTCAGTCCCAATGGAAAAACAATCGCAAGCGGATGCATTGATGCCACGATCCACTTATGGGACGCACAAACAAGTAAACAGAAGAAAACACTGACGGGTCATACATCTCGGGTCAAAAGTCTCACGTTCAGTCCAGACGGGAAAATTCTCGTGAGCGGTAGTGAGGATGGTTCTGTGCTTCTTTGGGAGATAAATTGATTCTATCTACGGTGAGCATTTCCAAAGGACAATCACGTCTCTTCGCGGCGTGTTGCGGATCTGTCGTCGCGCAATTCATTGTGTCTCTTACATCCACACTAAACTTTGGGTGTTTTTTTTGAATTAATTTGTGAAGATTGGGTTAAAAAGAAAAGACCCAAAATATTCCTCTTA
>JAAXHI010000010.1 GCA_012270875.1 Candidatus Poribacteria bacterium | reverse complement strand
GAGTGGGAAAGTGCGTTTGTTCGGGAATTGCGTCATTTCCACGCATGCATAACGGAAGGTGAAACGTGCTACACTTCATTGGCATCTGCCAGAAATGATATTGCACTGATTATTGATATTGTGAAGTGTTATGTGCAACGGGAGCCGGTTGTCCGTGAAAATGCGTAGAAACAGGAACAGCGTAAAATTATAGTAGAGCCTTAATCATTTGCACACATAGGAACCGTAGGGGTTGGGTTACCCAACCCCTACGAGCGACAAGTGTAAAATTATTTTCGGATTTTACTATAAAAGCATTTGTCGTCCAATCCTATTTTGCAATAGTATTAGTACGGCGGAAGTCAAACGACTCAAAAAGCCTCAGTCGCAAGTGCCTTTCAGTGGACGATCATTTGAGATTAAAACTGCCCGCTGTGGGGACAAGTTAGCGGATGTATTGCCTTGAATTGTTGTAGTAAAGCCGCTGTTAGCCAACGTCGCTTACGAGACGCGTCTATCGTTGAATTTTAGGGTTTAGCGGAGTTCAGAGACTATCTCTTTAAGCGAATTTTCTTTTTGCGCAAGGGTTTTGAGGTCTGGATTGAGGTTTACTGCTTGTGTGAGTGACTTTACCGATTTTTCTGACGCACCTTCTAAAGCGTAAGCGCACGCGAGGTTGTAGTGAAGCAAGGCGGTTTTTGGGAAAGTATTGAGGGCATGCATGCAGGTCTCACGTGCCTTGATAGATAAGTTCTGTCGCAGATAGGCGGTTGTCAGATTCACGTAGCCTTCAGCGATATTCGGTGCCATCTCAATTACTTTTTTGAAATTCTCAACAGCAGGGGCGTATTCTTCGGCATACAGATGTGCTTGTCCAAGGTTGTTGTAAGCCGAAGGTTCTTGCGTAAAGAAGATCGTACGCTTTTTATTTTTGATTGCCTTCTGATACGCTTCAATCGCTTGTTTTGCGTCGCCGTTGCGCATGAGGAAAGTTGCCTTCCGATAGTGGTCATTGAACTGGGTTTGGTGATGCCAGACCCATATAAACAGCACCGTTACTGCAAGGCAGAACGTCATACAGACGATTCTAAAGGTTTTATTGGTAGGTGTTTGCTCAGCGTCTTGCTCTTCTGTAGACTCGTGCTCTGGAACTTGATGCTCATTGGAAGTCATAATTTATTTATCCATACTTTGTACGTATGATGCCTTCTGTCATCTTAAAACCTGTGCGTGTTTACTAAAGCGTACAGATTACATCAGAAACCGATAATCTGACCATCGGTCAGATTATAGCAAAGGACCATAGTTAAAAAAATGAAAACTTACGGATTTGGTATTATTGGGTGCGGAATGATTTCCGATTTCCATTCCGCCGCAATTTCTGAATTAGAACACGGTCAGTTGGTTGCAGTCAGTTCACGAAATGCTGAAAACGCCAAACGCCTCACCGATCGATACGACGTTGACAGCTACACCGATTATGCGGAGATGCTCAAACGGGACGACTTAGATATTGTCTGCGTCTGTACGCCGAGCGGTGCGCATTTAGAGCCTGCTGTCGCTGCTGCAGAAGCCGGTAAACACGTCATCGTTGAAAAACCGTTAGAGATTACCTTACAACGGTGCGATGAGATTATCGAAGCGTGCGATGCTTCCGGTGTCCGACTCTGTGCGATCTTCAATTCCCGTTTCACTGAAAGCACACAACTCGTTAAATCCACAATCGAGAGTGGTCGGTTCGGCAAGTTGACTTTAGGCGATGCCTATATCAAATGGTACCGTTCTCAAGAGTATTACGACAGTGGCGGTTGGCGCGGCACGTGGGACCTTGATGGCGGTGGTGCGCTCATGAACCAATCCATCCACGCCATTGATCTACTCCAATATTTTATGGGACCCGTCAAATCCGTGCAAGCGTTCACCGATACTTTAGCGCATGAACGGATCGAGGTCGAAGATGCCGCTGTCGCCGCGCTCCGGTTTGAAAACGGTGCGCTCGGTGTCATTGAAGGCACAACCGCCGCTTATCCCGGCATGCTTAAGAAAACTGAAATCTCCGGCACACACGGTACTATCGTCTTAGCCGAAGAGGACATCGTGACGTGGGAATTCGACCCTGAACTTCCCGAAGACGCGGAAATCCGAGAGAAATTCGCCCAAAAGACAGACACAGGTGGCGGCGCGTCCGACCCGCGTGCAATTAACCATGCGAATCATCGGCGACAGATGGAAAACCTTATTAACGGACTTGAAAGCGATGCCTCGCATCTCGTTGATGGACGCGAAGGACGCAAAGCCGTTGAGATTATCCTCGCTATCTACCAGTCCAGCCGTGAAGGTCGTCCTGTTGAATTGCCGCTTCCTGTATAAAACGATTCCTTAATACTGCACAATGACGAGGCTTCTATTGCCATCCACTTGTGGGGTCTGTTCGCGAGAACTTCCATACTCTCTACGCGACGTTCTCGGAACGTGTTGACTGATATAGGCAAAAATCTCAGCAACCGTGAGACGGTCATCAGCATCTGTATCCGCATCCCCGCGCAACGCTTTCAGGAAAAAGTAGGTGAATAACGAGTGTTGCTTATCGTTGTATCCATTGGCTACCTGACGTTTGTTCGTGGCGGTGAAGATGACGCTCTTCTCTGGTGGCAACAGCGGGATCTCAACCAAGGGGATGCCATACCCTTTGGCACCGGGTATCAACGCGCCGCTCGCTGATATTCCGCTGAAACATGAGTCTATGACGACTGTCGCAGAACGATACGGCACTTGTTTCAGGTTCAGATAGAGCAGTTTCAATGGGTAGCCGCCGACTGCAACAGTAGATGGATTCGCATCTGTCGGCACGAGGTAGGGTTGTTTGCTTTCTATATCCGGTGCCCCGTGTCCGCTGTAGTAGATAAAAACGTCAGAGGAGCCGTCCGGGGTGACGTAATCAAACAAACGCCCCCTATGTGTTGCCTCGTTGCCGAAGACTTCTTCAAAAACGCCCTTGGTTGCGTTGATGTGGTAGTGGATGTTTTCCTCGCTGTAGCCGAGAGTATCAATGAGATATTGTTTAACAATGAGCGCGTCATTTTGGGCATACGCAACATCTGGGACACCTGGGTTTGTGTAATTCTGATTGCCGATGACAACGGCGACGGCATTTGGATTCTTCACCGACGTTTCGGGAATATCCTTTCGCACATCAATCTCCAAGGCAGGCAATTCTTCGACTTGCGGTTTGCGGCGGGGTATGTTGTTTTCGCGCGGCTGTTCCGTAATTGTGCCGAGGGGTGTCAATGTCGTATTGATTGCTGCTGTCTGTGTCTCGGTAAAGCCCCATCGCCCATGCTGCTCAGTGGCACGGATGTTGAACTGGAGTTGTGTATCGGTAAACTCGCTGTTAACGAGATAACTATAGGTGACGAGTTCGTATTTACCGGCAGCGATTGTTGCAAATGTAGGATGCTCCCGCTGCAGCCCCTTTTCACTTACAACACCTGCCCATAGAACCCCTCTTTGGCTGTTTTCCACCGTGACCCTGACATTCTCTGCTGCGCCGATGCCTGTGTTCTGCACGTAAAACTTCAAATCAATCATCTCGTTGAGGTTAATCTGATTGTTCGGCACTGCCGCTGGTCCCTCCAGCACAGCGGCATTCGCTAAAACGAGTTCAGGATTCTGGAACTGCCGCGTCTCAAAACGCAGCCGTTTGCCGGGAATCTCTAACTTGAATTGCGACTCACTCAAACGAATATCAAGCGCGGCGGTAGCGGTCGGAAGCTCAAGCGTACCTCGAATTGGGATGTTGACCGTTTTTTCGCCCCCTTGCTTGGAAATAGTTGGAACGTTAATTGAAGCAGGAAAGGCGAGACCTTGCAATGTGCTTGAAAGTTTGATGCTGAGGTTGCGTGCGTCGCCGGGACCGACGTTTTTGATACGTAGGGAGAGTGTTGCTGTTTCGTCTGCATCCAGCACGCTTACTGAAAAGGTAATTTCTTCAATAGAAAGAACGGGCGGTAACGCTGACGTTGGTGTAGAAGGTTCATGACGTTGAGAGGTCGTAACCGAGCGTCGCTTGGAGCTTTGTTGTTTGGTTGATTGACTTGGTAAGTTCGGGGATTGCCCTTCCGGTTTTACCCAAGTAAACTTGGAGTCTTTTAGTGTGAGCGTTCCGCGAGCCGTCGCAAGTAAGGGTATCCCGGACCCAGATGAAGTATCAGGTTCCTCGCGCTGCGGTTTTTTAACTGAGGCGTACTCGGGTGGTATGTTACCCGGTTTCCAGTCGCGTGCTCGGCGTTGCGCCTCGGCGATTTGCCCAGAGGTCATCTGTTTGGCAATTCTATCTCGATTATTGGAGGCTCGCTTACTCCCACGTTCCGCTGCCAGAGTGAACCACATGTAGGCTTCGACATAGTCTCTCGGCACACCCTCACCTTCCTTATACATAGAGCCGAGATTATTCTGTGCATTGGCATGATCTTGTTCAGCAGCGGCGCGATGCCAATGCCGGAGTGCCGTTTCGTAGTCGCCTTGATCGTACGCATCTATCCCATCATTAAAGTAACTGTGCCAAACAACACATGACGATGAAGTGAGCCATAGGCACGTCACCAGAAGGGCAACTACACATCGGAGGCGGGACCCGTTAGCATTGGACATCCCTACAGAAAATAAACGTTTGACGATACTGGGTTTTTGGATGCTTTCAGACATCATATTACTCCTATTCTTTGGATAAGAAAGAATACACTAAACACATGTTGTTCTAATACTGCACAATGACAAGTTTTTTATTGCCGACAACCTGTGGGGTCTGCTCGCGGGAACTGCCATACTCACGCCGCGAGGTTCTTGGGACGTGTTTGCTGATATACGTATAAATCTCGTCGACGGTGAGTTGATTATCCTTACTTACATCCGCTTCTCCACGCAACGCTTTCAGAAAAAAATATGTGAACAACGAGTGCTGCTTATCAGTATACCCATTGGCTACCTGACGTTTGTTTGTCGCTGTGAAAATCACGCTTTTTTCCGGTGGCAACAGCGGAATCTCAACCGATGGGATGCCATATCCTTTAGCACCGGGTATCAATTCTCCGCTCGCTGACATCCCGCTGAAACATGAGTCTATGACGACTGTCGCAGAACGATACGGCACTTGTTTCAGNNGGTGCTCCGTGCCCACTGTAATAGATGAAAACGTCCGATGAACCGTCCGATGCAACATAGTCATAGAGGCGACCTTTGTACGTTTCTCGGTTGCCGAAAATCTCTTCAAAAACGCCCTTGGTTGCGTCGATGTGGTAATGGATATTTTCCTCGCTATAGCCGAGTGTATTGATGAGATATTGCTTAACGATGAGTGCATCGTTCTCAGCGTATGTAACATCTGGGGCCCCGGGATTTGTATAATTTCGGTTGCCGATAACGACGGCGACAGCGTTTGGATTCTTTGTTGGCGTTTCGGGAATATCTTTTCGCACGTCTATCTCTAAGGCAGGCACATCCTCTATCGTCACGGTACCGGAACCTGGATCCTCGTTATCATCTATATCAAGGGTCTTAATGTTGCCCAATTGCTTAAGTTGGGTGTCAATCGTCACCGTCTTGGTTTCCGAAAAGCCATATTTGCCGTGCTCTTCGGTTGCCTGGATCTCGAATCGGAGTTCATTGTCCGTGAACTCGCTATTGACAAAATAGGTATAGGTTACCAATTCATACTTGCCAGCGTCAATCTTGGTGAAGGTCGGAGCCGTGTGTTTGAGTCCGGTTGCGTCTGCGACTCCCAGCCACATCACGCCTTTCTGATTGTTTAACACCTGAACCTTGATCTGTTCGGCAGTCCCTACGCCCCTATTCTGCACGTAAAACTTCAGGTCAATCATTTCATTGAGATTGATGCGGTTGTTCGGGGCAGCAGACCTGTTTTCTAAGACGGCGGCATCCGCCATGAAGAGTTCTGGGTTCCGAAATGCCCGCGTGCCAAAGGTGAGTCGTTTTCCCTGAATTCGCTGCTTGAAATGCGGTTCATTGAGGTGGATGTCAATAGCTGCTGTAGCGGTTGGAAGGTTCAAGCCTCCACGGATGCGAAGGTTCACGGTTTTCTCGCCTCCATCTTTAGGGATTATCGGGACATCCATCGTTTTTGGGAATGTGAGCTCTGTGAGACTCCCTGAGAGATGGAGTTTCAGGTCGCGTGCGTCGCCGGGTCCAACGTTTTTGATGCGGATTTCGAGCGTTACGGTTTCCGCTGCATCCAGCACTGCTTCAGAGAGTGTGATGTCTTCAAAGGAGAGGATAGGGGGCAATGTGAGTGATGGAGTAGGAGGTTTCTGACGTTGTGTCGCTGTGGACGTTTGCGTGGTAGACTGTTGGCGTTGCGTTTTTGCAGTTGAAGGGGTCTGGGTTTGTTCTTGCCTCGGTTCCCAGTCGCTTGCCTTGCGTTTGGCTTCGGCGATTTGGGCAGAAGTCATTTGTTTAGCAATCTCATCTCGGTCAGTAGCAGCTCGCTCGTTCCCTTGCGCTGCTGCCAGGTCGTACCACATGTAGGCAATAATATAGTCTTTGGGAATCCCATATCCGTAGCGATACATTCTGCCAAGGTTATACTGTGCGCTGTCATACCTTTGTTCAGCGGCTTTTCTATACCACTTTAACGCTTCATTGTAGTCTTGAGCAACTCCATGGCCTCTGTGGTACATATAGCCAAGCCTACCTTGGGCAATGACATGTCCTTGTTCAGCGGCTTTTCTATACCACTTTAACGCTTCATTGTAGTTTTTAGCAAATCCAACAATAACACCATAACCGTCGTAGTCATACATATTGCCAAGGTTATACTGTGCTATGTCATATCCTTGTTCAGCGGCTTTTCTATACCACTTGACCGCCTCATCATGGTCCTTAGCAACCCCTTCGCCGTAGCGATACATTCTGCCAAGCCAAGATTGTGCAGAGGCATTTCCCTGGTCAGCAAGTGGTTGCCAATGTTGGAGTGCTGTTGTATAATCGCCGCGCGTGTACGCAGCGAAACCTTCATTATAGCCTGCCCATGACGACAAAGCAACAAAGAGATACACCCCTAAAATGACAAACACATATCGGAGCGGTGAACTGTTGACGGTATATGCTGCAACGGAAAATAAACGCTTGGCAGTGCTGCTGGATTTTTGGGTGCGCTCACGCATCGTGAATCTCCTGTTGTTTCGGTAATACAAACTATGGTAAAGTCGAAAATACTTTGGCACTTTCTGACACGACGTGCGATAAATCGCACGACTACAAACGCCGCTCTGTTAGGGGATGAGTGGAACTTATACCATTGCCTATGCTACAAATGATACCATGAGGTTACGTTTGTGTCTACTTCAAAATCAATGCTTTTTTGGCACGACGCGGGAACTTACTGTGCCTGCACGCCAATTCGCTTTGCCGACCCGGGCATCTAACTGCTCAATCAGATGTTTCGCGGTCAACGCCTTTCCACTCGGTTTCCATTCGGTTGGGGTTGTGAGGACAAGGAGGGTTTCCAAACCGATACCACGTTCACCTGTTACACTGACTTTATCTAACTGGAAATGCCATCCCGATTTTGTGAATTGTACGCGAAACCCGCTGCTTTCGTACGTCTGTTCAATGGGTACGGATTGGTGGTAATCGAAATTTCCATCGGGGAGTAGGGAAAAGAGATGGATATAGCATGGGTTCGGAACGCGGATCCCAAGTGCGATTTCTTGTCCCTCATGAAACGTCGGCTCACCGTAGTCGCCGTTTTGACTTATCCGTGGTACTCCGGTCTTATGCTCGGACGGGAACACTGAAGTATAATGGAAGTCGACTCGCTTGGTGTCTGGCAACTGGATAACGTTAGCATCAACTGCGATCCGGATGTGATTCCTTTCGGAGATGGCGCGAATGGCATCAACCCGGCAGCTCCCCTTGCCTTTCGCGTCCGTGTAGATACGGATAAAATTGTCAGCCACTTCTTCAGTGTTGTTCCTGAGACGGCCTGTTCCCCAAAGATAGGTGGCTTTTAGTGGAAATTTTGCGAGAGATTCTCCGTTGTAGGACACTTGCACGACCAAGGCATCCGCGAGCGGTTCCCCATACATCCCGTGCTGACCGTTTCCGGAAAGCATTTCAACCTCTATCTCCGTTTGGATATCCGTCAGTTTTTTCTCAATTTCGCGCGCCAATGAAACTTCGTCTGGATTTTCTGAAGTCTCACGCGAGACGAACCTTAACGGCTTTGCGAGTGTTAGTGCTTCAGTGTACCGCTGTAGAGCGGGAACTACATCACTCGCTGCCACCTGTTTATCGGCGTGCTTCACGATGCCGCGTACTTCCTTCCGCCGCGTTTCAATATGCTGACGAAATTTTTCTCGCGAGAGACGGGCAAGGGCATAGTTGATTCGCCCCGACTGTCTCTTAAGAATTTCTAAATTCGGGAGTGCCTCTTGCGTGGCGGTGCTTCGACTTTGGGACTCAAATGTATTGTCCACTTGTTCATTTGCCCCGGTACCCCTCCCTCTTAGATAGTTTTTGACCTCGGTATTGACGGTAGCCGCTATGCCCAAGATGAGGGCAGCACGCGCGTCTGCCTCAGCATCTGTCATACTTTCTCGACTCGTTCCAACACCATAGTAGTATTCAGAGTCAGAAGGAGTCTCTTTGAACCAGTCAGGCGGCTCTTCGTCGAGGCTATTGGCATTCTGTGATGCCGCACACATGAGAAGGCAAGCGATGAGAAGTCTCAGAAAACTTGTGGTGAAGTGAAAGGTTTTCATCAGGCGTGCCTCTTTTTAGGGTGCGGAATTGGGTGATGTGGTATTACGCGTAATCAAAGACTATCTTGATTGCCTCGTCTTTCTTGTTCAGTGCCATCTCAAAGCCGAGTTGTGCCTCTGTAAAAGGGAGATGATGCGTGATAATCGGCGACACATCTAAGCGTCCTTGTGCAATCATATCCATCGCCAGCGGGAAGTCGTTCTGTGCGTCCGGTCCAACGGAGCCGATGAATTTAATATTTTTGCGGAAGAAATCCGCGAAGTGGAAATCGTAAACCTGATCGTCCGGTACGCCAAAGGCGAGGAGTGTCCCATCCCGTTTTAGCAGTTGGAGGCAGTGATTGATAGTCTCTGTTTGGTGTCCGACGACTTCGACAACCAGATCTGCCATCCTGCCTTCTGTGATTTCCTCAATAACAGCGACAGGATCTTCCTTGGCAGCGTTAATCATGTGTGTCGCGTGCATCTTCTTAGAGACTGTGAGTCGAAAATCGACCAGATCGGTCGTAATCACTGTCTTCGCACCGAGGTTGCTAAGCATGTGCGTAAAGAGCAATCCCATCGGTCCCTGTCCAATAACGACGGTATCAAGGTTGAGTAGATTCGGCAGCTTCCGGCATGCCCAAACCACGGTTCCAAGCGGTTGGGACATCAGGATGCAGTCCTTTCGCGGGTAATCCGTCAACGACATTGTGACGCTTTCATCCGAGAGGAAGTATTCTGAGAGTCCACCGACGTGGCGTGGTAGCGCGAGCACCTCGTCTCCTATCTTGAATCTATCTGATTTGCTGTCCGTAACAACGCCAATCGTCTCGTGAATCGAAAGTCCCGCTCCAAGCGGGTAGCTTTCTGCTGGATGTTCAAGGACGAACGATGGCATATCAGTTCCACAGATGGCGCTGTGAACGGTCTTTATCATCACCGTGCCGTCCGGATGGTCGGCGAGGTTCGGTTGTTCTATGTCAATAATTTCGATCTGACGTGGTGCAACAATTTGCCCAACTTTCATATTTTTAATTTTCCTTGCGGTTCGGTAAGGCGGGTTAGGACTTTGACGCGCTTTACCGTAGATCCGCCCTCCATTTTGCGGCGTACTCGCCCATAAGCGATCTGCTTCATTACGGGCTATGGTTTTCTAACTTACGGAAGAGTCGGTTTCGTCTATAAGCATGATTCTCCGAACTCTGCTATTGTTAGGACTTAGCTACTGCTTTCAAAACGTGTGGATGGAGTTTTCCGTTGGTTGCGACAATACCGCGATTCTCGTGCATCCGTTTTCCTGTCAAGAAATTAAGGGGTGCGCCGTTGGCATCTGTGACCGTGCCGCCTGCTTCCTCGACGACAATCGCGCCTGCAGCGTGGTCCCAGATGCACTCTCGATAATCAGGGTATGCAGGGTTAGGGAGACGGATATAGAGGGACGCTTCGCCACGCGAGACGATGCCGTACTTCGCTTGACTGTCGATTTGGACAGGTGGTTCTATGATCCCGAGCGCGTTCGCAATCTTGCTGTGGGCATCGCTATCACCGTGTGTGGACTCGAAGCTCTCTGCGAAGCGGTGTGCTGCCTCCGATACGTGTACCTGCTCTAAAAGTTCACCGGTTTTGGTATAGAGGTGCGTGCCTTCACCTCGGATTGCGACAAAAAGGCATCCGCGTTCGGGTTCGGTGGCATCCAACCGATAGGGTAGATTCGGGCATCCCAGAACACCGAGTTGAACGACACCATCAACAATGTAAGCCAAAGCAATCGCGTACTGATCACGACGCAGAAAACCTTTCGTGCCGTCAATCGGGTCAAGCGTCCAAAAACTCGGTCCGACTTCACCACTCCCTCTATTGATCCATTCGCAAACAGTTTCTGCTGGAACCTTATCTTTGCAAAAACGGTTCACGTAGTCTGTAACGCGTTTTAATAGAGACGCGTTTTCTTTCAGGGACTGTGCGTCCTCCTCCGCGACAATTGGGGCATCAGCAAAAGCATCACCAATCGCTTTACATATCAGTGCCTGCGACCCGAAGTCGGCGACGGTTACAGGACTTCGGTCTGCCTTTTGAATGGCATCTGTTGGAACCATCTCAGCTTGCACGTGTTCGCAGAGCTGTATGGCTTTTAGGACAGCATCAATGGCTATTTGTTTTTTTATATTCCCTTGCGGTTCGTTTAGGTGAGTTTTAGATTTCAAGTGTTTTCTCCGTATATCCGCATGCCCCTGCTTCGCAGTGAGAATGCATGCTGCGTTTTCGTTCTTTTATATTCCCTTGCGGTTCTACTGACAGCCGAAGGAAACCGACGGCTGACGGCTATTTCAGCGACTATTAAATTTATTCATGACTGTCAGAATGTCGTCTCTGACGAGCGTTTCAAGGGCATCAATGGCGCGATGGATCGTGTGTCCGATCTCAATTTCTTCATCTTCCGAAAATTCGGTGAGGACGTAATCGATTAAAGCACCGATAGGTTCACCGATACCGATACGCAAGCGCGGGAATTCTGTGGTGCCTAAGTGGCGGATAATAGATTTCATACCCTTCTGTCCGCCGTCGCTGCCCTTCCGCCGCATCCGAAGCACACCGATGTCTAAGTGAACATCGTCGTAGACAATACAGAGTTCCGGGAGCGGGATTTCAAATCGTCTGACGAGTGCTGCGACAGCAGCGCCACTGTTGTTCATGTATGTCATCGGTTTCGCGAGGATGATAGTTGTGTCGTGCCACGTTGTCTGGATAACGAGTGAATTGCAGATTGATGTGTGCGTAGGGCGCGGCTGAGAATCTCGCTGACAGAATTCCTCATAAAGTGCATCAATCACGCGGAAACCGACGTTGTGTTTTGTGTGGTCATAGCGCATCCCTGGATTGCCGAGTCCAATGATGAGTTTTACTTTTTTATCCATGCCTATCTGTTATATGTAGGACTTACACATTTCCTCTTAAAGTCCCCTGATAAGGGGGATTTAGGGGGTTTAAAACTAAAAAATCTACCATCGCGTGCCAAATTTGCGTAAGTCCTGATGTTATGTAGTGCCAAGTAATTAAGCACTGCTTCAACCTCATTGCGGGAGACGTAACGGTTGCGAGAGATTCAGGTGTCCTGCGATTGTTTTTATTTCCTTACCATCAATTAAAATTTGAACCTGTTTAATGTGATCGGGGAATGCATCGAAGACGGTTTTAAGGATTGCTGTGACTGTCAAAAATTCTGCTGTTGTGCCGCCAATATGGCCATCGGTGAGATGGCTGGAGAAATCCAAGTACGCTGTCTGTTGGTTGTCAATGTAGACTTCGTTGAGTTCTGTTCCACGGGGGATTGTGTTCCTGAAGTTAGGTGGTGTTTCCTGAATGAGTGCTGTGACCACCTGATTCAAACGTTTCGTAAGATCGTCTGTATGGAGGCGTCGTTCGATTTTGATAGGGACGAGTATAAGGGTGGTAGCATCAAGTAGGAATAGATTGACTTCTTGCGGTGGCGGTGGCGTATCTGAAGGGTTGGCGGCAGTAGGGAGCGGTGGCGGTGCGACCGGAATCACTGTCAACTCTGACCTTTCAATCAGCAGGAGTGTTACACCGAGACAGATGGCAACAGCAACGAGCGTTATTCCCCAGATTACCAAAAGTCTTGAGAAACCGGCACTGTTGTTATGTTTCACTGTTTTATCCTTTTCCGCCGGACCTTGGTGTCGTCTAAGCTTCGACGAGTTGTACGGCAAGTTCTAAAGCGTCTGCGGGCCAGAAACATTCAGGACGCGGTTGATATACACCCGATGTGCCTTCTTTGGGACGGCAATTGCGTAGGGTTTCCACCCACCGTTCGGGCATTGCGGATAGCCCGTTAACAGCACCGAGCAATGCACCACAAATAGCGGCGTTTGTATCAGTATCGCCGCCGCGCATTACTGTGTCTATAATCCCCTCTTCAGCATTTGGTGCGTGGAGTAGTTGATAGAGCGCGTTCTGCAGTGCGATCAGCACATACCCCATTTTGTGCATGTAATCTTCGGGCGGTGTATCCTTTGCCGCTCGAATTGTCTCAACAATACTTTGCTCATCTGTTATTTCCTCTGCCCAAGAAACAATGTGTTCATAAAGTGTGTTTGCGTCACAGCCTGTACGGATTGTGTATGCTATTGCCATAGCGAACAACGCGCTGGTGTCCTGACAAACCTGATGAATATGCGTAATCGCTGCATCTTGACGCGCCCAGTCTGCAACCTGTTTTAAGTCATGATTCGCGCCGAAGATTCCGAGTGGACTGACGCGCATCATTCCCCCGTTTGATTCGCTGACTGGATCGGGATCTCCCATGAGTCCTCTATAGGTGGTCCGACCGCAATCAAAAGGATCGGAGTCGTACCAGAAGCGATACGCCTCCCGAATCGCTTCCCGATCAAATCTTCCTTTTTCTATTAGTGTCCGTGCCAACATCAATGCCAATTCGGAGTCATCTGTAGGCTGTCCAGCGATTGTGTGCCAAGTTCCGCCGTCAACCATATCTCGAATACCGTCAGGGTGTTGCCGCCAAATTTGTTCAGTGGACTGGAACTCAACAAAGCTTCCGAGAGCATCGCCCGCGAGTTGCCCGATAAGGCATCCTTGTGCCCGTGAGATATGTTCGTTTTGTGTTTGAGGGATCGTTTCCTGATTGTCTATCATGGTTTCTTTCTCTGGATATACGGGATTGTTCTATTCTTCTGGTGCTATTGGGGCGGTATGCTGATTAATAGAGGAGATATATCGTTGGAGCGCGCGGGTAATCGCTTCTACAAGGCTTGCGGTGTACTCAGCGTTAGAGAGTTTCTCTGAGTCCTCAACGTTAGAAAGGTAGCCGATTTCTAAAATGACGGCTGGCATATAGGTTTCAGATAATGCGATGAGCGGTAGGTCGATAATCTTAATCGGGGTTTCTGTTAGAAAGTTCAGTTCCGTTCGGAGTGCTTGTGCGAAGTCTTGGCTCTGCTTTAAAAAATTGACTTGGGCGAGTACTTTTAATTGTTGCCCTACGAGTGTTGGCTTGGCGATATTTGGGAACCGGATTCTGCCTTTCGGGTTATTGAGGTATATCCTGATCCCCTTTTCATGTGGCGAGAAAGAGGTGTCGCAGTGCAGACTCAGGAAAAGCTGCCCTCGGTTTTGCTTAGCGCTCTGAATACGCTCAAAGTGTGTTTTTTGGGCATCTGTCTCACGGGTGAGATGAACCTGTATACCTTGCTGTTTGATCCGTTCTTGAAGTTGTTTTGCGACTGCGAGCACAATATTTTTCTCAAGTCTTCCGGTGCTGCTTGCGGACCCGTGGTCGGCCCCGCCGTGTCCTGGATCGACAATGATTGTCCAGTTCTGGGTGTTGCCTGTTTCTATGGGTGCCCAAGTACGCTTGGATCTTATCTGCAACCTATTCAAATTAGGGTTATAGATGACTTCGACGTTGTTAAGAATAGGTAGAAATTGGATAAAAAAATCGATAGGCAGCATCGGTTGTTGTGCGATGGTTATAGGCGGCGTGGCGAGGGTCAGTGTTTGTCCGTCTGGTTCGATGCTAATTGCGGATTTGCCCATTTGTAGGCGGATTTGCCGATCTTTCGTTTTGAGGGTGAGTCGTTTTCGGGGATGGTTGTATTGATGCGTCGCTCTCGGATCAATGACCTGTTTCACGGCATCAACGGGTAGGTAGATCTGCGCGTCTTGGTGATGTGCGGATACCTCCGCTACGGTTTTTCCGTCCGCGTCAATGAAGTGAACGGTGGGTGTTTGTGCGATACCTTTAAGCGTGGTAGCCAGGATGAGAATGCATAAGAAAAGCGCGCCAATTTTAGCAGGAACAGCGTCCCTGTTGACGCACCTTTCTTGTATTTTCTTTATACAGGCAGTGCTATTCGTCGTCGTCGTCGTCACTGCGTCTACGAGAAATGATCTCTGGTTCCGAAGGCTGTTCAGCAGCGGCTTCTTCACCCTCTTCACCTTCAACTTCACCTTCCTCACCTTCTTCAGCCTCTGGTGTTTCTTCTTCAAGTTGGACGCGCGGTTGGCTAACTGTCGCTATAATGCGTTGCGGATCGTCTATGATCTCAATTTCCTCGTCGAGGCTTAAATCGCTCACGTGGATAGCGTCACCGATGTCCAATTCGCCCACGTCAACCGAGATATCGGTCGGTATTCGCATAGGTAAGCAGTGAACTGTTATTTGTCGGAGTGGAAATTCGAGAACGCCGCCCTCCTGAATACCGGGTGGGGTGCCTTCGAGTACCACCGGCACACCTGATGTCACAGGTTCATCGAGCGAGATTCTAATGAAATCCGCATGGACCAAAGTATGTTTTTCCACGGGGTGGCGTTGAATGTCTTTAATGATAACGGTTTCGGTATTCCCGTTACCGACATCCATATTAATAATAACGTTTTCACCGTACGTGCGTAGGAATTGTTTGAAGGTTCGAGCATTGAGTTGGATCGTCAAGGTATCTTGCGCGCGCCCATAAAGGACAGCGGGAACAATGCCATCACGCCGGAGTGAGCGTGCGTGCTGTTTCCCGAAAGTGCCGCGTTGTTGAACCTCTAATTTTGCTTGTTGCATTTTGAAACTCTGCCTTTTCCTTATATATTCAAGAATCTCATCAAAAAGGAGACAGGGCGGGTAGGATTCGAACCTACGCGTGCAGGTTCCAAAGACCTGTGCCTTACCGCTTGGCTACCGCCCTTTAATCATTGATGTATACACTGACAGGACTGGTTACTGTCGTCGTGCAAAAACGTACCTTGTTTTTGAAGTGTGATTCGCTTCGGTGTGCTGCTGCAGTATCATGCATCACAGCGAACAGTGTAGCACCCGTCCCTGACATCAACGCGCCATAACATCCAGCCTGCGTAGATAACTCAGTTTTTAGTGCAGCGATTTCGGGGTATTGGGAAAAAACTGGCATCTCAAGGAGATTGTAAAGGTTTTTCCCGATGCCGAGGACATCACCCTTCTCTATGTAAGTCGTTATAATTATATCCTTTTTTTCTCGCTTTGTCAAGGAAAAATTCAATTTTTTGAAAACGGCGGCTGTCGAGATTTCGATACCGGGATTGAGCAGGAGGAGCGGTAGGTCGGGAAGTGCGGGCAGCGGCGTTAACTGGTCGCCGATGCCGTGTCCGAATGCGGCACCACCGTGCAGACAGAACGGGACATCTGCGCCCAACTGTGCCCCGAAGCGCATCAGTGTTTCTCGTGTGAAACCGAGTCCAAAGAGTTCGTTCACGCCGTGAAGGACGGCGGCAGCATCTGCGCTTCCGCCTGCGAGTCCAGCAGCGACAGGAATCCGTTTATGGATGTCAATTGCGATGCCACCGATGCCGCCTACTGCGTCGTTGAGGCATTGTGCCGCGCGATATGCCAAATTGCGGGAATCGGATGGAACCGCCGGATGTTCGCAGCGAACCGTTATCTCCTTCGTATTCTGCTTGCGGATGATGACATCATCGTACAGACCGATAGAGTGGAAGATCGTTTCAAGGTTGTGGTAGCCGTCTTGGCGTTTTCCGACGACATCCAGATAGAGGTTAATTTTGGCGTGGGCGCGGACGCGTATGTTTTGCACGATTGGACCAACTACTGCGCGGATTGTCCCAGCGGAATAATTTCGATATCCTCCGTTAGGAACGGTTCGGTATCAAACTTACTATCTTTAATCTCGACGTTCAGCTCGACTTTGGCGATTTTCACAGTGACGCGCGTCTGTTCAAGCGGACGTTCGATTTCGACCTTATGGGCTCGAAGGATACCGCTCACTGGACGGTAGTCAGCAAAGGCAGCGCGCTGTTGAAGGATTCCTTTTTCATCGTGGATATGCCACTCGGTTACGCGTGGTTCGTCCTCGCGGACAAAAAGCGTGATGGTTTCTACGTGTCCCTTTTGAATTCCCGGACGGGTGATAGTAAATTTCGCACCGGAAGTTTCAACAGATGTGAATTTGCTGGTGCGTCCGTCAAGGAACGGGTTGGCAAAAATAGCACTTAGGACATCTGACACGCGTAAATCTACACCGAAAATTTCTCGCAAAGCACCATCAGATAATGGACCGACGAAGGCTTTTTGCTCGTTGAGAAGGCGGAGCATGAACTGATCCTTGTCTTGATTGGCGATTGCGACTCCGCGCGGTTCATTAACTGCTCCCAACGCTTGGATGTGGAGTAATTCTCCGCCGTTTTCCGACTTCTTATACCACAGCGATTCTCGGACTTCTTCGCTCTGATCGCCTTCCTCAATTGTTACCATCATCTGTAGAATCTTCAGGGAACCGGTGAGGTCATATCTCGCTTGCAATGTGTTGAGCATCGCATCCACTTCCGCACGGGTCGCGGGTGCCAATTGAACGTTAGTAGAGCTACTTACACATCCGATAACAACTGTGAATAGGAAGACAAAAAGGATCCTTTTAGAGGTGCCTCTTGTGATTCTCATTAGTTTGGTAAACATAAATAAATATAAAATATAAATGGCTAATTTCCAAGAACCTGTACAAAACTTTTAGTCACTCGATCAATGGTATCTCTCACATCAAATAGTGCGTCTTCTGCGTGATATAACTCATCCTTCTCAAGTTTTTCATACGGTAAAGCAATAGCATATTCGACCGCTGCAACTTCATAGCAAATCTCTCGAAATTGCCGCGAGCTTGTGGTATTGCCACCTGTTTCAAATGCATTAGCGATCTGGGGATGATCTAAGTTTATAAAAATTGTTTTTGTGTTTCCATCGTACCTTGATCGATTTTGTCCAGCAGTGAAGTGCTCGAATTCAATGGAAAAAACGGCCTTTAGGCGGTTTCCACCGCCTCTAACAGTCCTCTTTTTTCCCACTTGTTTATTCCTACGTCGTGCAGTTGATCCCGAACTTGAGACGTTTCCTAGAGCAGTATGTTCATCCGATTCCCTAGGTGTTTGCACATCATCACTATCTGGCAAAAGTTCACCTTCGCCATTAAGAATTTCGTTCACACTTCTATTTCCAAAGCGTTTTGAAACTCTTTGAGCTAATTCAAGTTCTATTTCCTGTTGTGCAAAGTCTTGGTTGAGAATGTCTGAGATCTTTTCAGTTTCTTTCACTAACTTTGCTTGTAGTTCTGATTGGCGTTCTTCGCGAACTTGTCTCACGAAATCCGATCTTATTTCTTCAAGTTCCTTTGAAAGCCAACCTAGCAGGACCACAACAATAGGATTTTGCCGGTTTAGTGTATTATTTCTTGTGTTATCAAAGGCCGGAATTGGCCATTCACCATCCTCTAGGATAGGCACATCTATCTGTCCAAAAATATGATTCGCATTCTCTTTCCTTTCAATTCCCGCGAGAGTTGTTTCATGCCAGATGCCGTATGATAGAATATCAATCCCTCGGGTATCATCGTCTAATGGCACAGGGGACACCTTCACATTCAACGATACATTGCCAATGAGTTTGGCAATTTCTATTGGTGGAAAACGCTTAAACTGCTTTATAAATGGAGGTTCTTCAAATTTACACACATGTCCGTTTACAGCGACACGGGCACGGGTACGATAACGGCTTAGATGCCGTTCAAGGTATGAAATGACTTTGTTAACGTTTGGTCGTTTTATATTTAATTCCCGTATGATTACGATTGTTCCATCATCTTCATGGGTTGACTGATTCACTTCGATATCTCGAACAGAAAATGGTTCACCATTCTGTGCACGTTCAATGTCTTCTCTGTGTAATTCAACGATATTCCTTGAGCCTGCCTGGATTGTGTCAATTCGGAAAGAATTTGCCAAGCCAAAGGCAGCACATTTGCCTGTACCAAACCGTCCTCGAACTTTCTTCCCTTGTTTTCTGAGGATATTCTCTCCGTGCATTTGGAAGAACTTGCCTAACTCTTCTCTGGACATCCCACAACTGTTGTCAGATATTCTAATCTCGTGATTTGTTATCTCGATCGCGATGACTACTATAATACCATCTTTAGCAGCATCCAAAGAGTTAGCAACATACTCCCAAACCACCTTGGGCATAGTATTAAAGTATGCAGCGTTCTGGAGAAAATCCCTAGCCACATGTGAAGTTACCTCAATAGATTGTTATGTTGACATTACTGTATCTCCTTTGGAAATTTTGTTTGAAGTAGATCCCATAATCTTGATAGGATATTATCATCAATTACTGTGTTCGCTATGATAGCATACCGTCTCTGTCTAGCTTTAGTCTGGAAATATTTGAAGTGCCACCGTTTATTTAG
>JAAXHI010000496.1 GCA_012270875.1 Candidatus Poribacteria bacterium | reverse complement strand
GCTAACTGATACGGTATCCACGTCTCAGGGTTGAACGGATTCGGATAATTGGACAAGAGTACCGTCTCTTTTGGAGTCAGCACAGCCAAGAGTCTTTGAAGAACGGCGATACCTCTGTGGACATTTGGTGTTTTATAGTAAAATCCGAAAATAATTTTACTATAATGTTAATTTGTTGTGCAAGTCCTAACCACTGTTCCACCTCCGCGGCGGTAAGGGATTCTATCGAAGGCGAATGTGCAGATGGCGCACCATTGTCTACCTCAAGGGCACCAGCAACCAGCAAGATATCCGCTATGTCCACAACGCCATCCCTGTTAACATCCGCACCGTTTTCTACGCCAGACTGACCGAATTGGGAGGCAACGAAAACCAAATCTTGGAGGTCTACTGCCCCATCACGATTCGCATCTTCAGCGAGTCGTGGGGTTTCAGTGTCAGCAGTTGCGTCTGGGTTCAGATCCCACAGCAGCACTATGCCGTCCCAACCACTGCTCGCAAGTGTTCGACCATCTGGACTAAACGCTATCTCAGTGATACCGTATTTCAAAGTGGACAATATGGGGCATTCGTGGAGGAAGGGGATTAAAATTTTATATGCGCACCCTTTGTAGACGCGGTTGGAAATCAATTCCGCGAGAGGAGCGCACTACCCGACCAAGTATTTAAACACAGAGGAGAGATTATCGTCAGGAGAGTAGAGTTGGGAAACGTTCAATTCGTTTTCGATGAGGAGTTCGGGAAGCCGTGCATAGAAAGCATCAGGCTTAGCGGTTTCGATGATAATATCACCTGCTGCGTTTGCCGACGTTTCTTCTGCAGTATCAGCACCATTGACAAAGGTTACGCTCAAAATGTCTGGAAAAGGGAGGCAGACTTGCGCCAAACGGCGCGGTTCGTCGGTGCTTAAGTAGACTTTATGCGGATGTTCATCAATCAGTTCTCGAATATCGGAGATGGTGCCTTCTGCAAGGATACGGCCTTGATGGATGAGCAGAATCGTCTCTGTTAACGCTTCAATCTCATAGAGGATATGGCTTGAAACGACGATACTAATACCTTTGTCGGCAAGGTCTTTCAGCAGGGCAAGCACATGTCGTCTGCCATTCGGATCTAAGCCTGTGAGCGGTTCATCAAGAAATAGCAGTTCCGGTTCGTGGACCAACGCCTGCGCGAGTTTGATACGCTGCCGCATCCCTTTGCTATAGGAACCAATCGGACGATCCTTTGCCGGTAGCATATCTACCGTTTCCAATACCTGTAGACTCCGAGATTCTACTTCTGATGTGTCGTACCCGCTTAACGTCGCGAAAAAAGTAACAAACTCATGACCACTCATGAATTGATATGCCAATTCTATATCGGGGCAATAGCCTACCCGCCGCGTCAGTATCGGATTATTCCATACCGGTTGGTTCAGAACCTTCACCTCGCCTTGATTAGGTTTCAGTTGCCCAGTCATAAGTTTGATTAAACTGGTTTTGCCAGCACCATTTGGACCCAATAAACCGGTTATTCCGGGGTGAATCGTGAGCGTTACATTGTTCACCCCCATGACTTCACCATACCATTTCGATAGATTTTCTGTTTGAACAATTGCTGTGTTATTCATGTTTTTATAGTTATTAGTAGAGATATCTTTTTAGTTAGGACTTACGCATTCCGTCTTAAAGTCCTGCTGATAAGGGGGATTTAGGGGGTTTAAAGGACGAAGATTCCCGCTTTTTACGTCTAAATGTCCGATATTTGCTCAATTTGCGTAAGTCCTATTAGTATCAAGGGGATATTACAACTGCCTCCAGCATCTACTGACGGCTGACTGCCGATGGCTGATCGCTAATCTTCAATGTCTCTTCGAGATTTTGGATGCCAGCAGTTGTACCGATAGCGGTGACGCATGCTGCCCCGGTCGCGGACGCCAATTCCGCAGTCGCTTTCAAATCCCAACCCATAATCGTTCCCGCAAGAAAACCCGCAGCGTATGCGTCCCCCGCACCTGTTGCATCAACAACATTGACAGCGTAGGCAGGCACGGAAAGTTCCGTTTCTGGTGTAGAGACGTAGCTGCCATTTTCTCCCATTTTAATAGCGATCGTCTCGATATTGTAGTTACCTCGCAAAAATTGAACAATTTCGCGGCATTCAGACATACCCGTGAGATGTTGCGCTTCAACAATGCTTGGCATAAAAATGTCTACATGATGCAAACACGGTTCTAATGTCTCCAACCACTTTCCCGTTGCATCATACGCCGTGTCGAGCGAGGTTGTTATCCCCAACGCTTTTGCCTCCCGAAGGACGTTCGCCATCGGGACACCGTCGAAACTCGGCATGACGAGCGCACCGGCGATGTGTAAAATTTTGGCAGTTTTAATGAGTTCCCAATTCAGGTCTGCCTCACGGAGTTCGCCGTTCGCGCCGATGTAGTGATAAAAGGTCCGTTCGCCATCGGAAGCGATCGCGACAAACGTAAATGAAGTGCTAACGTCGGCATCCTGTTGCATACCTACCGTATTAACGTTATTGTCCGTAAGCGTTTGTAGAATCAGATCGCCAAAAGCGTCAGTGCCGATCTTGCCCATCGCACCAGCAGAGACACCCAGGCGCGTCAGCACAAGAGCTGTGTTGTTCGCACAGCCACCCGTATGGATTTCGAGTTCGTCAAAGAGTACTAATTTCCCTTTTTCAGGAAACTGATCTATCGGTCGTCCAAGCACATCAACGACATAAATGCCGAGCGATAGCACATCCACAGTTCACCTCTTTGGAATGGCACGAAAAATCACCAAAGTTTCATCATTTGTGTTAACAGTTCCGTCTACTGCTGTATCGGTCAAGCCTTGAGAAGTCCATCCGATCAAGTAGGGTGGCAAATTTGTATCTATCTCTGTCTCCAAATATCGTAACACCCATTCCCGCCCTAAGATTTGCGCAAACTTCTCCCGCGTACCGCTCAATTCTTCATCCGGCGGCATTTCGGATGTCACTTGTAGCCGAAGCGATGTTTTTGACGGTTCAGGTTTAGTATCAAGTGCGATGTCTCCTAAGTAAGTCATCTCTTTACCCACAACATACCACGCNNGTCGTAGGATGCCACGGCTCCACAAACAGGTCTCGTAATAGTGTACGTGAATTTTGAACCAATGTTCCAATTTTTTCAGAGAATTCGGTCCCTGCGTCCTCAATTTCTTGTTGGCGGATGAAGGTCCGTTTCGTAAAGTCAATAGATATTTCGGCGCGTGCCGTAGTTCTAACGGAAACATAACTCTGTAAGTGAGCACGATCCCGTTCAGAGTAGACTGATAAAATCGAAAATCGGTCTGCTGTGATGCTATTCGGCAAAACATTTCGCGTTATTGCAATTACGCTTACCGAAACCAGAACAAAGAGGCATCCGCCTATCCA
>JAAXHI010000136.1 GCA_012270875.1 Candidatus Poribacteria bacterium | reverse complement strand
TTAAAATTGTCCAAACTTTAGTATAGCTTAAATCAACTAATTTCTTCGCAGTATCCATATTTCTGGCATTTGGATTTGGAGATGTCATGGGCCAACCACCATTTTTACATTCTTTGTCTCTATACAGCACGCTGCTTTGGCTAAAATACGCGCCTGAATGGTTTGGTGCATCATCAGAGAGCAAACAGTGAAGTGATGTTTGGGCTGCTTCTTCGTTACTGTCAGTGATAAAAGGACTCAAGGGTGCCATCACCACTCTCATAATTTTCATAACCAAATTATTGCCTCCGAAGTTTGATCGTGCCCAACCCGGGTGAACAGAGGCTGTTGTAACACCTGTGCCTTCCAGTCTTTTCGCAAGATCCATTGCATATAATACAACAGCAACTTTAGCCTCGGCGTAAGCAGCGAAATTATTGAATTTCCTGGTGTTAAAATTCAAGTCATCCAAATGCACATTGGGTCGGTTTCGTTGACTTCCTGCATGAACAACAGACGAAACAATCACCATTCTTGATGGCGCACTTTTCTTCAATATATCAAGCAATAATTCGGTAAGAAGGAAGTGACCGAAATAACTAACGCCTATAGCCATCTCAAATCCATCTTTTGTACGTTCGACTTCACTGCCGAAGGTCACGAGTCCTGCATTGCATACTAAAGCATCCAGTTTATCGTGTTTCTTTAAGAATTCATCAACAAAATCTCTTACCGACTGTAGATCGGCAAGGTCTAATCTCATGACTTCGTAACTACCTTTTAATTCCCTAAAACTTTGAGCCACTTCCTCTGCAGCATCGGGTCTTCTGCATGCCATTATTACATGGCCACCTTGCTTGACAAGTTGTCTTGTAGTTTCGAGACCGACACCCGAATTGGCTCCGGTTACGATATAAACTTTTCCACTCATATCTTTTGAAAGCGTTTTTTCATCGACCCATATTACATTACTTCTACCCATTACTATTTCCTTGTATAGTTTAGTACATAGTGTATTGGAGATGGTGAATCCTATTACCTAACGTAAACTCTGTAAAAATAGTCTTCCAACATCAAGGTTGTATTCAAAATCTGTTGCCTGCCAAGGGCTGTTATACCCGATGACCGGCACATAACTTTCGTGTCGCGAGCCGTGTGAACGCACATCTGTCGGTTCCACTGCGGTTTCCAACTCTCCAAAAACAGTTGTCTCATCTGCTAATACAAAGATGTCGCCGATCCGTTCGCGATGGAGCCGAAAGGTGCTTGCTGCATCTTCTGCAGCGTACGCCTCTTCGATGCCGGGCGTACTTAGCAGTTTCTGAATCGCTTCTGGTGTATCCGTAAGGTTCTTCAGAAACACATAAGCAGCACCCCCCAGATTACCGTGATGTGCGACGTATCGGTCTTTAATGATAGGGATAGCACTTGCGGGAATACCGTTTTCTGTTAGCACCCGTCCCGGATCAATTGCGGTAGTTTTTGCCAACATGCCGTGGTCCGCTGTGATATAGATCTCACGTTCCGGGTTATCGTCTACAATGTCACTCATAATTTGATCCAGCATTGCGAGATGCTGTTGGGAGTGTTCGGCATCGGGTGCGTATTTGTGTTGAACCCAATCCGTTGTTGAGCAATAGACAAGTTCTGGATCGTCCCTCCGCAACGTCTCCCGTACAGCACGGAGTAGCCACCAATTGATTTCTGAGGAGTAAATCGGTTCAACCGCTCCTGCCATCTGAACGTACGCAGAAGGTGGTGCTTCGGCAGCGACTGCGATGTCGGCACCCGCTTCAAGCATCCGTAACAACTTTTTCTTTGTCACAAAGAGTGCGGTTTTGTCCGCGAATTTAGACGCTTTCGCTATTTCAAAGAGTGTCGGTGCGAGAAGAAATCGGTTATCCTCAATAAATTCGCCTTTACCTGTCGCTCTATCCACATGATAATTCGTCGTGATGCCGTGTGTTTCAGGAAATGTGCCTGTTGCGATACTTACATTATTGACATTTGTAACGGACGGAATGACGGCATTGGCATGCAGATAGAATCCAGATTTCGCCAATTTTTGGAGGGTAGGGAGGTCGCTTGCTGCCAGATAGTCGTGGCTACCTGCATCGATACAGAGGATGAGAACTTTTCGTCTTTTCACGCTATGCGTTTTACTCCATTTTCTGATGTTTTGGGACAGTTTCTTATTTCTTTGAAATCAAATTGTAGCAGCTAATCATCTAAATTGCAAGATTTTTGGTGCACACTGGATTTTGGATTGTTATTCCCGTAGAAATCTGCTATACTTGTTACAATCAACTCGGAATCAGCAATACAGCGAGGTCTGACCATGTATAGGAACAACGGATTTTCGGAATTAGCGAAACTGATGTTCAAGAATTCAGGGGACGATGAGAAACTCAAACAACTTCTGAATGCTAACTATTCAGAAGCGGATCTGGTCACCTATCTTCATAGCAAAGACCCGTTACTGGGGCGCGCTGCTGGATCTGCGTTACGATTAATCGGCACACCAGAAGCAATCCCGGCACTGGTAGAAGCCTTGAAGAACGATGATTCTGGGACCCGCTACAATGCTGAATACGCGCTGTGGAAAATCTGGTCGCACTCTGGCGATGATGCCGTTGACGCGATGCTTAAGGATGGGAAAAACCTGCTCAAGAACGAGGCATATCAACAAGCCGTTGAACGTTTCACCACGGTCATCGAAGCCGCCCCGAGCTTCGCTGAAGGTTACAACCAACGCGCAATCGCATATTTCATGCTCGAAGAGTGGAGTAAAGCAATTCGTGATTGCAAACAGACGATCTCACTGAATCCAAATCACTTTGGTGCGTTTGCTGGGATGGGACACGTCTATGTCAGACTCGGTAAAATTGACGAAGCAATTGAGGCATACAAGCAGGCGTTGGCTATTAACCCGAACCTTATCTCTATCGCTGAGGCAATCTTGCGGCTCCGCAGCCAAATGCAAGACAAATAGAGTCGGTTTATGTATAAGATTATAAGCGGTCGCAACCATTTTCTAAAAGTCTTCTCGGTTTGCATCATCGCGAGTTTTTTGATGTGGATCCTCTATCAACTGTTGATAGAGAAGAAACTCGGTTCACCAACAGAATGCCTCTTCATCGCACAAATATGTGTCGTGCTTTTGATCGCGCCTTATCTCGCTGCCTACACCGTTCATACCAGTTTTCTGAAAACACGTTTCAACATTAATACTGCCCCTTCTACGAACGGGTTGCTCACACTCAGTCCTATCGCTTCTGGACGTTATTTGTTACGGCAGCTTGTGATGAGTCAGGTGCCGGTGTTCGGTTGGGTGCTTTTGTCAACCGCTGTCATTTTATTCGTCACGAATGTCCCGTTCACGAAAGCGTTCCAGATGTTGGTAATGTTAGGGATTTATAGCATATCTGCGGGAGCCGTCGGTATGTGGGGGGCACAGGTTTTCAAGGACGCACTTTTCGGCACAGAATTGGCGGTGCTTTTATGGTGTATTTTGATCGGTAGTGCGTTTTGGCTCAACCCGTTCAAACGTTATGTGGACGACTTTCAACCCTTTATACCACTGGTCTTACACCTAAACCCACTTATCGTTGTATGCTGTCTCTTTGAAGGGTTCGATATCTTTAGGAACCCGGTCCTGTATGACCTAACACCCGTTACTTCTTATGTTTATATGTTTCCAAAGCCGTGGTATCTTGTAGGCGTATGGCAGTTGGTTATTGGCGGATGCTGTTTCTTAGGCACATGGCAGATGTGCAGATCCCGCGCGTATATCGCGTAAAACGCTATAGAGAAAAATAACATGAACAACACAGAAAAACCGATCATTAGTGTTTCGGGTGTCCGTGGAGAGGTTGGCACCTCGCTCGATATTCGGGTCATTACACAATTCGCAATGGCTTTCGGGACTTTTGTCGGTGGTAAAACGGTGATCGTCGGTAGGGATTCTCGGACCTCAAGTCCGATGCTCCGACACGCGGTACTTGCGGGACTCTTTGCCACAGGATGCCGCGTCATTGATGTGGGTCTCTGCCCAACACCGACGATACTACTGATGGCGAAGGCACTACGCGCACACGGAAGTATAACCATTACAGCCAGCCATAATCCTGTTGCCTGGAACGGCATCGAATTTGCCACCGCATCGGGCAACCTCTTAACACAAACAGACCGCGACGCATTATTACGGATCTACGAAACGGAGGATTTTGCACTTGCACCTTGGGACGCACAAGGGACACTTGAAATCCACGAAGATGCATCGGCATACCATCTCGAACAAATTTTGAGTGCCTCATGGCTTGAACTCGATTTAATTCAAGGCACCGATTTGAAGGTGGTCATTGATGCGGGAAACGGTGCCGGGTGTGTAATTAGTCCGTCCCTCCTACGAAAACTTGGATGCGAAGTTATCGAACTTAATTGTGTCGCCGATGGACACTTCCGCCGTTCTGCTGAACCTACGCCTGAGGCGTTAGATGAACTTAGCAAAACCGTTCTGGCATCCGAGGCAGATATCGGCTTTGCCCATGATGGCGATGCTGACCGACTTGTTCTTGTCACCGAACAGGGTGTCCCGCTAAACGGTGAATGGACGCTCGCTTTCGTTGTCGATTTTATCCTTGGCAAAACGAAAGGCGATGTCGTCGCTACGGTATCGACCAGCAGGATGTTAGATGATATTGCCGCGAATCACGGGGTTGCACTTCATCGGACGAAAGTCGGTGTGGGTTGGGTCGTTGAAAAGATGCACGAAGTTAAGGCAGTCATCGGCGGTGAAGGCACAGGTGGCGTTATCTATCCGAATGTGCACCACACGACAGATGGCATCACCTCTATTGCTGCAATTGTCCAATACCTTGCTGAATCCGGTAGCACTGTAACGCAACTCATAGAAAATATGCCGCAATATCAGATGTGCAGGAAGAAATTGGAGATTCCATCACAAGCGGTTGCGACGCGCCTCGTAGATTCCGCCTTAGCCGTTTATGAAACAGAGCAGGACGCTGAGACAGAAGCCATCCTCGATCTAACGGACGGTGTTAAACGCGTCTGGCAGGATCGATGGGTGAATATCCGGAAATCCGGGACAGAACCTGTCATCCGAATTTTTAGTGAAGCACCGACTTCCGAAGAAGCCGAGCAGTTGTGCGACGCTACACTTGAAACCTTAACAACCTTAATGAAACAAATTTCGCATTAATTGCGTTATCTATTACGTCGCCTTGTAGGAACAGAACATTTAATAATACGCGGAAATTCTGAAGTTTTGACGATGCTTCGACGACTGAATATAAAAGATCCGCGGTTAGCTTGGAGAAATTATGACTTTGAAACTTGCCTGCATCGGAGGCGGAAGTGGTTTATCGGCTCTACTCAGCGGCATTAAGCGTTATGCTGATTTGGAGATAGGTAAAGACAATATTATTGATTTAGATAGTCTCGCAGCGGTCGTTACCGTTTCAGATGATGGCGGGAGTTCGGGACGACTTGTTGAAGAATTTGATATGCTACCGCCTGGCGACATCCGAAGGCTGCTGTTTACCTTATCCGATGCCGATGAACTCGCAGGGCTTTTTGAATATCGCTTTTCAAGCAATGGTGAACTCGGAGGGCATACCGTTGGAAATATCCTGTTAACGGCGTTGACAGAACTGAAAGGCAACTTTCCGATGGCAATTCAAGCCGCTTCCCGTCTCCTTGCTGTCCGCGGTAGGATCATCCCCGTTACTTTGGATTACACAGTCCTCTGTGCAGAACTCGTCGATGGCGAGATCATCCGCGGGGAATCAACGATTCCGATCAGGGAGAATCGTGAACCTATCAAACGGGTCTTTTTTGAACCCCGCGAAAATGGAAAAACACATCACGCAACAGAGGTGTCTTATGAATGTAAAGCGCATAAAGGGGCAACGGACGCACTCCTTAATGCCGACGTTATCATTATCGGACCGGGCAGTCTGTATACCAGCATCATGCCGAATCTCGTTATCAAAGGGATTGTAGAAGCGATACAACAGTCGCCTGCCATGAAAATTTATGTCTGTAATGTGATGACACAACCCGGGGAGACCGACGGCTATGCCGTGACCGATCACGTCAACGCTGTCCTGGATCACGCTAAGATTGCACTGGATTACGTTCTCGTTAACAATCAACCCGCACCAACAGAGATTATTCAGGAATATGTACGTCAAGAATTGGTGGCTCAGTTAACCCGAATCCGTTCACTTTCGGAGGAAGGGCTCTCAATGCTTTACGGAAATACTACGCATCCGATGGATGTCCTTAACTTGGCAAAGCATATTTCCTTACTGTCAACAGAAACAATGCAGGTTGCGGATGCGGCAAAGGTACAGGTTTCCTATAGCCGTGAGCGGGAATCGCTTGATGAGGAAGGTATAAACGTTATTGAAGCGGACCTCATTTGCGGGATGATTGTAACAGAAGGCGGTGTCGAAATGAACGTGATCCGCCATGATCCCGAAAAGTTAGTCCGCTCTCTCGTTAAAATTTTTAAAAATCATCCAAAACTCCAAGAGTCAGTCTAAAAAAGTTCTTGCCTCGCGTACTTAGGAACTCTGCTCCTTAGAAGGGGCAGTATTTTTAGAAGCGATCTCGGAGGCAAACGTATCACAAATCTGAGATAAATTGTCAATAAAACGTTCCCATTGCAATTCATCTTGACGTGCTTTCGCTATTGCGAGACACAAAGCGGTTTCGTATAAGGACAGACGATTCTTGCGTACATCAGTGGATTTCATAATTTTACCCCTTTCCGGAATTATAGTAAATCCTGTAATTAGT
>JAAXHI010000434.1:304-4017 GCA_012270875.1 Candidatus Poribacteria bacterium | reverse complement strand
TATAATATTGTCCAAACTTTAGTAAGCTATAAATTGGTTGGATTAACCTAAGTTCCAGAAATAAAAGGAGAAATTATGTTAACAGAAAAAGAGAAAAATGAGGGATGGATATCCCTGTTTGATGGTGAGTCACTCAACGGTTGGGGAGCCACTGGTAGTGCTGAAGGATGGGTTATCGATGATGGCAGTATCCTCTGCACTGTTCAGGGTGGAAAATACCTCTACACTGAACAACAGTACGGTGACTTCATACTGGCACTCGATTACAAGACCGAAGCGAAGGTCAACAGCGGGATTTTCATCCGATGGGCAGATCTGAATGATGCTGTTCAGACCGGACTCGAAATTCAGATTTTAGACACACACGGCAAAGAACCTACGGATAGCCACGACTGCGGCGCGCTTTACGATGCCTTGGGACCGACTCGGAATACTTGCAAACCCGCCGGTGAATGGAATCAGATGACCATCACATGTGAGGGTAGCATCGTCGCGGTAACGCTCAATGACGATGAGATCGTCCGTGCCAATCTTGATGAGTGGGACACACCGCACCAAAACCCAGACGGCAGCCGGAACAAATTCGGCATCGCGCTTAAAGATTTTCCACGCAGTGGACATATCGGTATCCAAGACCACGGCGGGAAAATCTGGTGCCGAAACATTAAGGTCAAGCCGCTATAGAGAGGTTCATAGCGATTTTGAGCATTCGATTTGGGAGGCGACATCATCCGATCACGCCTCCCTTTGTAATGCAAAGCAAATTGGAACTGCCAAAAGAATGGACGCTTCTGTAGGATTCTCACTGCGAAGCACGCTTGGTCGCTATACACACTGATTACTGGCTGCTGATAACTGACAACTATTTCTATGGACAATTGAACAGACGCTGTGATATACTATCTACACTATGTCAACGAATCTTGAAAACATACGAAATTTCTGTATTTTAGGGCACATCGACCACGGGAAAAGCACCCTGAGCGACCGGCTCCTTGAGCATACGAATACGCTCACTGAGCGTGATATGCGTGAGCAGGTCCTCGATTTGATGGATTTAGAACGCGAACGTGGTATTACTATTAAAGCCACTGCCGTCAAACTGCACTATCCTGCTTCCGATGGTACCCGCTATGAACTTAATTTAATTGATACGCCCGGACACGTCGATTTTACTTATGAGGTCTCACGTAGCCTCGCGGCGTGCGAAGGCGCGATTTTAATTGTGGATGCTGCCCAAGGGGTCGAGGCACAAACCTTGGCAAATGCGTATCTGGCGATAGACAACGACCTTGAGATTATTCCGGTTGTCAATAAAATTGATTTGCCAATGGCACAACCCGATGAAGCCAAACGGCAGATCGAAGAAGTCATCGGTATTCCTGCTGACGACGCGCTCCTCGTTAGTGCGAAAATGGGGATCGGTATCCCTGCCATATTGGAAGCAGTTGTCAACCGGATCCCTGCCCCCCTCGGCGAAACTGAAGCTCCTTTAAAAGCACTCGTACTTGATTCTGTCTACGATAATTATCGTGGCGTCATTATGTACACCCGCATCTTTGATGGCAGTGTGGAACCGGGACAAAAAATTCAACTCATGGAGACAAGACGTTCCTATGAGATTGAAGAGGTCGGCATCTTTACGCCAGAGATGCAAAAAACGACAGCACTACACACCGGTGGTGTCGGATACCTCATCGCGGGCATTCGAGAGATTGATAAGGCGAAAATTGGAGACACCATCACACACCACGTGAGACCAACCGCAACACCCCTGCCCGGCTATCGTGAGATGAAACCGCTCGTATTCAGTGGACTGTATCCAGCAGACACGAATCAATTTCATGCGCTACGAGAAGCACTCGACAAATTGCGTCTGAATGATGCCTCTTTTAATTTTGAACCCGAAACTTCTGTCGCACTCGGCTTCGGGTTTCGGTGTGGTTTTCTCGGACTGCTCCACATGGAGATCATCCATGAACGGCTTGAACGGGAATTTGGACTCGCGCTTGTTCGGACGGCACCGAGCGTCATGTACCGAGTTCACCTGAAAACGGGTGAGAACGTATACGTTGATAATCCCGCGCATCTCCCCGAACCAAATGATATTGAACGAATTGAAGAGCCGTATGTCAATATTGACATAATTGTACCGCGCGATTATATTGGAAATGCGATGGAACTTTGTCAGAAGCGTCGGGGTGTATATAAGCGGATGAATCAATTGGACGCAAGTCGTGTGCAATTGCTCTATGAACTTCCGCTGAGTGAAATGCTAATGGATTTCTATCCGAAGTTGAAATCCCTAACACGCGGATACGGTTCGTTAGAATACGACATCGGCGAATACAAAACCGGAAAGTTAGTAAAACTGGATGTGCTGCTTAACGGCGACCCTGTGGACGCACTTTCGACTATTTTGCCGCGCGATACGGCAGAAACGCGTGGAAAGGTATTAGTTAGTAAACTCAAAGAGTTAATCCCTCGCCAGATGTTTGTAGTCCCAGTTCAAGCAGCGATTGGGAACAAGATTGTCGCTCGCGAAACGGTTCAGGCACTCCGAAAAAATGTTACAGCGAAATGCTACGGTGGCGATGTAAGTCGAAAACGGAAGTTGCTGGAGAAACAGAAAGAAGGTAAAAAACGGCTCAAACAGATTGGTAAAGTTGACGTGCCACAAGAAGCATTCACAGCGATGTTGGCAACTGATGAATAATACACATATTGGCAACCCGATTCGTTCAAGGCAAACTAAACTGAGAAAAGGAGAACGCTTTTATTTTTAGAGGCTCCACGACATCATGAATGAAAACGATACCCAATTGTCCAAATGGCAAAAATTTCGGAAAACCATCGTCTGGGAATATGCCCAAGTCATCGTTGTGGCACTCATTCTCGTTTTTGGATTTATACGTCCTTTCGTTGTTGAGGCGTTCAAAATTCCATCGGGTTCCATGGAAAATACCTTGCTTATTGGGGACCGAATTCTGGTATGCAAGTTTATCTACGGTATTACAATCCCCGGCACAGAGATAAAGATTTTCGATTTCCATAAGCCTTCCCGTGGTGATGTCTTCGTTTTTATTCCGCCACACGATCGGGAGCGAAATTTCATCAAACGCATCGTAGCGGTTGAAGGGGACACAATCGAAACACGCGGGAACACACTTTATGTGAACGGTATTGCAATTGACGACGAGCACTACGCAAAACACATGAACTTCAGTCATTTCACAAGAGGAGATTTTCCGCCGTTTCGTCAACCGGAATATCTGCCAGATACTGAAGATTTTTCTGATTACGCTTTAACTTCAAGTCAGTTCAGACGTAAGTTTCCTGAAGGCAAGCCGTTTACGATTCCAAAAGGTAAAGTCTTCGCGATGGGTGATAACCGGGACCAGAGTAGCGATAGCCGTTCATGGGGTCCCGTGGATGTTAGCGACATTAAGGGGCAAGCGTTCATGGTGTATTGGTCGTTTGACGCGCGTCCGGCGAAAGTATGGGAAGTGTGGAAACTGGTAGAGAACGTCAGGTTCAGTCGAATTGGCAAGCTGATTCATGCGTATCCATAATAGTTATCAGTTATCAATGTTAGAAAGTGTGCGAAAGCAGGTAAATCGGTAAAGTGTACTAAAGTGCCTAAAGTCTGTAAAGTTGCCCGAGGACGCTTCTCAACTTTCTAACTATCAAACTTTAGAACACTTGCAAACTTT
>JAAXHI010000434.1:0-245 GCA_012270875.1 Candidatus Poribacteria bacterium | reverse complement strand
GCACTCACAGGTATGGAGACAGACCGACTCAAGGAGGAACGTGAGCGCGGTTTGTCTATTGAGTTAGGTTTTGCCTACTTTGACCTACCTGATGCCTCGCGTGCTGGCATCGTTGATGTACCCGGACACGAAAAATTTATCCGAAGCATGCTCTCAGGTGCCTACGGCATGGATATCGTCCTATTCGTTGTTGATGCAAAAGAAGGGGTTCAAGAACAGACGCTTGAACACTTGGCAATCTTGGA
>JAAXHI010000526.1 GCA_012270875.1 Candidatus Poribacteria bacterium | reverse complement strand
CCGTGTCCAGTTGGAAATACAGCGAACACGTTTTCGCCATCTAAAATTGACGCTACAATCTCGCGTTGCCCCTTACGGAAGGATGTATAGCCGAAGTGGGTTTCGAGTGCTGTCAGAAGCGGATCTGTCGGCGGCTGGAAATCTTGGGACGGTTTCTCTACTTCAACCGAGTCCAGAAGGTCATCTACCTTTTTAAGCAAATCCTGCAAATTTTGCATATTGTTACGTGGGATGTCAAGCCGCTACGAAAAGAATCGGAAACGGAGAATGTGAAAGATTGCGGCGATACCGTCCTTCCAACTCACAGTTTTCCCCTCACCATAGTCTCTGCCGTGGTAGGAGATAGGGACTTCAACGATGTTGCACTTTCGTTTGGCGAGTTTCGCTGTAATTTCGGGTTCAAAACCGAACCGATCCGAGTAGAGCGAAATCTCCTTTAGAATCGCTGTCCGGATCACCTTATAACAGGTCTCCATATCGGTGAGTTTTGTGCCGTTGACGATATTCGCGAGGGTCGTCAAAAATTGGTTTGCGAGATAACTCCGCAATAACCCCGCCTGTTTGCCCTTCATAAACCGAGAACCGTATACAACATCGGCTTCACCATCTATGATAGGCTTCAGGAGTTTCGGATAATCTTGCGGGTCATATTCCAGATCGGCATCTTGGATAATGGTAATTTCGCCAGTAATATGTTGAAATCCGGTGCGGAGTGTTGCACCTTTGCCCTTATTCACATCGTGATAAAAGACCTTTATTGAGACTCCGTCTGTGTCTTCTGCATCGTTGTCCATCGGCATCTCAGTTATTTCGAGGAAACTGCGCATTTCGCTTGGAGTATCTTTGATACTCTCAATTTCCCCTAAAATATCGCGCGTGCCATCTGTTGAGAAGTCATCAACGAGAATCAATTCTTTTTGCATACCGATTTCAACGTTGACGACCTGTTGCAAAAGTTGCGTTAGGCTTGCAACCTCGTTGTAAATCGGAATCACAATGGATAGCGTAGGCTCCATCTGGATGCCCCCAATGTTGTTCCCACCACTTTAGCGTAGGATATGATAGCGTCGAAGCGAGACTGAACACAATCAATTTCTTCTGACGAAATAAATGATACCCTATCTTTTTTTTTAAAGCAAGTTTAAAAACAGAGCAAGCCTGTAATTAGCAAGCGTGTCTTACGCATACGACAACCGCTCAACCCGTTTCTCTAAAGGCTCCATCGTTTCAAGGATACGGCGCATGAGAGATACCTTATCTTCGGCGTAGGTAGCACTGTCCCACAAATTTTCCCGTTCACCCGGATCTTTTTCCAAATCGTAGAGTTCACCGTACGCGTGCCCACAATACCAAGTCAATTTCCGCGTATCGGTTACGACCGTCTTGAGTCGCAAGCCTCGTGGATCGTCCACACACTCCACCAGGACATCATCACGCATAGATGCCGTCTCACCCGTAAGCATCGGCATAGCGTCTACGCCATCCATCTCTGACGGGATCGGCAAGCCGACTGCTGAAAACACTGTCGGCACAATATCGACGTGGCTGAACAGTGCCTGTGTGCGTTGCCCTGCTGGAATCGCCGCTGGAAACCGCATCAACGTCGGTACGCGGACAAGCTGCTCGTAATGGAAAGGTCCCTTCATCCACAACCCGTGATCACCGAGCAGTTCGCCGTGATCGGTCGTAAAAAGCACCAACGTATTTTCTGCCAACCCGCACGTATCCAGACGTTCCAGAATCCGCTGCATCTGCTGATCAATAATCTTCACCATATTGTAATAATATGCCCTGCCGAGCCGCGCATCTGCTTCCGAAACTTTACGGTAGTCAGCACCGCCACCCTGCCCCGCGATCGCATACGTGCCTCGGATTTCCGACTTTTCAAGTTCCCCGCATCGTGCCTCCAAGAAATGCGGCGGTTTGTCGTCTAACTCGCCTTCAACGAAATCAGGCAACGGGACTTCGGTAGGATCAACACGCGCCTCGAATTCAGTAGGAACGCAGTGCGGATGGTGTGGGTCTTGGAAACCGACTGCCAATAGGAACGGTTGCGTGGTATCACAATTTGACAAAAAATCGACTGTCCGATCCGCCGTCCAGACACTATTATGATATTTCAGCGGTATATCCCAATCATAAGCCTCACCGCCGAACCCTCTTTCGCTAAGGCGTGTCGCTTTACTATAACGCTCAAACGTCTCCTCGGAGACCTGTGATCGCACCCATTCGCCGTAATGTCCCGCGATGCCGTAAGTCGCATGTCCAAGTGCCAATTCGACCGTTTCAAACCCGTAGTAGGGTCCTTGAAAATCCGGGTAGCGTGCCGTATTGCCACGTGCTTCAACGGACTGTTCCGCAGAGGCACCGAAGGGTTGGAAGTGTGCCTTGCCGATATAGTGCGTCCGATACCCGACCGCGCCGAGTCGGTGCGATAGCATGGTTTCATCTTCGGGGACATTCATACCGACGTTCCACGCGCCGTGGCGACTCACATACCGTCCTGAAAAGAGTGAGGCGCGGGCAGGGGTACACACCGGATTCGTGCAATATGCTCGTTCAAAACAGACACCTTCAGAAGCGAACTTATCGAGATGCGGTGTATCCGTGAACGTTGATCCATAGCAGCTGAGGCTATCAGTCCGCTGCTGGTCGGTCGTGATAATTAGTATATTTGGACGTTGCGTGCTCATAGTGTTAAGGAGGCTTCCTCTCTCTATCCACAAAAGGGTTTCAGATACGTATAACTCTGCTCCGCTGCGTCTTCTGGCTCCATAATCTCACGGAACGCTTGATGCACCGTTACATACCCATCGTAACCGATCGCCTCCAAACCTTCAAATACCGATGGAAAGTCGATACCACCTTCGTCTTGTAGGCGGATCGGATCGTGCGGGACTTCACCCTGAATCCACGTCAGGAGTCGTGTTTTTCCGTCTGGTCGGCGGATGTGGTTCTGAAGATAGACGTTGAGGAGATACGGCGAAAACCGCTTAAGCGTCTCAACGCCGTAATCCTGTGCACACAAATCGAGGTTGGCAGGTTCATAGATAATCCCGAAATTCTTTCTACCGACGCGTTTCAGGACATCGACCGATCCCTCCACCGTTTCAAAGAGACTCTGCGTATGCGATTGATGCGCGAGTCGGATCCCGCGCTCTGCGGCTTCGTCGGAAGCGCGTTGTGCCCACGGGATGTCTTCTTCAACCTTCATCGCAATACGGATAAGGTCTGCCCCAAGCAGTTCCGTTAAATCGAGATAAGGGGTGATATTACGGAGACCGTCCGGGCCTTGCTCGTTGTTGAGCGGCACAGGGAAATCACCCGTAATCATAGAGACCTTCAAATTAAGCGAGTCTGCCTGTTTGCGAGCCGCGGTAATCTGTTCTAAAGGTGAGTGGATACCGACTTGGGAGGCACGCATGCAGACCGCCGCATAACCGAGTCCTGCTGCCAGTTCAGTCAGTTGTGCAAAGGTATGCGTAGCATCTTTTTTCGATGCTGTCTCTGCGACGCGTACAGAAAGTGAAAGTTTCATATTTTAATTTTACCTTGCGGTTCGGGAAGGGGGTTTAGATATTGAAGCACCTTTCCATATATCCTGCTTCGCAGTGAGAATCACTTCGTTACGGACTACGTTTTATGATTATACCTTAACAAGGTTTTCGATAAATAGACACTGGATCGGTACTATTTAAAAGAACAAAATATCGGCTATTGAGAGTGCCATCAAGACGAGGCTAATCATGCCGTTTAATGTAAAAAATGCGAGGTTGACGCGGGACAAATCCGTCGGTTTGACGATAGCATGTTCATAGATAAAGATTAGCACGACAATCCCGACACCGATGTAATAGAAAAGTCCCAACTCGACGAAGGACGGGATACTGAGGAGGAGTAGCACGGCGATGACATGCAACGCAGACGAGAGCCATAATGCCCATCGGATGCCGATTTTCGCGGGGATGGAGTGTAGCCCGTGTTTCCTATCAAAGTTCACATCTTGACAGGCATAGATGATGTCGAACCCGGCTGTCCAGAGCAGCACGACGCAGCAGAGAATGATCGGAGGTAACGCAAAGTTACCCTGAATTGCGATCCACGCACCCACAGGTGAGATGGAGAGCGCAAGCCCTAACCAGAAGTGAGAGAATGCAGTGAAACGTTTGGTATAGGAATATCCCATAACCACAGCAAGCGCGACGGGGGACAGCGCAAAGGCAAGCCGATTCAGTCGCCACGCCGCAAAGACCAGCAGTCCAGCAGAGATGATGGTAAAACACCATACTGCGCCTTTTGTAATTAATCCCGCAGGAATCGCACGCATGGCAGTGCGCGGGTTTATACCATCAATTTCAGCATCAGCGAGCCGATTGAACGCCATAGCGCAACTCCGCGCACCTACCATTGCAACGAGGATCCAGCCAAGCTTTGGCAGCGGCGGAAAACCGTCCGATGCGATAAAAGCACTCATCACCGCAAACGGAAGCGCGAAGACGGTATGTTCAAATTTGATCATCTCAAGGATAATCTTAAGTTTTTGCATCTTTTTTAATGGCGGTCAACCGTCGATTTTCAGTCATCAGCATGCCTCTGTTCAGTTTTCTGAAACGCTCAAACCAGACAGAGAACTAACGGAAACCACGAGAAAATTCTCTTTGCTGACGGTTCCCGACTGCTGACAACTGATAACCATCTAAAACGGCAACAGATTACCTGCAGCGTCAAACGGAAGCGGCTTTGTTTCACCGATAACTTCTAACCTTGAATGCAATTGCGCATCTTCAAGCAACACCTCAGAGATGTCGAGCTCCGTCAATCTCAACGTGCTCTCAATACGGATAACCCGCGCATCTTCGGGTTCAGTCAGACCGATAGTGTCCAATGCGACTTCAATCGCCTCACGGTCGGTATCGTAGTAGAACGGGATTTTCGATTTCTGCGGTCCGAGGGCAGTGATCCCGTTCATATAGGTCGAGTGCCGATCAATTTGGTCTACAAGGCGTGTCGTCGTGAAGTCGGCAAGCCCGATGCCAGTCGCATTCCCGTCGCTCTCTTCAGTGAGGTCCCGGACGAATATACGGAGGATCGCCGGTTTTGCGGGTTCGGGTTCAAAGTTTTGCATCATCCGACCGATAACGTTCGTATCCATCCCCGTGCCGCTGATATTTTTCCCTGTCCAATCCACGATAAGTAAGTCGAGTTCATCAAACGGGAGGCGTCCCATCAACGATTTCGCCTCGACGAGCAATTCACGTTCGGTCTGAAGGAGTTGTGCAGCAGGTACGGCTACCGCTTTCGCTGTCTCTTCGTGTGCGTTCTCAATTAAACCCAAGCCGAAAGCGATCTTGCCGGTATCCAGAATAAAGCCACCGACTGCTGTGATGACGTGTTCAAAACTGTACTGAAAGAAAGCCCGGTGATAGAGGTTCGCACCCTGCTGTTTGCCGAGTCCAATCACCAGCATCTTCATCAATCCACTCTCAATGGAGCCGTTGAAATCTGTGTGTGCCTTAATACGATTCAGCGGAACGACGTGATCCGCTTCAGCGGCATACCTGTCAAAGAAAACCGGTAATCCGTCTGCCGTCTTTCCGAGTTCCACGACCTCCATTGTCGCTTTCACCGGCGCGCCGACGGTCTCTTCGGTGATACCGTAATGTTCCAGTACACTCCGTTGTCCTTCGGGGGTTGCGCCGCCGTGGCTCCCCATCGCTGGAACCACAAAAGGTTTCGCGCCGAGTGTTTTGAGATAATCGACAGTCGCCTTGACGGCTACATCGACATTCGCAACGCCGCGACTGCCGGCGGTAATTGCAACAGTCTCACCGGGACTGATAATAGAAGCGGCATCAATCCGTGCTAATTCTGCGTGTATCGCTGCCGGGAGATCAGTGAGAACGGGTGCCTCAAACTGCTGTCGGATCCGTGTCATATTTGGAAGTGCCATGCGTTCCATCCTTTATGTTTCACCTATAGGTGGACTTTGCAGGCAATTCTATCAGAAGTCGGATAAGAATGCAAGGGAAATATGGAATAGCCATCAGCCATCGGTTATCAGCAGCCAAGCGTGATTATGGTACACGGAAGGAGAAAGCGTGTAACTTTTTTAATGCCCCTACTCCTCTGAAAACCTGCCTAAGTGAAACGGAGCGATTGTCTCTGAAGTCTCATCCGTCAGAACAAGTTTGGAGATCTCGTAAGCGGTGATGGGGGTGAGTAAGATACCGTTGCGATAGTGTCCTGTTGCGTATATCAGATTCTCGATAGGTGTTTTACCGAGTATGGGCGCATTGTCTCCGCTACCGGGACGTAAACCTGTCCAAGTTTCGATAAGTGGCAGATCGTAAATACCCGGCACCGCTTCACATGCCCCGTGAAGGAGTTCGTATACACCGCCGACGGTTAGATCCGTGTCAAACCCCAACTCCTCGGTTGTTGCCCCGACGATCAGTCTACCATCGCTTCTCGGTACTAAATATACCGGCATCGGATACCTCGCCTTGACGGTACGGATGACGTTCTTGAGAATAGTGCCTTCTCGCATTCGCAACGCCAACATCTGTCCCTTCACGGGACGCACGGGCGGGATAATAGTATCCGGTAACCCATTGATCTGCCCAGACCAGCATCCTGCTGCGAGAATCAGCGTATCCGCTGCTTGAAAACCTTCTTGTGTTTGAACACCCGTTGCGGTTCCGTTTTCTATGACAATTCTTTCAACAGTGCTATTTTGATGCAACACGCCGCCGCGCCCCTGATAAGCACGTTGGAGTGCCTGCGCCATGAGTCGGTTATCGACTTGATGGTCAGTTTCACAACGAACTGCTGCAGTCACGTAGGGTGAGAGTGCACCTTCAATTTCACGGGCTTCTTGTCCGCTCAACCACTCGACATTCAACCCTAAATCTTGTTGTAAGTCATAGGCATGCTGGAGTTGATCTGCATCATCAGGTTGAATTCCTATAATGAGCGTGCCTTCTGCTCGGTAACCGATTGACATTTCTGTTTCCGACTCTAACTCATCGACCCATTCTGGGTAGCGTGCCAAACTTTGATTACTGAGTTTGAGGAGATCGAGTTCGTCGATATGTGCTTCAGCAATCGGACCGAGCATACCGGCGGCTGCCCAAGAGGCACCGCGTCCGGCTTGTCCGCGCTCATGAATGGTGACAGCGGCACCTGCTTTCGCCAGCTGCCACCCAATCCCAAGTCCAATCACACCGCCACCAATGATGAGAACCTTCTTATTTTCCATTATTCACCTCTCTTAATAGATTGATAACATGCAAACAAAATCTCGTTTTTTCAAAGCGATCTCAGACGATTCTGTCTCTCCTCCCAATCGGGAAGATACGCAGACATATAGCCTTTGAACAACTTACCATGATTCGGGACAAGCAGATGCACCAATTCATGGACAATCACAAACTCCGCCAACGCTTCCGGTAAGTCGAGCAAATCGGTGTTGAGCGTCAATCTCCCATTCGTTGAAATAGATGCCCACTTCCGCCGCATGTGCCGCAGATGAATCTCTCGCACCTTGACCCCGATACGCTCTGCCCATTGCCATACTGCCCCTTTCAAATCCGCTGTATTGGCATTCATACACGTTCCAACCTCAACAATTTGTTTGCCGTTTCGATTATATTTTCTCTGCCGACTGTGGGTTCTAATGTCCGATAGAGCATTATCCGCAACCGACTCCCTTGTTGATTATCCCACCGATAATCGGGAAACTGTTCAAAAATTTGGTCAACGGCTCGTGCCTGCTCGGGGTTAACATCTTCTATGACATTTTTAAGAACTGTATAAACCGCATAAGTGTTATTGTCCATATCCATTTGATCTTGTTCCCTTGCAGCGCGCGAAACTTCTTCAACTAACCTCATAAACTCAGCCAAAGTATCTTGTGTCCCTGACTGACGATTCTCATAAGCCTCTGCAACCGCTTCCGCGCGTTCGCTAATCGGAATCAGAAATGGATTCGATCCGCCTTGATCCGTTACCGTCTGACGCAGTGCCTTCCGTAAATTCAGCACCTTAACTGTATCGGATACGTCGCTCTGATTTATTTCGTTTAGCGTCGTTTCGCTCAGTTCATGAACAGCATCAGGTAATGCAAACAGATTACTCTCCGTATGATCTTGTAAAAGTTCCCGCGTCTTAACAGTCAATTCTTTATCAACATAAATATGGTCAGAATGGGCATTACGGATCAATCCATAGAGGGCTGCGAGTGTCTGATAATCTTCTATAAATTCGCGTAAGAAGGGATCAGGCGACAAGATATTGTAGAGATTCTGCGCCTGTTTGAAAAAGGTGAAAAATGTCTCCCGAACCTCTTTATCCTCAAAATACCCAATTGCCTGTTCCTTCGCTTTATCATCTGAACCTTCAGCAAGGGGTAGATACTGCTGTGCATCTTCGCGCATCAACCTTGCGAAAGCCTCTTTGAGTACATCAACGTTCTGAATGACACTCTCCACCGTGTCGGAATCGAAGGCGAGTGCCTTTTTCATATTCTCAAAAATACCGACAAAATCTAACACGAACCCTGCAGGTTTTACCAACCCATCCGCATCTTCGTAGGGTCGGTTGACACGCGCAATCGCTTGTAACAGCACATGGTCCCGCATCGGTTTATCGAGATACATACAGTAAAGAATCGGGGCATCAAACCCTGTCAACAATTTTTGGGTTACAATCAAAATCTTCGGTTGTTCGTTTTTGTTGACGAATTTCTTACGGATATCCTTTTCCTGATCCGATGTATGGTAGTACGTTTTCATTAACTCCGAATCTCGATTGTCCTCTGAATAGACCACTTCCGAATACGCTGATGGTAAATAGTTATCCAATGCCTGTTTGTAAAGCGCACATGCTTCGCGATCCACACCGACCAGAAACGCTTTGAATCCCATCGGCTCAATTCTTTCCTTGAAATCTTTCTCAACAAATTTAGCAATTCCGTTTACTCTATCGGACGATTTCATCATCTCTTTTAGGTTAACAGCACGGTCAAGAATTGCGTTCAATTCATCAGGATCACTAACCCCTTCTGTTTCAGCGAGGTTTAAAAACTCCTGCTCTAATAACTCGGGGTCAACCTGCAAGTCGGATGGAGCAAGCGCGTAATTCAATTTTATTGTTGTCCCATCTTCAATAGACTCAGCGATAGCATATTTGTCCAAATAACCTTGCGCGTCGTCTTTCCCGAAGACCTTAAAAGTGCCTTCGCCTTTAGAGAGACTATCAATCGGGGTGCCGGTGAATCCGATATAGGTTGCATTCGGGAGGGCTGCCATCAGGTAATTCCCAAAATCGCCTCCGGTTGTTCGATGTGCCTCGTCAATCAACACTACTACGCTCTCACGGGTGTTAAGGTTCGCGGGTCGCTTGTCAAACTTATGAATCATTGACACGATTAAACCGCGGTAATCGGAGGCTAAAATCTTTTCCAAATCATCTTTGCTTTGTGCGACTTCGAGCGTTGTGATGCCGTAACCAGTGATGTTTCTAAAGAGTTGGCTCTCCAGTTCATTGCGGTCAACAACCATCAGTACAGTAGGCTTTTCTATCTGTTCTCCACCGCGTAGGAGTCGCGCAGCAATGCTTATCATGGTGAGGGTTTTACCGCTGCCTTGTGTATGCCAGACAAGCCCGCGCCGTTTGTTCGGATCCTGAACCCGCTCAATCACCTTATTCACAGCGCGCGTCTGATGTTGGCGTAACACGACTTTGGTGAGTTGATCGTCTCTGCTTTGGAAGATAATTGACTGTTGCAGCTGCTTCAGGAAGCGGTCGCGGTCGAAGAAGGTTTTGACCTTCTGTTCGTAGTTGGTGGGTTCGTCGGTTTTCCAGTTGAACAGGTTTTTGCGGTTGGTGTTCCACGTCACGCCGTAGAAGAAGTCCGTCAATTGTGTCACACCAAAGAGTTGGGCAGTCGTGAACATCTCCGGTGTTTCGGCGTGGTAACGGCGAATCTGTTCGACACCGAGTGCCAACCCGTCCCGTTTGTTGGCGGATTTCGTCTCAACCACTGCTACAGGGATTCCATTAATCAGAAATACCACATCCGCACGATTCAGGTGAACGGCGCTTTGCTGTTCCCATTCATCGGTGACATGAAATAAGTTATTGTCAAGGTGCTCAAAATCAATCAAGGTGACATTACGCTCGCGGTTCTCACTCGGAACGAAAGTTGACTTTTCACCACGCATCCATAAAAGTGCTTCCTGATTTCCCTCAAGCGTCGCATTGAGCAGACCGAGCTGCCGCAGAACGTCCGCGCAATTGGAATCGTCTACGATACCTGTGTTGAGTTTCAAGAGTTGTGCTTTCAGAACATCAATAAAATAAAGCGCGGTGGGACTACCACCACGCTTATGCATCGCTTCTGATTGAGAAACAGACTGCCAACCGATTTCATCGGCATATTTGAGCATCGGCTCTTGTACTGCGGAACGTTCGGACATAATACCACCAAAATTGGGCGGACAAACCCTTCCCACATCTTAATCAGAAAATGTGACGCGTGTATCAATATCCACAAAAGTGACTTGCATCCAATCGAATTGAGCAATAGACCTTAGTAATTATAACACGGGTTGAACACAATGTCATCTCTGAAAATTTCAGAGTACTTCAGAGTAAAATGCAAAAATGATTGTCTCTTGAAAAGTGCTTTAAACCCTTATTATGACTAACTTTATGGGCATTTTTTCGGTGTAGATTTTCAGAGTTTACTCTGAAAATTTCGGAAACAAGGCACAGACTAACAGTCTATGCTACAACAACATGGTACACTGCGAAAATGGAGTAAAGGCAGAAAATAAATCATTATGTGATAATTATATTATCAAAAACAACGTTTGTTGTCGAGGAAATCTGTTAGTTCACCAATTCGGTATCAATTAAGGGAACAGCAGATCGCTGCCCTGTCATCAGTTCGTCAAGCATAGCATGGAAGAGTTCGTTGAGATGTTCAACCTCTCGTTCAAGGGCTGCTATTTTTTGATCGGAGGCTTGCAGAATTTCGGCAATCTGTTGTTGTTCAGAAAGATGAGGGAGTGGCAACACAAGATGGCTAAGTATAGGAATATTTACACCGCCCTTGAGTCTGCCACCTTTATTTTGATCTATCTGTCTCCAATAGTTATTTGTCCCAAAGTACTGCGCTAAAAAAATAGGTGATAGGTTACCCTTTGTCCGTACTCGAATTAGGTAAGATGCAAAAACGGCTTCAGGGCAATTATCAATCATGTATGCTTTTCCAGTAGTTGCCCCAATTCGCGCAATTACTATATTACCAGTTTCCAGCAAATATTTTTCTTTCGTTTCATCAGTGCAAACACAATAAGGAACTGTTTCCCAGTTGACGACATCATTCTGAATGTCTGTAATCCTCAAAAATTTTGGTCCAACTCGGGATTCGCTTGCACTCTCGGTATAACCATAATCCGGTTTATAACAGTAGTTCCCCAATCTCACAGCTTCCCAACTCTCAGGAATCTCGCCAATTTCCGTCTGCTTGCGAGGTTCACCCTTCGTGCCATGTGAAAAGAGGTAATCCATCAAAGCCGCTTTGCGTTCGCGTTCTAATTCAATCTCGCGTTGTCGGGTGGATTTTGCTTCTTGGATTGTCTGTAAGATGTGGGCAATAGCGCGTTGTTCGGGAAGTGGGGGAAGTGCTAAGGGGACCCGTTTCATCATACCCTGATTCAGTTTTCCACGAGTTGTTCCACTGATAAAAGGTTTAATATCAAGGTAATTTAGTTGACACATCAAAAAATAATTATCTGATAGACCTTGCTTAGCTTGTAAAACATGCGCGTGATTATTTGCCCAAAACTTACCGTTCATCAAATAAGCTGAATTTTCAAAAGGCCCCCAGTATCCCCCATCTTCTGCTAGCAAAACGTACTCACCATCAAATAGATAATCATTTACATAATCCACGACTCCATTTGCCCCGCAGTAAGGATATTCTCCTTGCATCTGTTGCCTATGTGCCTCATTAAGTGGAATCCTGTGTTTATCAAAGATATTGACCGTGTTTTCTAAGGGTATCATTTCCCAATGTTCTGGAAAACTCAGTTTGTGCATTAAGATCCTCCTGATGCTTTTTGGATGTTGCTATATGCCTTAACTTCCTGAAAATGTTCATGCGATGCATCTTGAAGAGGTTCATAGGGTGCTTCCGGATTTTGAGAAAGTTGACGGCGTTCCCCCCATATTACCCAAATGAGTTCTCCACCTATTTCTGCTAAATAACGCTCCAATAAATCTTGCCTTAAGTATGTAAAATGTTGTGTATCTCCCCATTTTTCGCCGTATCGAAAGGTTATTGAAGCACGTCTACCATTTTCCTTTTCAAAAAGATCAAAACTTTGAGGCTGTCCATACAAGCCTAGGTATTCTGCAATTTCTCTGGCTGGTAGTGCTATAGTTCGGTGGGGAATCACCATACTACAAGATTCTTCCCAATAGTTTTCCCTTACTGGAACGAGCACTTCAAATTTTTTATGTTTCCGCTGTTCAGTTTTAACTGTTTTAATTCTTGGTTCAAGGTTTC
>JAAXHI010000054.1:3782-6094 GCA_012270875.1 Candidatus Poribacteria bacterium | reverse complement strand
TACACCGCAAAACCGAACCTACCGGCGGATGAAAGTGTCTCTTTATTTTTAGGTTCTACCATAGTTTTAGCCTTTTTGGTCAGAAGATCGCTGCGATTCAGCATTCGTTGTTAACTGACAACTGATAACCGATGACTGACAACCGAATACCTCTTATCGGATAATCAGATAAAGTTGACAATCCCGCTGGTTTGGATTATACTGAAAAACAACAAAGACTCAGGAACTTACGTCTACAGAAGGGATATTTTTATGAAATTTTTTGGCTTTCTCCATTGCAATTACCTATCTGGGCTTCGCCAACAGAAGTCAGGCTTTCATGGGATCAGAATGGCAAAGTTGTGGGGTACACTCGGCGTGCTCGTCATGTCCGCTGTTTTGCTACAACTTTCGACATACGCGCAGTTGATGCCGCCAGAAGAGGTCCTCGGATTTCAGGTTGGCTCGGATTATCAAGTGGCGGGTTGGAAAACTGTTTCCGATTACATGCACCACGTAGGAGAAAACTCGGATCGGGTGCTGGTGGAAACACTTGGAAAAACGACAGAGGGTAACGACCTTTTAATGTTACTGATTTCTGCGCCGGAAAACCTGGAGAATCTGGCACGCTATCAGCAGATCCAAAAAGAGATTGCCCTGCCTACAAAACCTGGTGCTGAATTGGATGCGCTTGCCCAAGAAGGTAAAGCAGTAGTCCTGATTAATTGCAATCTTCATTCCACAGAGATCGCCTCCTCACAGATGTCAATGGAATTGGCACATCAATTCGCGACAGCCGAGACCCCGCAAATCCAAAAGATTCTTGAGAATGTGATCGTTCTGCTCATCCCTTCCGCGAACCCAGACGGATTGGATATCGTGGTGGATTGGTACAATCGCACCGTTGGCACACCTCACGAAGGGTCGGAAATCCCGTGGTTGTATCATAAATATACCGGACACGATAACAATCGCGATTGGTTTATGTTGACCCAGATAGAGACACAACTGTTAACGCGAGTGCTTTATGAGGAGTGGTTCCCAGAAGTTGTCTACGATGTGCATGAGATGAGTTACCGCGGTCCTCGGTTTGTAATCCCTCCGTATTTTGAGCCGGTGAATCCGAATATCCCACCGCTTTTACAGCGAACGCTTTCACTAATCGGCGCACAACTTGCCTTTGATCTGACGAGCGATGGGTTCACAGGTGTGCTTTCAAGTGCTGTCTATGATACATGGTGGCACGGCGGGTTTCGGACAGTGCCGTATCGTCACAATATGGTCGGCATCTTGACGGAAGCGGCGCGTGTAGAAATTGCAACGCCAATTTTCCAACCGCATCACACTTTAAAAGGCTACCGACGCGGGCTGGATCAATATGCCCTCCGCACTAATTTCCCAGAGCCGTGGCCCGGTGGCTGGTGGCGGTTGCGAGATATTGTAGACTATGAGAAGGCGGCGGCATTCTCTATTCTCGATTTCGTCGTGGAACATCGGGTAACACTGAAAACGAACTTTTACAAGATGGGACTCGCTGCAATTGCAAAAGGGCAGGATGAACCGCCGCGTGCGTTTCTCATCCCAACAGAACAACGCGATATCCACACGACGCTCAAAATGCTGGACATTCTGAAACGCGGCGGCGTACAGATTCATCAGGCAAATGCGCCGTTTATCGCTGACGGTGTAGAATATTCGGCGGATACATACGTTGTTTTAATGTCCCAACCGTTTCGGGCACATGCGAAGGACCTGCTTGAGGTACAACGCTATCCAGAACGCCGTCCATCGCCTGAATCACCACCTGAACGACCTTATGACATCGCAGGTTGGACTTTGCCGTTACAGATGGGGGTGCGAACAATCGCGGTTGTGCATCCGTTCGAGGCGGATTTAAGGCAGCTGCCGATGCTTCCAGCAGTGCAAGGTAGGCTGGATGGCACCCCTGAACCGACGAGTTACCTGTTCGAGAATCGAACGAACGCCGAAGCACTTTTCCTCAACCATCTGTTCAACGCGAGATTCGGCGACAACAGTCCTAAATATAAACTTCACTGGGCGCGACGGGATGTAGAACTTGCAGGTGAAACGTTGCCTCCGGGGACTATCCTGATCAAGACGGTGGAACCACCACTACAGCAAATTGCGGCGTTGAACGCACTTGCCTCGGAATACGGTGTCCACATCCACGCCGATGCATCTATCGACGAAGATAATCTCGGTCGTATCTTCTCAAGGGTGGACGCGCCGCGCCTCGGCCTGTATAAACCGTGGACAGCGAATATGGATGAAGGGTGGACGCGCTGGGTTTTGGATACATACGGGTTCAATTA
>JAAXHI010000054.1:0-3763 GCA_012270875.1 Candidatus Poribacteria bacterium | reverse complement strand
GATTTGGGTGCCTCCGGTATTCTCAATGGACATTCAACAGGGAAATTACCGCTGGAATACGTCGGTGGGATCGGCACAGAAGGCTTGGCGAATCTGCGAGCGTTTGTGGAGGATGACGGCACGCTTATCTGTCTAAATCGTGCGACAGAACTGCCCTTGAAGTACTTTGGACTTAAGGAAAAGGGTATCTTCAATGTTGTAGAGAAAAATAACCAACCGAACGAAGCCATGTTCTTCTGTCCCGGCTCATTACTCCGCGTTCGGATAGACACAAGGCATCCGATCGGACACGGGTTAGATAACGAGATGGCAATCTTTTTTAAATCGGGACCTGTATTTTCTGCTGAACGCGGTGGCGCGAAAGTTATAGCGACGTATCCTGAGTTTAATCCGCTGATGAGCGGTTGGCTTGAGGGTGAAAAACGGATACGCCAAAAAGCTGCGTTGTTAGAAGTCCCATTAGACGGTGGGCGCGTTATTCTCTTTGGGTTCAAACCCCAACATCGCGGACAATCCTACGGGACCTTTAAGTTGCTCTTCAATGCGATTTATTATAGTGCTGTATCGGAAAATAGGTAGGGTCTCGCTTTTGTAGGTTCCGACGTGTGAACGGTTTCAGTGAATTTTCTCTTGCCAAGAGATGTCAGATGCATTAAAATTGTTTGATACAGAAACTGAGCAATACCAACCCTATCGGCTTCAGAGAAATAAAATTAGGGGGCAAAATGGCAGAAACACAACAAAGTCAACCAAAATCCAAATTGCCATCACCTCAACACACACTCTTAACAGCTGAGGATCTGTGGAAACAGCCCGATGATGGCTATCGGTATGAATTGGTGAAAGGGGTCATACGTAGAATGCCACCAGCCGGATTTGAGCACGGGATTCGAGCAGCTAAAATTGGAAGACATCTTGACGCGCACGTTGAAAGGCATAAATTAGGCTATGTCTGTGGTGCTGAAACGGGATTTAAAATCTCTCAAAATCCAGATACCGTGCGTGCACCAGATGCTGCGTTTGTTCGTCAAGCCACAATTGATGAACGGGGTATTTCAAAGGGATATTGGGAAGGTGCTCCCGATCTCGCGGTTGAAGTCATCTCCCCAGGCGATACCTACACCGAAGTCGCAGAAAAAGTAGACGAATGGTTAAATGCGGGGTGTGCGATGGTGTGGGTTGTGAATCCGCGTCGAGAAACTGTAGAAGTGTACCGGTCTCCTGAGGATATGACCGTTCTGCATGGCGATGACCTCCTTGATGGAGGCGACGTGATTGAGGGGTTTCAGTGTAAAGTTCAAGAATTGTTTGTATAGGTATTTTTTATGTTTACCACAACGGACAAGACGCTCGTCAGTTGGTTCTGTTTTGATGAGGAAACCCCAAAGCACTGCAGCGTGATTACCGTGCAGGCGGCTGATAAGTATGACGCACTCGCTTTTGGACAGGATGCGCCGGGGAAGTGGTCCACTGCCAGCGATGATAACACTCGTACACAAACCACCGAACACCTCGCGCAAAATCCGGTGCAGGAAATTGTACTCGGACAGTTCATGATGATGGCCGCCGTCTACAAAGACAACTCGGTCACCATTTACCGCGATGGAGAAGTGTACGCCAACTACACCATTGAAGAGCCGTTTGATTTCCTGAATAGCCCCTATCTACAACTCGTAATTGGCTCGGTCAATCTAAATCCTAACTACGCTACATCATTCAAAGGAAAAGTCAAGGATGTCCGGATTTATGCCCAGGCTTTGACGCAAGCACAGATTCAGGAACTGAGACCGAACGCGCCTTCGGCAATTCAACCCTTCAGCTGGTACGATTTCTCGAAAGATGGTTGGTGGGAAGATCGTGCTGGAAAATTCCCTGAGTTTAGAAACATTGCGGCGATAAAAGAGAACGATGAAGACCCGTACATCGTTTTCGATCGAGACGACAGACACATGTTTACCTTGGACAACGAAGCCGTCCGAATCGCTCGTGATTTTCGTCAACGGCTGATGCATGACCGGAGTCGTCCTACGTATCACCTGGTTAATTCCGATGGTGACAACGAAAGGAACTATTCGACCGATCCGAATTTCATGATCTACTGGAAAGGTCAGTATCATTTCGGTTATATGTATAAAGGTGATGAGCACGCTTTCGGACATTTCACAAGTACCGACCTTGTTCACTGGCGACGGCGCGGGGATTGCGCTTTGGGCAGCGGCGGTTGTGGGACGGGTGGAACGATTATCACCAAAGATGGTAAAAAAGTTATCTTTGTCGGCATATTTGGCGGTCGTGCGACTTATGTCGAGGCTTCGGATGAGCATCTGGAGGATTGGTCTAAACCGATTGAGATTGACGTGCCGCAAGCGGCACGGGATGCCGATTATTGGGTATTCTGGGATCCAACGGCTTGGGTTGAAGGCGATTATTATTACATATTTTCAGGCGATCACCCTATGGAGGATACGCGACCCGGGTTAGGGATTTGGTATAAAAGATCAACACTGATGCGCTCCAAAGACTTTAAGCAGTGGGAATTTCTCGGTGAATTTATGACGAAAGAGTTGCCGGGACTTGAGCAACACGATCATTCCTGTACCGATTTCTTTAAACTCGGTAACAAGCACATGATGCTGCTGATCAGCCATAGCTGGGGGGCGCGGTACTATCTCGGTGAATGGAAGGATAACAAGTTCACACCAGAGTTTCATACCAAGATGAGTTGGACCAATAATTATCGCGGCATACCTATCTATTGGGCACCGAAAACCCTCCTCACACCGGACGGACGCAGAGTCGTGATTACCAATATACAGGTGAATCTCGGTAACACTTCATGGAGCTGTATATTCTCATTGCCGTGGGAGTTGAGTCTGCCTGATGATGGCGTTGTGCGTATCAAACCGGTGCGTGAGCTTGAGTGTCTACGCTACAACGAAACGGTTGAGAACAACATCACGGTCAAAAACGGTGAGGACTATAGGTTGAAGGAAATCTCAGGCGATACGCTTGAATTGAATGTCACAATCAAACCGACTGAAGCGACAGACTACGGTGTAAAGGTGTTCTGTGACAAAGACAATCAGAACGGGATGGAGATCTTCTATTCAGCCGACGAGAAGACGATTTCGATAGGTGACGGCAATGACGAGCAAAAACCTTATGGTAGTTCTCAACCTTACGGTGTTGCGCCGTTCGAGTTGAAAGCGGGGGAGGATCTGAATTTACGGATATTCATTGACAGGGCACTCGTGGAAGTCTTCATCAATGAATGTCAGGCAGTCGTACAGAGTCAACTGCATAAGCCAGAAGACGTTGGGATATGTCTTTATAGCAGAGGTGGGGACATCAAGGCAGATGTAACGGGTTGGAAGATGGCAGCGGCGAACCAATGGTAAGAGAGATGCCGGTTACCTACCAGACTTAACCGCAGGTAGTATATCCATGTCCCTGTCTACAGACGGAAATACAACCTTTTAATTTTCAGATACACCAGAATCTTCAAGAGGTTCGTTGATAATGTAGATGCTACTTTAAATAAATACAACTAATACAACGTGATTTCCCGCCCCGTAAATCGTGGCTGACCAATGATCTATCTTTGCTTCCGATGGTCTCATAACGTCCTTATGGGTACTAATACAGCTAACTTTGCTATAAACCTTATGTAAAGATTGAGATCTTGTGTGAGGTCTTGCCCCACTGTCTTATCCATGACGCACCTCCTTAAAAGTTTCGGGTCGCCAGATTTGACTGACGACCC
>JAAXHI010000287.1:41640-43086 GCA_012270875.1 Candidatus Poribacteria bacterium | reverse complement strand
AGAACAAAGAGGCATCCGCCTATCCAGTAGGTGCGCGATTTTTGTTTTGATTTCCCAAAATAGACCAAAAAACCGCCAAAACTCAACAGATATACCGGTAGAACTATAGATAGCAGTTTAATAAGCGGCACTTGCGTCGGCATTTTTAGTAAAGATTGTTTGTGAATCTTCTCCTCATGTTGGAGAGCAAGCGCATACTGATCTGCCAAGTGCCGAGGAGATTTCCCGTGTCTGCTCAAGAATTCGCGCCAGAATATTTCACCCACTTTTTGTTCTGGCTTCTCTGTGTTTTTTTGACTTTCGTCAAAAGGTGGCGCATTGTAATCAAACGCAAGGCAAAGAATCTGTCCGTCTCCAAATTTCCGTTTTGCAACGTAAATGTGTTCTTCTGTACCAACCAAGATTTCGCATCCAGCTCTCGGCACGAACTCAATACATTCAAATAAAGTCCCGTTACTACCCGAAGCCTGAAAACCGTATTGTTCCTGCAAGGTGGCTGGGAGTGTATCTATTTTCTTTAACCCTTTCAATTCGACAGGAAAGAAAGACGCTACAAAACAACCTCGCAAAGTGTTAAAGCTGCGACCACCAGACATAACAAGCGTGCCGCCTCGCTGTACCCAATCAAGTAGGGCAGTCTGTTGCGCTTTAGAGATACTTCTTTCTGTCAAGACTGTCTCGCTAATCACCAAGACATCGACTGCGCTATAACCTATCCAGTCGCGTGGAAGTCGGTTTGAGTGCGGAAGATATTCAACATGTATCTGCGCACTATCGGGAGCCGCTAATCGTTTTTTGTCAATAAATCTTTTGAGTTTTTTAGCACCGCTCCGTGCCAATACCAGCACAAAGTAATCTTTCCGAGAAAAAGGCGTTGGTAACGGAACCTCTTGCATCGCACTCGCTGGCGTGCTACGCAACGTTGTGTCCCCTGAAGATGTTCTGGGCACAAACGCAACGACGAGTTGGGTCGCATTTTTCGGGCAGTAGACATAGAAATCTTTCCATAGTGTCTCAAAAGTGCTGAGATGCAGCGCAGAGGCGTACCGTTCAATAGGTAAGTCTGAAGAGAAACTCCGGACCTCGACGACCAATTCTCCAACAAGCGGTGTAGATTGTTCCTGACTTCGGACGTTGATACGCAAGGGTGCCCACGTGCCTGTCTTGTAACCTCCATTAAACCCAAACGTCACATCCTCAATCTCAACTGCACCAAAAGCAATAGACACTGTAGAAAAAATCAGGAGTATTAAGATTAAAGGATTCACAGGGTTATCACCTACATATCTATCAGTTTTGAGTTGTCAATTCTTAGTCAGAGGTTTCTGGGAACCACACCCAATTGGGAGTCTTCAGAAAGAGATGAATTGTTACCAAACCCTCTTAACTGAAAACTGAAAACCGATAACTGATAACTACTTGAGACGTGCAGGATTATGAACAAGT
>JAAXHI010000287.1:40473-41568 GCA_012270875.1 Candidatus Poribacteria bacterium | reverse complement strand
GCACGATTGATACGCGTCGTCTGTTCTCTGTTTCCGAGGACTTCGCTTGTCTGAATCGGTCCAAAATAGCGATAATAAATCGGCTGCTCCGCAATCGGTAATCTATCTGCAGTTAAAGGGGATCCTTCCTTCAATTTAACAAGACAACCGCCGTGATACTGCGAACAGACATCACCCAATCCTGTCCTGTTCTCAACTTCTGCGACGTGTGCGATCATCGCGAGTGTTTCATTATCTTTGTGCATGGATAGAAGTTCATTGAGCGCGTAAGCAGTCGCAAGTGCTGCTGCACCACTGAGTCCAAAACCGCAACCGAGGGGCAACGGAGAGGTGATGTCTACCCTTATGCCTACAATGCTACTGTTTTCAATAAGCCTATGGACAACAGCACGTACCGTCGGAAAATTGATACGCTCCCCATTAAATAGCACTACCGTCTCATGGTATTCAGAGACGGTGACCTCTACACCTTCTGTGACAGTGAAACCCATACCGAGCGAGTGCATACGGGCAGCATCGGCGTGCGGGATAACCTTGAAAACACACGAAATGTTGCCGGGGGCAAATGCTCTCGCCATTTCGTTCCTTTCAACAATAACCATCGGGAGTCTGTAAAAAACAACTTACAAGTTGCATAACGTCTGCTAAAATACCTAAAGTTAGAAATAGGGCTTACAAAGTGAGTCTACGGTGGGATCAGGGCGTATCTGTAAATTTGACGCGTCTATAGATGTGCCCCAAAGGCAGTTCGCAGCGAATTGAATCCAGGGACAGGAGGTCCGTAAGCTCCTGAAATTCGATCGCTCTCCACTGCGTTCCTAAGCGAAAATGGCGTTCAACATTTACCCTATCTTGCGAAACAAGGATGTATTCTTGCAAGGAGGCGATCTGCTTATAGGACTCGAATTTCTCGCCCTTGTCATAAGCTGCAGTTGAGCGGGAAAGCACCTCTACGACAATAGTGGGGTTGAGGAGCGTATCAAACACATCATCTTCAAAACGGGGTTCATCACAGACGACAGTAACATCCGGATAGAAGTAAGATGTTATGGGTCTCGCCTTCACGCGCATCTGGCTAGCGTAGGTCTCACAATC
>JAAXHI010000287.1:0-40430 GCA_012270875.1 Candidatus Poribacteria bacterium | reverse complement strand
ACATCGCCAGTATCTGTCCAGCGAGATATTCATTTTTAAAGGGTGCTTTGCGTTCCCAAGCGAGGTATTCCTCAGGTGTCAGTTGGGTTTGCACAGCAATAGCAGTCATGATTTTCTCCACAACAAGGCACGAACATATTGTGCTTATAGGGCTAAGATACCTGAAAATTCTATGAACAAAAGCAGTAGACACACGCTGTGTGCGGTTCACAAAATCAGAGGCGCGCCTTGCTTTTCCTTACTTGCTACTTCAGCTATTGTCGTATAGCATACACCAATTTTGTGCTTATGTCAAAGAATTTAAAGCCATCGTTTTAGCTGGGTACGCATTAGCGAAAGCGTTGTGCGAAAAGATGTAGTAGTAGTCAGACGCTACACATTCCGGCGAGGTGGCGCATACCGCGGATGGAACGCTCCTTCTCCACATTGTCCTTCCTCAATCTTTGCGGCTTGTCCGCCACCCGTAACAGAGCATCTCGCACCATCTAATTCCGGTAGGACGTACCGTTCAAACCAGGCACCCATCTGTTGACGCATGTCACCGATACGCGCATGCTGAGACTTGTCATCTATCAGGTTCTTCCGTTCACCCGGATCGTTCACCAAATCGTACAGTTCATGCGGACCGTAAGGATACCGATGCACATATTTCCACTCCTGTGTCCGAATCATACGGACGGGACCGTACTCATCGTAAACGACAATTTCATCTTTCGCATCGTTCGTCTCTCCAGAAAGTGCAGGGACAAAACTCCTACCGGGCGACATATCGTCGTTCGGGTCGGGTAAACCGAGATAATCGAGGAGTGTCGGCATGAAATCGTACTGACTCACCATCGCCTCACTGACGCGTCCCTCTGGAATGCTACCGGGGTGGCTGACAATGAACGGAACCTTAACCGAATTTTCATACATATTCAGCGGGAACGTGCCGTTGCCTTTATGCCAAAATCCGTGATGTCCACACGAGTAGCCATTATCACTGCTGAAGACAACCAGTGTATTTTCACGGATACCTAATTCGGCAAGCCGATCCAGTATCCGCCCGACATTTAAATCGAGTGCTGTTATCGCTGCGAAATAACCCTTCAACGATTCACGGTTGCCCATGTGAGCCGCTGCACCCTGCACAGCCCACGGATGCAACGCCTCTTGTGGACACGTCTTGAACGGACAATCGTCATAAGAGTCAACGATGTCTTGTGGGTGTCCTGTAAACGGCGTATGCGGTGCGTTATAATTGACGCTAAGATAGAACGGTCCCTCTCTGTTCGCTGAGATGAAATTCAATGCGTCATCAGTAATTACGTCGGTAAGATAGCCGGGTTGCATCTCGACCTGTCCATCTCGAATCATATCCGCATCGTTATACTTGCTGCCGCCGGTGAGCAAAGTAAACCAGTGACTGAACCCGTGTTGAGGGGTCAAACTATCACCAAGGTGCCACTTACCGCTAATCCCGACGGTGTAGTTATTGTCCGCTAAGACATCCGTATAACACGTCAACCCTTCAAGGTATCGGGCGGGGTCTGGCGGCATATTTCCGTCGCGAATCCAGTCGTGAACACCGTGTGCTGACGGGATACGTCCCGTCATCAGACTTGCACGTGCGGGTGAGCAGACAGGACTTGTGCAGAAGAAATTCGAGAAACGGGTGCCTTCTGAAGCCATCTGATCGAGATAAGGGGTACGTACTTCGTCGTTGCCGCAGCACCCCGCAGCCCAAGGTCCCTGATCATCCGTCAAAACAAAAATGACATTAGGTTTTTGTTCCATATTATTCCTCCATGAAATAGTTATCAGTTTGCCTCGTAGTGAGAGTTGTCAGTTGTTAATGCTTAGGAAAGCGGACCTGTTGCTTCAAACAAATTTCCTTACTGACATCTATACCTCAGTTTCATCTCGCAATTCACCGAGAAGACGCACAATGTCGCGATAGCATTTGTCAAACGAATCGGTTTGACGCGCCTGTTCAAAATCAAAAAGTGCTGCAAATGCTGGTTGCCAATTCTGGATAAAGTTCCGCTGCGATGCGTCGAATCAAAAGTGGTACAGCTGCGACATCGCCCTGCCCTTCAACAATGCAACCAATTTTGACTGTCATTAGTGCTTTTCTTTATTTTTCGTTCGATTAGAATTCCTTTTCTCGAAATTGAACAAACAGAGTTGTTTCGCCTTTTTAGCAGAAACAACAGATGCCGGATCAGGTTGCAATTGATCTCGACTTAAGAGCTCTCCTATTGTAAATAGTTTATCGTGTACCACTGATTTACTTACGTCATCCACTGGAGCGATTACCGTATTTCCATCATGTGCTTCAACAGCGAGAATTGAATCCACATCCAAGTGTTTATCCTCAAGCAGGTCTGGACTGTGGGTAGTGATGATAACTTGTGCTTTGTGGGCAGCGTGCCGAAATTCATCAAGTAACGCTCCCACTATTGCAGGGTACATCGCGGTTTCTGGTTCTTCAATTCCCACAAGTGACACGCGCTTTTGAGTGCCGTGATTCCCCTGAAACAGTGCTACCAGAATTCCCAACAAGCGGAGAGTGCCATCAGACATATTGTTTGCCAGAAATCGCCAAGGATGTTTGTCACCTACTACATTCTGTCTGAACGCTAACGTCTCCTTGCTCCCAAGCTTTTCAATTTCTACGCCACGAACACCAGGGACAATAATTGCTAAATACTCCTCAATATCTTGCTTCACAGTGGGTGATAACTGTTTGAAAACACTTGTAAGGTTACTTCCATCACGAAGAAGCACATCTCTATGATCCGGGTCTTGGAGATCTCGAATTCTATCGGGATTGAAGTTGTAAAATCCCATCTGAGACAAGGCATCATAAACAGGTCGAAATTCGGGCAATCCAGACGCGTTTACCAAGTAGAGGCGGTCTATAGCAGCAGCAGGTGCGACCTCTACACTCGTGTCGGTTACAGTACCACTTTCAACACGGAAGCATGCTTCTGACGTGAGGCGCGACTTGTTTTCAACGCTACACTCTTCAGTCTGAACCTCGTAACCGCCTGGTGGACGCTTCCTAATTTGGAGAGCATAGTGCCCCGTAAAACCTTCAGGCAATGCGAATTCAAGGCGAATACTAAAATGGTTCGGATGCCCGCGAGAACGACGACAAACATCATTGATACCACCACGATCGCGTACCGCATGGTCAAGTGATGAATTCAACGCATCGGCAACGAATCGCAGCGCATCCAGAAAATTGCTCTTGCCCGATCCATTACGACCTACAAGGAACGTCAACGGTTGCAACTGCACATCACACGCAGCAATGCTCTTATAGTTTTTTAAAACAACCCTTGTAATAAACGTTGAATCCTTCATGTTACTAAACCTGATTTTTAATCTCTGCTGTCCGAGGGGTTTGTAACCCCGATTCCATACAGCGTTAGGCTACCGGGAACCCATCACCGACAAGCCGCTCACCGTCCTCAACCTCAATGGTTGAAACAAGGATATGCCCCGGTGCTTGCGCGTTGTTATAGCAGACATCCTGCGCCATGAAAATCATCACGAATGCTCTACGTTGATGGTCGGTAATATTCGGCGGCGTGCCGTGCCAGTTCAGGCAGTGATGAAACATACACTCGCCTGCTTTCAACTCTACTGGGATACCGTGGCTGATGTCCAGGTCCCGTCTCTCTGTCCACGGATTCGGCGGTGGTTCACTCCCTTCTTCGCTCGCTTTTGCGGATTCCGCATTGAATGCTGCTCTTGCTGCAACAGAAAACCGTTCATCCTTATGGCTTTTCGGCATAACGTGCATGCAACCGCTATCGACTGTCGCATCATCAAGCGCGAGCCAGCAGCTGACGATGTTCGGTGGACTCAGGGGCCAAAAGAAGAAATCGTGATGGTACCCGAAATGCCCGTTATCGTGCGGCGGTTTGGAGATAATCTGATCGTGCCAGAGACGGACTTCAGGGGTATCCAGCAGCGCACGTGCTGTCCCTGCGATGAGGGGGTGATGAATAGCAGCCTCATAATGCGGCTCCCGCTTCCACATATTCACGTATTGATGAATCGCACGCGGGTGACCGCTACCTCGGTTGAGTTTGTCTCCGTGCCGGTCATGTCCATACTTAAACTCCGGTGAAGAATCGTCGCCTTCGGTGAGTTCGAGTTCAATAACAGTATCTAACCCTGCACGCATGGCTTCAACACCGTCGCTATCTAAAACCCTACCAAACTTGACATACCCATTTTCCTGAAAAAAATCAATCTGTTCTTGTGTTACCATCGTATTTCTCCATTGATTCAGACAATTTATTCCGCCGCTGCTTCCTGCAAAAGGCAAAGTTCCTCTTATGTTAAATCATAGCATGGATAGGCTTGTTTATCAATCTCAATTTTACAGACAAATCTGAATTGCGGGGGACACGGATGATATGGATTGAGAAGGAGGTCGAGTGGTGATATGTTGTTTGTGTGTTTGTCAGAATCGCGGATTATTATAGTGCTGGCTGTCAATTTCGTAAGGTGCCCGATTTGTTTGTGCCTGCATGTTTTACATCTCCGTTTTGTTGCTCGGTTGAGATGGAGCAATTTGGAAGACATCCTCAATTTCATAGTACTATGAAAAAATAATCAATAAAAATTTCGTCTGAACCCAGTTAAGGTGGAGGTTTATGGCATATATCGGAATTTATGTTTTTTTGGGTTTACTATGAAAACTATGAAATTATAGCATTACAAGCGACTACGTCGGGTTAGAAACCGTGTTAACTGGTTGTTAATTTTTTCTCATTTCGTGGATAATGGGTTTTTCGGACGTAAATTATGAACATTTCGTGAACATGGCACGGATTTTCATGAACATTCGCGATTTGTTCAATTTTTGTGTTCGCAGTATACAGGGGTCGTGAACCCCTTCAAGGCGTGGGTTTATGAGCGCAATAGATTCTGTGTACGATGATTTTTTTGCCAGAATGTTCACAAATGTTCACGAAATTGTTCACGATTCTTTTTTGTCCTTTGTACACAGATCAGACACACTCAGAACATGGGCTGATGACGTTTTTGAGTTCTATGTTTCTGAAATTTTCGTGAACAATTGGGCAATTTTAATTTTTGTCTATCTCTTTTGAAAGTGCCATAAGTGTAGTGTTTGATTGGCTTTGTGGCACTTGATGGATTCGATCTATTTTCAAGTTGTTCATGAAATGCGAATTCTATCGGTTAACGTTTGTTAATTTTGTTGGTGTACAATTCATCTTGTAGGCAAAGTTGCTTCGGTTTTCAAATGCTGCTACATTGTATATGATAACTTATTTATGTATAATAACATATATAATGTAGAAAGTCAAATTTATTCAGGATTGAGGATGACGCGGATTGACGCTCTCTAACATCAAGTTATCTGCTAAGTGGACGGTTTTTGTTTTGCTGCTATGCCTGCGGGGGAGTTAGAAGGGCGGCGATGTCTTCTGGTAGTTTGACCTTGTGTTTTTGTTCAAAGTCAGAAACGCTTTCGTATTCTTTGCGAAACTGTTCAATGATGATATTTTCCTGCTTGTCTTTGGCAGTCGTAAGATTTTCTCTGGCTTTTTTCCATTCTTGAAGGTGTAAAAACGCGATACCGCGATTGTAATACGCCTCTATCAAATCAGGGTTAAGTTGTATTGCCTTGTCATAGTCTTTGATAGCAAGTTCATATTTGCCTTTTTGGGCGTAAGCGTTACCGCGGTTGTTATACGGATGGACAAGGTCCGGTCTCAGTTCTATTGCCTTCGTATAGTTTTTGATAGCAAGATCGAAATCGTCTTTTTCGTGGTAGACAATACCGCGATTGTAATAGGCATAAGCAAAGCTTGGATCAAGTTCTATAGCCATGTTATAGTCTTGAATAGCGCGGCCTGTTTCATCTTTGAGTTTATAAATTATCCCACGGTTGTTATATGCTTCTGGCAAATTCGGGTCAAATCTTATTGCTGTGTTACAATCTTTGATGGCGCGGTCATAGTCGCCTTTGATACGGTAGGCACCACCGCGATTGCTGTATGCTTCGGCATAGTTGTCCTTGAGTCTTATCGCTTTGTTAAAGTCTTCAATGGCGCGGTCAATTTCACCTATATTGCCGTAAGCAACACCACGATAGTTATATGCTTGAGCAAAAGTGGGTAACTCTTTAATTGCTTTATTATAGTGCTGGATGTCAATTTCGTAAGATGCCCGATTTGTTTGTGCCTGCATGTTTTACATCTCCTTTTTGTTGCTCGGTTGAGATGGAGCGATTTGGAAGACATCCTCCTTCGGCTGCGTTCCGACTCTGAAACCTTCTATGTATGTTTTCTGGTGGATGCTCTGGTTTCTAATAAACCCATGGAGATCGTTGTAAACGGCTTGTGTTGAAATACCGTGTTGTTTTTGCAGATGGTCTAACATCGGTTCTTTAAGCGATTGCGGAATATCAATAACCGCATATTTTTTTGAATCAAGAAAACCTTTGGGTGGTTGAACGAAAATACTTTTCTGTGCGATGACACGATTTCTCGGATGCTGCGGTTTCTTCATTTTATATTCTTCATTTATCTCTTCAGTTCTTTGAAACAAAATAATTCTACCGGATTTGTCAGGAGACCCATCACACGCGAAGAAGAGGGCTATGTGGCTATCAGTTGTGAAATCTATAAGATTGGTATGGCCACCGTAGTGTTGGAGTTCTGTGAGGATTTCAAAATCGTCTTCTTCGTGGGTATAGTCTTTAGAGGCTTCGAGCATGCGCTTTTGGATCGCTTCTATATCAAATTCCTCCGTTCCCAGTACATCCTGGCATTCACGCCACAAACTTGAGGATACTTTCTCATAGTGTTGAGGTTCACCGCGGTAGATGAAGTCGCCATCAGCGGTCACTTCTGCTATCCTGCCGATTATCTCCAAAATCCTGTTAAGTTCGGTTTCTTGTGTGTTCAAACGCTGTTCTCCACAAAACGGATTCTCCGATGTTAAATCATACCATGTTTACGCTCGCTTGTCAATTTCAATTTTTGCGGACCTATCTGAATCGCGGATTATCACGGATTACACAGATTTCGCGGATTATCGCGGATGACACAGATGATATGAATTGACACTATCTAAAGCAAGCCAGCAGCTGACAATATTCGGCGGACTCAGGGGCTAAAAGAAAAAATCGTGATGGTACCCGAAATGCCCGTTATCGTGCGGGGGTTTCGAGATAATCTGATCGTGCCAGAGCCGAACTTCAGGGGTATCCAGCAGCGCACGTGCTGTCCCTGCAATGAGTGGGTTGTGGATGGCTGCCTCATAACTGGATTTCTGGTGTTCATAATTGTAATGCTTCATCAAATGCCTCACAAAATTCATTTTGATTTTTCTCCTGATAAAACGGCAACCCGATAATGCGATAGTTTTTATCCTCTATTATGAGTTCACTTTTGCGTTCGGTATCAATCTCTTTCAGAAAGCTTTCTTTCCATCGATCAAAGTCTTCAATATGTTCACCTTTGGGTTCAATAAAAAGTTGGTAACTTAGTGTTTCGCCGTTTTCTTTACCCAGAAAGAGGACGAAGTCGGGTTGAAAGCCTTTACCGTCAAAGAAATTATAAATATAAAAATGTCTCTCATTACGGATGAGATAAACGCCATCGTAAGTTTTCTGTAGTTCCTCAAGCTGCGTCTGTAGAAATTGCACGAATGCTTTTTCTTCGCTGGTGCCGTAGAGACCATTAAAAGCGAACCATTCTTCGGCTTTCGCGATACGCTCAGCATCGTGATTTTCATCAGCGCGTGGCCCCTTAGCATTGAGTTTCAGAATTTTCGCTTTGAAAACATCACGGATTTGTTCCCTATAAAAGTGTTTTGTCCCTTCGTGCTCGGTAATTTTTTTGCGAAGTTCAGTTTCAATCTTTTCTAAAAGATCGCAACATGCTCTGAGTTTCTCCGAAGCCTCGTCTTCCCATTGAGAGAAATTGCCTTTGAAAGTGATTTTCAAACCACCTAAAAAGCTGTCCGAATTTCTAAATTCGCTCATTGATTTCAACTGTGGAAAATACTGTTTGAGTGATGCAAACCGAAAAAACGGGTTCCGCGCAATGGCTGTTTGGACGATATTCTTTTCTATATCCGTTAACGGTATGTCTTGGCTGTTTTTGCTCCGTGTGGTATAGGTTTGGTCACTCTCTGTCATACCCGTTACGCCTCCAGACCCTTCATAGACAGTATGTTCATGCCATTTCTTTTTAACACTTAAGGATGCTAAATCTTCAAAAGATTTGACCTGTTGATAGTCTCTTGAGACCTGTTTGTTTACCCATATAACGCCGTATTTGTATAAATCGGTTTCTTTGAATTCGTTTTTCAGTTTTAACTTGCGAGTCACGGTCTGTTCGTCCATCAAACCTCTCTCAACCAATGCTTTTTTGATCTCAGTGATATAGGGCAAATCGTTGATGCTGTGGTAATGAAATTCTTCTAAGATGCGGAGTTCATGCTCGAGGTCTTCGTCAAATTTGCGTATATATTTATCCTCGTGTTCCGGAGGCAGGCTAAAAGGAAAATAACGAGCACCACGCCCAATAAGTTGTGCCTCGGCGATGGTCGCTTTTCCAATTTTGTTATGTCCTGTACTGCCGGTATCATAACAGCGAACGATGTCGAACAGGTTTAGCACATCCCACCCTTCACTAAGCATCTGCACAGCAAAAATAGCACGGATAGGGTTGTTCTCTTCTTCAAGCCTGTTTACCTCCACCTGATACTTCTCTCTTTCGACTTTGGAATTGACAGCAAGGCAGTATTTTTCTTGGAAATCTGTTTTTAGATAGCGTGCCAAATCCTCGGAATTGGTTTTATGGTTATCAAAAAAGCGAAACGCCTGTTTAATAATCGGAACTTCAGATCTCCGAATTCTGTCAATATCGTTTCTGGTGAGACTATCAATAAATCGATGAAAGTCTGCTTTGTTCTTTTCGGAGTCCGGGATTGTTTTTCCTTTGAAGAGAATTACAGGTTTCAGTTGAATCTTGTATTTTGTTGCAACAGACTGTTTGTAATAATTGAGAATGATTGCCTGCAAGATGCGGTCCTGCAGACTGAAATCCGACCTCACAATTTCAATATCTTTCGAGTATTTATCATTCCGAAATTTTACTAAATCATAGCGGTAGATGACCTTATTCCGATACTTCTCTACTATTGCGGGCGTTTTGTCATCGAAAGTGGCGGTGAATTCCAGCAACAGGTTGTCATTGTTTGCATTACATATCTTTTCAACGGTGTTTTCCCATGTCGGTTTTTCCTCTGGATTCGGCTTTTCTCCTGTTAGGTCCAATTCTATCTGTTGTGCTTTTTTGGTAGAGACATTGCTATGGTGCGCTTCATCAGACAAGAGAACGATTTTCTTTTTCTTGAAATCGTCAAAGGTTAAGGCATTCTCTTTTTCTGTTGTCAGGTCGCTGTGTAACTTCTGAATTGTGGTGAATCGGACGTTGATGTCGTTCTCGTTGACTGCTTCAAAATTTTCTACTTCTGTCACCTTAATCTGGTCGTTTTTGAAATAGATATTTTTGTTGAAAAGGTATTTTGAAGATCCTGAGTTGAGGAAATTGTCTTTTGTTTTCTCAATGATGTTGTCGGCGTTGACAAAAAAGAGGAAGTTACGATATCCCTGTTTATAGAGATAGAGAATTAAGCCCGCCATAATAAGCGTCTTACCGCTACCGGTTGCCATATTGAACAGCAGGTGCAAAGGCTTTCGCTTGCTCGGAAAATCGTTGTTTAAGCAGTGAATAAACCTTGCAAATGCCTCCACTTGATAGGGACGAAGTTCATAAGTAGGACTCAAATTTTGCGTAATGCTATCGGGTATTTCTTTTTTCAGCATTCCAAAATCGGAGAGTGTATCAAGTTGTTTATATAGAAATTGTTCAGACATTATACATTTCCTGTAAAGTGAGTTGTAGCACGCAAACTAAAATTTTGCGCTACAAAGACTCTTCACCGAGTATTAAACTGTTCCAATCGGGAAATTCGCCATCTTCCAGAACATTTATTATTGATTCTTGACATAAATCTTGTGCTTGTGTGATTAATTCCGATATCTCTTCTTGAGTATAAGGTCTTTTCTTCGTTCTACTAATTTTTTTCTCGGGTAATTTCCCATTATGGACAACAGCGGAACGCCAATCGTATAACCTATTAAAAATTTTCATTAAGTCCTTCCGATCCTTCGTTTTTTTCTTTAAGTACCAAGCAGCATAAAGGCGAAGGCGAAAGGATAATTCGGTTGATTCAGGTATATTCGATAGGTAGAGGGATTCAAAAGCTATTGCTAAATCAATTATTTTATCTTCGGGGGCTTTGGATGTTTTGGACTTTATCCATCTATCAATAGATATCTGTAATTTTTCGGCAACGTTTGAGTTTGGGTTGCCCAATTTTTTGTATAGACGTTTGGCTTCGTCTATTTCAGCCTTTTCTATCTTCATAGACCCTGCAGACGATGGACCTTTAGGTGAAGTAGATGAGCGATTGCCACTGATATTAAAAAGTTCGTCTTCCGCTATATAATTCCAAACCGTATCAATCTGAACTGCCGAATTGCAAGCTAAAGACAGTGCCTGGCAGAATGTTTCGTGAAAATCGGCCTCGTTAAAATTTGAAAATTCTCTATTTTTCACCTCAAACCGAAATCGCTCTTTTTGCATATCCCATTTATCTTCCCATTTGTCCTCTGTTGTTGCAGGTAAGAAAGGGTTGTGAAATATCGGGTATATAGAATAGTCAATAACAAGCAACATTTTTCTAAAGAAATCTTGATTAGGATTGGGAAGCCCTCCCCAACAACGTGGGAGGTCCTCAGTTGAATTTGAAAGCGGGATAAGACGGATTCCATCAAAAACTTGAATTTCTGCCTCTGACGTTATTCCTGTAAGTAAAACTACGGATTGAAAAGAACCCTCTATTTCTTTGGTGCATTTTTCAAAATCAGATGCTGCTCTTTCAATTCCCCGAAAAATGGAAATTTTCAAAAGTTGCTGTAAAAAACTACTTAGATGGTCACCGTCTGTTTGACTGCTTTTGTACGCAATTCCTCCCACATCACGATTGGATACAAAAATGGACGTGGAGAGGATTTTGTCTTCATAGATAAACGGATCCAGTTCCACCTTTATGAATTCAAGAATCTTTGATCTTATCTCCCCACTAATATCAACTGTAAAGTGTTGCACAATCCATAGCGAATTTTTTGAATAAGATGACCAAGCTCGTTGTAAATGCCGTTTATATTCATCTGGAGTTATAGATAACCCACCGAATCCGCCATAAGGTCGTATTTCCAAATTCGCCAATGCTTCTTGTAGTAACTGTGTTAGTTCCTGTTTTCCTTCCTCGGTCATTTCACTATTCCTTCTAATATCACTATTTAACGTGAATTCAAATTAAGCATTTTGCGTGTGATAGTTGTAGCACAAACTGTATGAGGTTTGAGAAAATAATTCGGTAATTGATGGGCAATGAATGGTTTCCCTACTACAAACGGAATTGCTTATAGTAGTGCGATTTATTGTACATCTGGAAATTACAGTACAGCATTTAATTCGCATAGAACGCCCGATTTAACGTCTTATCTTCCTCACTCACATTAAACGTCTCATCCTCTATTTCAGAGAGATGGACATACAATTGGTTCTTATCCAGCATATCCACTAACAATTTCTTCTGTTTCTCAACGTCATTAATAGCGATAAAATGTTCTTTTGCCTCCTCCGGTTTGTGAGGTTTGACATACCAATTCAGAACGGAATCTTTTGACATATCGCACCAGATGTTCAAAAGCTCCGCGCTTGACTTTGCTGATTGGAGGCGCTCCCTGAAAACTTCGTTGTAAGGCATCAATTCACAGGAAAGGAAATTCCTTCCCATGAGTCCATCTTTCGCAATAACTTGCTCAAGTCGTTCCTTGCAAACTGTTATATGCTCTTCTAATTGCTCAACAAGAATAAACTGACGTGTTCCGCTATCTTGTTTGTTAAGTTCTAATACCGCATGTCCTGTTGTGCCTGAACCAGCGAAGAAATCAAGGATAATGTCTCCAGGATCCGTCGTGATTTTCACAATATCCACGATTGTATGCAATGATTTTGGATATGAAAAAGATTTCTTACCGAGAATTTTTTCCAAAAGTTTTGTGCCATGTTCTGTCGCATTATACCTTTTATCGATCCAAGTCGTTTTCGGACGCTCGCCTTCGTAATCAGTTATTCTCCGCTTAAAAAAGATTTGAATGTGCCCATCTTTATGCTTTTTAGCTACAATTTCGTTGTTATCTATTTTCTTTTGGAAAGTTGAAGGGGAATTTGACCAAACCCATTCTATACCATTTTCTTTTGGAAGAACTTCAAAATAATTTTCCTCCTTTGTCAAAGAAATCTGCTTTAAGTCTTTGGAGACATAAATCGGATAAAATTGTTTGGGTCTATCTTCTCTGCGCGCGTTCCTCGTTTCACCCTTTCGCATCAAATTTTCTAGCTTGTATTTTGAAATTTCATCAGCAAGATTGTAAGTTTTTTCTGTTTTTTCGGACATCTGAAAAAAATTTATCTTTGCGAGTTCTCTATTTTTGGCGTAAACCACCATGAATTCGTTAGTCGTCGCGAAAAAATTGTTGTTCGTCTTGCCTGCCGGATGATGAACGATGGTCAGAACCGAAATGCGGTTTTCTCTTCCAAAAATCTCGTCTGCCAAAGTTCCCAAGTATAAGAGTTCATAGTTATCAATGGAAATTGCAATAAACCCATCATCTGTCAAGAATTGCTTTGCTACATCTAACCTGTTTTTCATGAAGGTGAGCCAACTGGAATGATTGAAAGCGTTGTTATAGGTAAAAATATTTGCTTCCCCACCAGTGTTATAAGGCGGGTCAATGTAAATCAGTTTGACCTTGCCGCGGAATTGTTCTTTGAGGGTGTGGAGTGCAATGAGGTTATTGCCCTTGATGATGAGATTCTCGCGAATGACACCCTTCTCGTCCCGCTTAAGCTCTCTAATTTCACTAAATGACTTATCATGTATTACCCCCCCCCTCCTATTTGTCGATGTCCTCCAGGAGTGTGGTGCTTCCAGTTTGTAAGAACTTTCGGATCGAACATCCGGTTAATTTCGTCTGGTGCAAGGATTTCATTAAAAAAAATTTCTTTACGTTTCTTTTTTTGTTTTTTTTCACGTGTTTGTCCGCCTTCCAGAACACAATCTTTGTATGGCCAGACAAGTGCCACTTCGCCGCGTTCAGCGAGAAATTTTCCGTCAATGTTCAATCCGATTTTGTTACGGAATTTGGTATAGGAGTCGGCAAAGAAGTTTTTGTCGGTGATATAGTCAACGAAGGTGTTATTGTCGAAGAGCCAACGTCCCTCAATTTCCTTAAAAAATTTTGCCTCAATATCTTTGTCGGTCAGCAGCAATTTGATAAGGTCGTGGTCAAGTTTCCATGCGCGTTCTCTAACGTTGGCGCGGAGGAGTTCTCCCGCTTCATCAACAAAGTCGCAGTTGGATTCAAGCAGTTTAATCAGTTTTTTGTCAAATTTTTCTTTTTCCATAGGATCCTGTCCTTTCTGTATGAGTGCAAGAAATAATAGCGGTATTATTCATCTTCCGAAGAATCTGTAAGTTATTGCCAAAATAAAATTTGTTCATGAATTCCTTTCTGCGATGCGTCTTTCGATTCGCTGAAGGTCAAACTTAATTTGAGCTACGCGCGTTGCCCTACGACTTTGATGTTCAAGTGTTAACGCTTTTTGAAAATCCTCTTTAGCACCCTCCAGATTCCCTAATTGTTCCTTTGTCCGTCCTCGCAACTGATAAGTGTAAACATCGTTCGGGTCTATCTGGAGAGCTGTGTCAAAGTCGGCTATAGCCTCTTGGTGCTTCCTTAATTCACATTTTGCCTTTCCTCGCCGGATATAACCAAACGGAATATCAGGGGTTAGTTCAATCATCTTACTAAAGTCGGCGATAGCTTGTTGGTATCGCTTTAATCTTAAAAATGCTTTTCCTCGCACTTCATAAGCGTACGGACTGCCATCTATCTCGACCATCTTGTTAAAGTCATCAATAGCGTCATCGTTACGCCCCAATGCCCGTTTCGCGTATCCCCGCCACTCGTAATAGTCTGAAGCTTGCGGATCTAATTCAATAGCTTTGTCAAAATTTTCGAGGGCTACCTCTCCAGACGCTTGCATAGCGAGGTTAAAATAGTCTGAAGCACTGGGGGCTGTGTATGGTTTTCCCTCACGATGTAAGCGGGCAAAACCGTCAAAGTCAGGGAACAATGTCGCTGGCGTAATACCCGATACCCGTTCTAACTCGGTTAGGATATCTGCCTTGCAGCTTTCTTCAACGATGCAGGCATGATTCTCATCAAATTCGTAGTCTCCAAAAATGAAGATGGATTGCTGGGCAATAACACGGTTAATATGGTATCCGGGTTCCCAACGATACAGTTGACGATCGCTTCCATAGGGTTGAAAACGTGGAAAAAAATAATTAATCTTTTCTTTCAGTAAGTCTGGTGTAACTTTTTTAAACTGAAACGGATCATTACGTACAACATAGACTTTACCATCTGGTGGATTTTCGGAATCTTGCGGTCTCTTTTCCCACTTGGGGTCTTTCTCACAGGCGAAATAGAGAGCAACTTGTGCATTACGGGTAAAATCAATTAGACATGTAGCTGCCCCAAAATGCTGAAGTTGAGCAAGTATTTCCAAATCTCCAAGTTCCCGTCCGTTTCTCTCGCCGTGTCCCCGAAGTCCTGCATCTGTAATTAAATCTCTGTTGATTTGAAGAAATTTTTCAAAACTTCTGTCATCCTCCTTTGGACGGCGATAAGCAGACGCTTGTATCTTGTATTCTGCATTTGGCACCCCCCGAAATAAATAATTTCCGGAACCTAATTGGTTTACCCATTCAACAAACTCACTCAACGATGAGATTCGGGTAGGTTCTTTTATATTCATTTTTCCCTATACTTTTCGGTAGTTTGTATTTGTGACGGCACGCGGTGCTTGCCTACTACTTTTAAATCGGAAACTGGTGATTGCCTGCTGTCAACCCACCATCAATGACAAAGACCGCACCCGTTGCAAAACTGGCTTCATCGGAGGCGAGGAAAAGCGCAGCGTTCGCGATGTCAATAGGTTGTCCAATGCGTCCTAACGGATACCACGGCGTGATTTCGTCCAAAATTTGAGGATTCCGTTCGATCATCGGCTCCCAGACTTCCGTCTGAATCGTGCCGGGACAGATACAGTTGATACGGATGTTGTCCTTGCCGTGTGCGACTGCCATTGAGCGGGTCAAGGCAATAACACCGCCTTTCGCAGCAGAATACGCATGGATCGCTTGTAACCCAATGAGTCCATTGACAGAAGCAACATTAATAATACTCCCGCCGCCAGCCTCCTGCATTATAGGAATAACTGCATTAGAACAGTGGCTGGTGCCTTGGAGCGCGACCGCTAAATTCGCCTCCCAATTGTTGTTCAGCACATCGGCTGTGGAGCAGATAGCGTTGTTCACCAAAATATCAACCGTCTTGTAGGCATCAACAGCCTCCGTAATAAGCCTCTCAGCATCTATAGCACTCGAGACATCAGCGTTGATGAACGTTGCCTCGCCGCCTGCATCAGTAATCGCAGCAACGGTTTCAGTGCCAATAGCATCATTCACGTCATCAACGACGACTTTCGCTCCTTCTTCAGCAAACCGAAGGGCTACGGCTCTGCCGATACCGCGTCCTGCTCCTGTGACAATGGCTATTTTGTTATCTAATCGCATGAGGCGATACTCCATCTGCTTATTGGATAGCCTGAATCAACTGGATATTGCGGCGGAGCAGTTCATTAACGAGTTCTCCAACGTCCTTTCCTTTAGTATCCGCGAGATGATGCATAAACTCATCAACATCTTTTTCCAGATAGATGGGAAGTTGGAAAACGGCATCTTTCCTATAGAACTTACCGCGTTCTCCTTTTGAAAAATCATATTCTGCTTTCATTGGTTAAATTCCTCATATTGTTTAGTTTCGGCTCGAGTCGCTTTACGAGCAGAAATGATACGGATATTCATGTAGTGTTTAGTTTCATCAATAGTGTGTATAACAACAAGTAAAATACCGTTTCTGTCGAAACCTAAAGTTATCCAACGATCTTCGGTATCACTATGATCTTCATCAAAAGTGGTAATTTGATTTGGATCTTGAAAAACAGTTGTTGCTTGTACAAAAGAGATCCTGTGCCTTTGCTTGTTTTGCTTTTCTTTCTCAATATGCCATTCAAAACTATATCGCAACTGTGACTCCTGGGCTAAACTCTAATGTTGCAGTGTCTGTGAGATGAAAAGTTTCGTGCGTTCGTGCTGCGGGTTATCAAAGAAATCTGCCGGTGCTGCCTCCTCTATAACCACACCCTCATCAAAGAACATGATCCGATCAGCGACTTCTCGTGCAAATCCCATCTCATGCGTAACAACCAGCATCGTCATACCGGAATGTGCAAGTTCACGCATCACATCTAACACCTCTGAGATCATTTCGGGGTCAAGGGCACTTGTGGGTTCATCAAAGAGCATAATTTTCGGTTCCATCGCTAATGCCCTTGCAATTGCGACGCGCTGCTGTTGTCCGCCCGAAATTTCTGCGGGATATTTATACGCTTGATCAGCAATGTCCATCCGCTCTAATAAAGCCAAAGCGGCTTCTTCCGCAGCACTTTTTGACATCTTCCGCACTTGGATGGGACCTAAGGTTATATTTTTTATATTTGTCAGATGAGGAAATAGATTGAACTGTTGGAAAACCATTCCGACTTCCTGACGGATGAGATTGATATTACGCAGATCATTGCTAAGCTCAATTCCATCAACAATGATTGTGCCGCGTTGATGTTCCTCAAGGCGATTGATGGTTCGGATAAAGGTGGATTTCCCTGACCCTGATGGACCGCAGATGACCGCCCTTTCACCTTTTTTGAACGTAGTGGTAATTCCTTTGAGGACATGGAAATCATCAAACCATTTGTGAACATCTTCACATACAATAATTGGATCGTTTGTGATATTTTCGTTTTCAGTCATTTTCTATTCCTTCTTCAATCATAACAAATTGGGACAGATTGATGTTACAAATTCCTAATGCTTCCCGACACCTAAGTCTGCTTCAATCTTCTGGCTAACATAAGACATTGCATAACAAAAAACAAAATAGATAGCCGCAATAAATAGATATAATTCAACATAAAGACCTTGCCATGTTGGGTTTCCGAGTATGCTTCGGCCTATTCCCAATAGATCCTGCAGTCCAACAATGGTTACCAGGGATGTGTCCTTAAATAGCGAAATGAATTGTCCCACTATCGCCGGAATAACAGAACGGAGTGCTTGCGGAAGAACGATAAATAGCATTGCTTTAGGGTAAGTAAGTCCGACCGCTTGTGCTGCCTCAACTTGCCCTTGCGGTATGGCTTGGAGTCCGCCACGTACGTTCTCTGCCATATAAGCAGCAGAGAAAAGGGTCAACGCAATCATTGCGCGTATAACTTTATCCAGTTGAAAATCTCCCGGCATAAATATGGGAAATATTATACTCCCCATGAACAGTATGGTTATCAACGGCACACCACGAATCGTCTCAATATATATTGTGGAAACCCACTTAATTGCTGGCAATTGACTTCGACGACCAAGTGCCAAAAGCACACCGAGTGGAAAGCAAGCGACAATCCCGACAGCTGCCAGAATCAACGTTAAGAGAAGTCCTCCCCAATTTGTTGTAGAGACGGTATTTTCACCAAAGCCGTGTAGCGTTATCATCGTCCACGGAAAGGAGAGAACCCATCCACCAATGACCCATCGCTTCAATTCATTCCTATCGCGTCCGAGGAAGAAACTGACGACAAAGAGTGCTAAGCCACCTAATAACCATATCCGCTTGAAAAAAATGAGATAGATAATATTGAAGTTAAATACAAGCGTAGCAGATTCAGTTTCACTATTTTTAACGATATCCAAAGGTATAAGGAGTAAAATCAGTCCAAAAATTGCAATAGCAGTTGAAATGCGGAGAACCAACCCTTTCCATACTCCCGCACTCAGCCCTAACAAGACGAACAAGGTATAAAGGACTATCCAGATCCGCCATGCCTGTTCTATCGGATAAGCTCCGATCATCAAAATTTGCAAGTTCGCAGGAATAACTTTCCAGTTTGCCTGCGTAAACACCCAAGTCAAAACTCCCCTAAAGACAAAGAAGAGAAACACAAGTGCTAAACAAGTCAAAATGGTATTATACCATGTGTTAAAAAGGTTATCCTGCAACCATTTCACTGTGCCTTTTGATGTATTTGGAGGTTTGACTTCTTGTGTAATTGCAATATTTTCCACTTTTCTGCTTCCTTTTCAGTGCTACCTTGATCGACCAATTCGAGTGATTCTATGGTTATACCAATTCATGAAAGCGGAGGTTGTTAGACTCATGATGAGATAACTTACCATAACCATCCCGAAAATGGGAATTGATTGCCCCGTCTGATTCATCATCGTATGTCCGATGTGAAGTAGTTCCGGAAAACCGATTGCAGTGGCAAGGCTGGAGTTTTTTGCAAGGTTCAGATATTGACTCGTAAGCGGTGGCACAATAATTGGAATTGCTTGGGGTATGACAATTAATCGCAATACCTGCGATTCTTTTAAGCCAACGGCTCTGGCTGCTTCCCGTTGTCCTTTCACCACTGCTTGTATACCGCTTCTCACAACTTCTGCAATAAACGCGCTTGTATAGACAGCGAGCCCAATTAAGAGTGCAGAGAACTCTGGTGTAAGGTTCATCCCACCGACATAGTTAAACCCTTGAAGCACAGGTCGGCTTACTACAAATGGGGCTTCTGATGTTAGAAACAGTCCACCAATTGCGACTATCAAAAAAGTAGGCGCGGCAGCCCACTTCGCACCAAAGATTATATTAGAGATGAAGGAAGGACGGTCTATATGGTGGGGTTCACTAAGCTGTCCGAAATGCCGGAATACTGCAAGAACCAAAACAACACTTATCGCTAAGATAACGCCGACAAGCAGGTACCACAACCAAGCGGAAAATCCAGTACCCGGTTCAAATGAAGGAAGGTATATGCCACGTACGTTTAAAACTATGCTATCCGATATTATAATACTGTTGCGAACCGTAGGGAGCGCACGTGTTAGCGCAGCCCAGAACACAATCTGTAGGAGCAGCGGAATATTGCGAAAAATCTCTATGTAGACAGCAGCAATATTTCGGATTAACCAATTGCTGGATAACCGAGAAATTCCGAATATGAAACCTAATACCGTCGCAAATACTATCCCTATGATACTTACTTTTATTGTGTTGACAACACCAACCCAAAATGCTTTGAGATATGATTCTGAAGGATCGTACGCAATCCCTTCGGATATTCCAAATCCTGCTTCACTTCCTAAAAAGGATAAATCAAGTGCTAAATTCTGTTTTCTGAGTCCATTCAACATATTTGAATAGAGGAATCCTGCTAACAGAATGATACCAACAAGGAAAAGTATCTGGAAAAATACTTTCAGAAACCGAACGTCTCGATAGAATGGGATTTTATCTGGTATGACCGTATGTGTATTATTCATCTGGACTGCGGAAGTTGTCAGTTGGTAGGTCCGGTTGAGAAACAAAACTTGTCTTAACTTTACGGATTTTTTGGGTCTAAATTAACGTTGGCACTTCATCACCTTGGATGTCTTATAGGATGTGTTGGGAAATGGATCCCAACACATTTTACAATATATAACCTAACGGAACGGTATTGCGTAGAGCAACCCACCTTGCGTCCAGGGTTTATTAACACCACGGGGCAAGCCGAGGGGGGTGAGGTTACGCTCAAAGATTTCTCCATAGTTCCCGACGGCTATAATAATCTGTTTTGCCCAGTCATTAGGGAGTCCAAGTTTTTTTCCCATTTCACCGGATTCACCCAAAAAACGTTTGATTTCCGGATTATCGGTTTTTAAGGTCTTGACATTCTTCTGCGTAATATTGTGCTCTTCGGCAAAGAACGTGGCATAAACGACCCAACTTACAACATCATTCCACTTATTATCGCCGTGAATAGTGAGAGGGCCTAAAGGTTCTTTTGATATAGTTGCATCGAGAATAATATGATCGTCTGGGTTTTTAAGGTCCTTACGCCGCGCAACAAGTTGAGATTTGTCACTTGTGACGACATCGGTACGCCCCGCATCATAACTACTATAAAGGGTGTCAATATCCTCATAAACAACTGGCTTGAATTCAAGCCCTAAAGACCGCATTGTATCCGCAAGGTTTAACTCGGTTGTGCTACCTGCGGTGACACCGATGCTTGCCCCTGATAACTCTTTAATAGATGTTATTTTAAGAGATTTCGGCAGCATGAAGCCTTGTCCATCATAAAATGTCGGTGGTGCAAAGTCAGTACTTAACTCAGCGTCTCGGCTAAGCGTCCATGTGGTATTTCGGATTAAGACGTCTATTTCACCGGTTTGAAGTGCGGTAAACCGTTCGGCAGCATTTAAGGGCACAAATTCAACCTTGCTCGGATCCCCAAGAACGGCAGCAGCGATTGCGCGTCCGAAATCCGGATCAAAACCGCTCCATTTACCATCTTCACCGAGGAAACCGAACCCCGGCAAACCGCCGTGTACGCCACAGACTAATTTTCCCCTGTTTTTAACTTTGTCCAAGATACCCTCGTGATTGTCGGCAAGTAGTGGTGTCACTAATGAAGTCGCTAAAACTAACGCAAAAACGCGAAACAAAAATTTACGCACAGTAATCCTCTCTTTTTAATGTATCCTTTATCGAAAAGGCCGTTGCCATGAGGCAACTTGATTAAATTCTGTTATCATTGTTCACAATTTTATCAATATTTTATGCCTTTCTGGTAAGCAAAAGGCAAGTATTATCTTTTATCCATTGTACCAGACTATCTTTATGTTGTCAAGGGATTAATCGGAAACGAGCAGCCCTATAACACGAATCGTTTGTTAAATCTGCCCCATTTCGTGCAACTGAATACTACAATCTGCCCTATTTTGTGCAGGACTTTTTGAGTGTTTTATTCGCGCGGTGTTGTTCAGAGTCGGCACGAAATTTGCTATACGAACACAAGTTGCCACCGATTTTGTAAGTGTGCTTGTAGAAGCCGTTTCTAACTCTGACACCACTTACGGTTGATGGTTAACTGCCTCTGTAGACAAACCTATTGTGCTTGACATATTTTGAAAATCTTGTTACCATACTTGGCATCAATACTTGGCAAGGAGAAAAAAACATGAAGAAGTTCATAATCGCAGAAATCTGCGTGCTAATCGCGCTCGCGGGTGGGTTTTGGCTGGGGCGTATCACCGGAAACAACACCAGCTACGAACACTACTACGACAACGCAGACAAAGCGTGGACAGCAGTAAAACAAATCGATGAACCACCGGTGGAACTTGATAGTCCCGACAAAAACCGTTTGCGCGAAGTCCGAGCTGCATACCGTGAGGTCTTTGAGAACTATCCTGATAGTATGTGGGCAGATGACGCAATCTATCAACTCGCCTCACGCCTGCCACGCACCGATGAAGAGGCGTTCGCACTCTTCCGACGGCTCATCAATAATTACCCTGACAGTGAATGGGCGGACGATTCGATGTACGCCATCGCTTTCGCTTCTTATAAGATCGCAGAGGATCTAAAAAAGACCGGCACACTTGAATCCCTTGACGCGTACTACGACCGCGCTATCGCACTTTACAACCAATTAATAGCAACATACCCCGGCAGTGAACTGTCAGACCAAGCACAGTTTAATACAGCGATGTGCTACTATGGGAAAGGTGAATTGAACAGCGCACTCGTGCACTTTGACACACTTCGAGAACCGTTCAGCGACAGCCCAATACTCTATCAGATTTTATATGTTACGGGCGAAATTTATCTCAAGAGGCAGGAGTACGAAAACGCACGCGTCGAATTCACAAACGTCGTTGATTCGGGGGACCCTGATCTCGCACCCTTGGCGAGTTTCGGTATCCCGCAGGCATATCTTGCGGAGGGGAAATATCAGGAGGCGATCGACGGTTACCAAAAGGTCATTGACCTCTACCCAGATACTAAAGTCGGTCAGGACGCATATTTCTACATGGGATGGGCTTATGCAAGGCTTGAGAAATACGACGAAGCCATCGTCCAACTTGAGAAGGGGATTGAACTGTTCCCACGCAATGAAAATGCCGCCAACTCACAGGTCTACATCGCACAAATCGCCCTTACGAATAAGGATATAACAACGGCTGTTGATGCGTTTCAAAAAGTGGCGGATAATGCTACCTACGATTATGACACCCGACGGATGGCGCAATATTGGGTCGGGAAAATTTATGAGGACAATAGTGAAACGGATTTAGCAGTAGCCGCATATCAGAAGCTGCTCACGGAATTTCCAGAGCCGCATCGGGAGGCAACGCATCAGTCGAATAATATCAACGAAAATTATATCCGAACGCTACGGAGCACAGGACTCTAAAGCCTGTCCGAGATCGGCGAGAATATCTTCAACGTCCTCTAAGCCAACGGAGATTCTCACCAAACCGTCTGTGATGCCGATCTGCTGACGGATCTCTGCTGGAACATGTGAATGCGTCGTTGATGCCGGATGGCAGATTAAAGTCCGTACGTCTCCCAGACTGACCGCAAGCGCGCATCGTTGAAGCCGATCGACGAGGTGTTCACCCGCGGTGCGTCCACCTTTCAGTTCCAGCGTTATCATCCCTCCAAACGCTTCCATCTGGTGTTTGGCGAGTTCATGTTGCGGATGACTCGGCAAACCGGGATAACGCACCCATGCCACTGCCGGATGTGCTTCGAGAAACGCTGCCACTTGTACCGCGTTTTCGCAATGTCGCGCAAATCGCAGCGGCAGCGTCGTGATTCCCTGTAATGTTAGCCACGCGTTAAACGGACTAATAACTGCCCCGAAGTTGCGCAGTGCGCCTTCTTTGACGCGTGTAACGAATGCCTTCTGCCCGATAATTGCACCCGCAATCACCGCACCGGTCCCACTCAAATATTTCGTCATACTGTGGACAACAACATCAATACCGAGAGGAATCGGTTGCTGCCCGCACGGGGTCGCGAAGGTGTTATCAATAATTGAGGTCACGCCGTGCGCTTTTGCAATCTCGGCAGATGCCCGCAAATCTATCAGTTTAAGGAGCGGGTTCGTTGGACTTTCGAGATAGAGTACCTTCGTATCAGGTCTGATAGCACGTTCGATTTCTGAGGGGTCCGTGGCATCAACGAATGTCGTCTCAATTCCGAAGCGTGGGAGTTCTTCACTGAGGATTTGGAATGTCGCGGAATAGAGGTTTTCCATGGCGACAACGTGTCCACCGTCGGCTAAAGCGGTAAGCAGTGCGGTACTCACCGCTCCCATCCCCGATGCCGTCGCAAGTGCCGCTTCGCCTGCCTCAAGCACGGCAAGTTTCTTCTCTAATACCTCTTGTGTCGGGTTCCCCCAACGGGTATAGACATGACCGCTCTCCTCGTCTCGGAAGGCTTCCGCAAATTCCGCGGCTGTCGTAAAACGGAAAGTACTGTTCTGATAGATAGGCGGTAGCAGCGGTATCCCACTTTTTTCCGTGGCGGGTGTCACTCTTTCGCCTGCATGGATGGCTTGGGTGGATTTTCCTAATTTTTTTTCTGATGTCATTTTAAAACTCCCAGAGGTCTGTTGAAATGATCTTATGGAGAAAGCACCTTACTTAAACTTTTCAATAGCGTGCCCCTCAAGTGCTAACAATTGTTGCTTCCGTTCCAATCCACCGCCATACCCACCAAGGGCACCATTGCTTCTGATGACACGATGGCACGGAATGAGAATTGATACCGGATTTGCCCCAACTGCATTTCCGATGGAACGCGCCGATTTTGGTCGCCCGATCTGGTCGGCTATCCATTGATATGACCGTACTTCTCCATAAGGAATTTGCTGAATTGCTTTCCAGACTTGTTGCTGGAACTCCGTACCGTATGCTACTTGTACCGGTATCTCAGCGAAATTGATGGCTCCTCCAGCAAAATAAGTGTCCAACAATTTGATCGTTCTGGCGAGAACAGGGAGAGTTGGAGGGAAGGTAGGGCCAGACGAAGGTGCTTCTTCACTAAAGGAAGCATGCAAAATACGGTTTTCCTCCGCAATGATGTCTATCCAACCTATAGGAGACTTATAGCAGAAACTGGGGATCCCAAAGACATTTCTTAACTGCCTCAAGCCTTGCTCACCGCCTAATGCATTGGAGATAATTTCCAATGGATTTGATTTTTTCATTTTACAACTCCTAAAATTTTCAGAACTCGTGCAAGATCGGTTCGTTTGCTTGCAGGCTTGGAATGCAGAAAAATTGGAAGCGTAGCGGATATTCCACCATTCTTCCGTTCTTCCATCTTTCCTATTGAGAATATCTCGGTTATGCGTAAGTCCTAATTTTGTTAAAAAGTCACTTGACTTTATTGGTGCTCTTACGGTATGCTATATCGCAAACTATGGTTATATTTGAAACGTCTGAACAACTCTATAGTTATATCAGTGAACTGTTTGCAGAAATTGCAACGTTACCGGAAGCACAAGAGGCACTAAAATCCTTGACGTTGAGCGTCCAGTTTAACTATACCTCGCCAGATTGTACAATGACGCTAACTGCTGCAAATGGCGAATATAGTATCATCCGCGGTGTCCGTGATAACCTGACTCCAGACGTTGAACTCGCTATGACAGGCGATGTCGCCTACAAATTTTGGACAGGCGAACTTAATGTCATGGGTGCTATTACCACACGCGAGATTGGCATCAACGGCTCCCTCGGCAAGGTGATGCGTCTTGCACCGCTTATTAAAACTGCAGTTCGCCATAACCGCGAACGAGAAACCGATTGCGATTCATGACACGCAAGGAGGCTGCAATGGAAACCGACAATGTATTAGAAACGGTCGAACCTTATGTTACGCAATTGCGGGAGGAAGGCTGGTGCGTCTTAGAAAACGTTGTACCCGCAAATGTGATTGACGAGGTCCGTGAAGAGGTCGAAACCTCAGAAGCAGACTATAACGAATTCAGCAAAGCACACGGCAGATGGGAACGAAATGTTATCAGTTTCATGCCAAAATTTGCCGCACACCTCGCGAATGACCGACTGCTCTCCACTATCCGTCAAGTGTTAGGATCCCAGGTGCGTATCTCACAAACCGAGTATAAAATTCGTCCCCCCCATTATGAATTAGTGCGTGCATACCACTCCGATTTCCCCTACGACCTGAACCAAAAATGGCACATACCGCAACCGTTCCCAAGTGCTGTCATCGGTATCACGACCCTCTGGATGCTCTCTGAGTTTACCACCGAGAACGGCGGCACTTGGATTGTGCCGAAGACACATGTAGACCTTCGCAACCCCAGAGGCAAAGAGGACGGTATCGGCGACCGAAACCCACTTGACGGTGAAATGCAAGCCATTGGCAGTGCTGGCAGTGTCCTTATCATGGATAGTCGAATTTGGCACTCCAACGCAGAAAACCCGAGCGCCGGTAAACGCACTGCAGTCGTCGTCAGATACGCACCGTGGTGGCTAAATTTAGAACTCTTCGGTGTTAATACTGCCACGATTCCGGGTGAAACATTTGATAATTTACCCGATGATGTCAAAGTCCTCTACGAGCACCGCGCAGAGAACCGCGAACCAACCGTCTGGATTTAAAGGGCAACTATACGAATATCATTCGGACAGAATTTACATAATTATAGACTTTCTGGAACTGACAACTACCTTTTACTGTGTCAGAGAAACTCTTTAGCCCCGTAGGGGCGGCATGTTTATAGAAGTAGGCACGCTCCGTGTGCCGCAACAAAAGGAAATCTCTTATGTCAACAACACTCGTACACATTGGTGTCCGCACGACCGACTTGGAGAAGAGCATCCGTTTCTGGCGCGATGCCCTCGGATTACGCGTCTTCTCAACGATGAACGGCTGCTACGATCTCACCGATGGTTATCACAATTTCCGGGTATTTCAACACCGCGGTCCCGAACGTCCCGAACACGTCGGCGGAATGTTAGACTATCTCCACATCGGTGTCCGGGTCCCAAATTTACGAGAAGCCGCACAACGGTGTGAAAACCTCGGCTTTGAGATCACTTGGGAAGGCTTAGATGGCAGCACACCTTATGATCCCAATTCGGACGAACTGCCTTCAGTCGCTTTCAAAGTGGAAGACCCCGACGGTATCGTCGTCGATATTACCGAGCAAGACGATCAGTGGCCCGGTGTTGATATCCAAAGCAAAAATTGAACCTTTACTAATAGCACCATCACCAGCCAGATCCCCAAATTCCCCCCTGATAAGGGGGGTTAGGGGGGTTCCCTGCCGCGCCACCTACCCGATTTTATTCATCGCCGCCCAAAACTCCCAACCGTATCAGGTAATAGACCAGTGTAAGAACGCTTGTCACTGCTGCAGCAAGATACGTCAAAAACGCCGCGTTCAGCACCTTACTCGCGTGTCGATTTTCTTCCGGTGAGAGCATCCCCGCTTCGTCCATTGCGACTTTCGCACGTCTGCTGGCATCCCATTCAACAGGAAGCGTTATCAGTGAAAAAACGACACCCACTGAAAATAGGCATACGCCCAGGAATATCAAACCTGTGAACTGGAGAAAAACCCCCGCTATCAGCAAAATATACGCAAAGGTCGAACTGAAATTCGTCGCAGGAACGAGCGCAGTACGCAAACCTAACATGCCGTAACCCTGTGCATCCTGCATCGCGTGTCCCGCTTCATGGCAGGCGACACCTATAGCAGAGAGCGACTGACTCGAATACACATCCTCAGACAACCGTAGTGCCTTCTGAGAGGGATCGTAGTGGTCCCTGAGCCATCCCCCTGAACGTTCAATCCGGACACCGTTCACACCGTGTCTTTTAAGCATCAGTTCGGCAGCTGCGGCGCCAGTCAGTCCACTGCGCGACCCGACTTTTGAGTATTTTGAGAATGTCGATTTTGTGCGAAATGTCGCATATAACGACAGTGCAAGTCCCGGCGCAAGGATTATGAGATAGAGCGGATCAAATAAAGCCCAAAACATGATAAATACCTCCAAATTCTGTTTTTATTTTTCTTCTTAAATATCTTTTAGGTTAAAAAAATTATACGAGATATTCGCCTAAAATTCAAATCATTTTTCGGTAATGCTTGCTTACAAAGGACAGCACTGACAACCGAAACTGAAAACCTCCGAATTTGACGCTATTCCGATACCGTGCTATACTTTGAGGCAAAACGTGCCTAACCCCTAAAAATGAGGAAATATAGATGCTTAAAATAATTGATACCCACCAACACCTCTGGGATACTGAAAACTTGGAATACCCGTGGCTCGAAGGCTTTGATCTGTTAGGAAAGCGGTATACACCCGAAGACTATCGTGAAGCAGTCGGGAACCTCAACGTCATCAAATCCGTCCACGTTGAGGGAGACCCCGCTGAAACGGATGTCGTCAAGGAGGTCGAGTGGTTAACAGAAATCGCAGAGACAGACGGTATGATAGGCGCGATCGCAGCAGCAGCACCGTTGGAAAAACCGAATGCTGAGGCTATCTTGGAGCAGCTCATAGGGTTCGGACGCGTCGTAGGCGTGCGTCGGATGGCGTGGCACCACCCTGATCCGCAGTTCTATGCCACTCCTGACCTGATTAACGGCGTGAAATTGCTGACAAAGTTTGATCTCTCATTTGAACTCTGTGCGAACAGCACGCAGCTGCCAGCGGCAATCGAGTTAGTCAAGGCGACACCAGATGTCAGGCACGCGCTTAATCACTGCGGGGGACCGGACATAAAAGGTGGACAATTTGAACCGTGGGCATCGCATATCCGCGAACTCGCCGCTTTTGAGAACGTCCACTGCAAAGTATCGGGGATCGTGACAACCGCAAGCGAGAATTGGACGCGTGAGGAACTCAAGCCGTATATCCGACACCTGATAGAAGCATTCGGCTATGAGCGACTCATGTTCGGGAGTGATTGGCCCGTGTGTACCTTGGCGGCGACATATCAGGAGTGGGTAGACGCACTCCTATGGGCTGTCGAAGATGCCTCGGATGCCGAAAAAAACAGTCTCTTTTACGAAAACGCATCAGAATTCTATTCGGTATAAAGTGACATATCCCAACCCAGTAGGTGCAGTTTTATGAAGATCGAGTATTTAAATTGGTAATCTCAATTTTACCCAAGTTCGGTAGGTTCGGTTTCCTAACCGAACCGGATTCTACGCGGAGACATTGAAGACTTCAAAACTTTCTTTAGTCCCGTAGGGTTTATTTGCTTGGGTATTTCTTCAGTATCTCTGTAGAAAAACGGGACCTCACACGCCTAAGCCCCGTAGGGGCGGCATCTACGGAGAACTGGAACAAAAATGTCGTGGAAAATCGCTAAATTGACACCTATGGTGCGGTTAGGAAACCGCACCTACCGTTGTTGGAGAAAGGCGAGGTTAGAAACCATTCGAGAACACGAGCCGACGGCTGAAAGCCAGTTGCCGACGGCTATTGAACCGTAATCAACACCGGTTCAACGCCTTGTGTCTCCTGAATGTGCTGCGTGAGATCCGATGCTTCTGCCCGCGCATTAAACTCGCCAATCGTCACCCGATGCATCGTTCTCGCCTCAACGACAGCCGTATATATCTGCACCTTCTCATCAGGATATAACCACCGCAAATTCTCTGCCAGCATTTCAGCATTACGAGATTCCGCAAAAGAACCAACCATCAACGTCAGTATAGCTGTCGGTGTGATCCCTGCCGTCGGTGCGACTGTCGGTTGGCTATCAGTACCGAGTTGTAGTTTCGTTTCTTGTGTGCTCCGATTGCCAGCGATGTCTTGGACATGCAATTTACAGGTATAAGTAGCAGCGGACTCCGCCGGAATCTTGCTTAAAGCAATCTCGGTTGGCGGCGAGCCGTCGCCTTCTACCTGTTCAACGGGTGTATTCCGAGCATCGAAAACCTCAAGTTTCCAATGCGCGAGTGGACTCATGTCCAGCGTCTTCACACCAATCGTCGTCGGCGTATTCCCAAAGAGTTCTAATGTCGCTGGGATAAGATCAACAGCGAGTTTCTCGCTGTCTTTTAAATATGCTTTCCCTTGTGCGTCAAGGAGATGCAGTTGCACATCGTAATGACCATCAGGCACCAGGCTACCGGTATTCGCGATACCGTCCCAAATAACACCCCCTGCGGGGACACCCGTCCCGGACTTTTTCCAGATACTTTCGGTATATTCATCACGGATGTTTAACTGCCACTTTATGGCACGTGAATTGTCATCTTCTCGGAGATTAAACTGAATTGTCGTATGATCAGCGACACCATCATTGTTCGGTGAAATAGCGGGTGCTGAAAGCTGTAGTTCTACCGTAACCGTCTCAGGGTTTACAACCTCCGGTGTGAGGGTCGTAGGCATTAAAATGGGGGCAGTTTTTTCGGGCTCCTCGGTTTTAGCAGCCACGGGAGGCGTTTCTGTCGGTGGCGATTTTATGGCACCTCGACCCCAACGTAAAGTCGCAGAAATCCAATGGATACCCTGCTCTAATTCGCGGCCACTCACATACGCATAATCGAGTTGTCCTGCGGTATTTCGGAAACTAATCCCACGCGTCAGTTCACCACCCCGAAGATTTCCAGAAGATGTTAAAGCCGTATAACCCGCGCGTAATCCGAGGTGCCCATTGATGAGCCAACTTTCCGCACCGATATGAAGTCGGAGCCGTTCTCCCCAAGTGAGATCGTTCTCGCCTCGAACAGCGAAGTCAGCAGAGAAAAGTGTGTTTTTGCCTAATTCGTACGTTGTACCGAAACGTGCAGCTAAAGGCAGATTCTCAAGAAGTACACCGTCCTCTCGGATACCGTTGCTCAATTCAGAAAAGTTGAAACCGACGGTCACCGAATCACCCCATTTTTCCAACGGGTACGCGAACTGCATTCCCAAATCTACACTCCACAAAAAATTCGTTCGGATCGGTGTATTATTCTGATAATAGCGGACGTTTGCACCTGCCGAGGCACTCGGTCCGAACGCGAGTCCGTATCCCAAAAGCACAATCTGGGTGGACTCAATCGTGTCGTTACTCCATCCATCGAACCACGTCGCAAAAGAGAGATTCCCAAGGTTTCTGTTTGTTAAACCGAATGTATTAGGGTTCGCAGCGACAGAGAAGGCTTGTTCGCTGCTCGATGCACTCCCCTGAAAAGGCATCCCACCCATGTTCACTTCCACGCCGTCCAGAAAACCTAACGAAGACGGGTTCCAGAGAAACCCGTTGCTCGCGGAGGGACCTGCCGTAAAAGCACTCCCCATACCGACGGCACGGGCACTCGCACCGACGAAAATATCGCGGTGCGCTATGCTCGAAGCACCGGCGCCAAGGGATACCGCTGCCAAGATCACGCCAACTAAAATAACCTTTTGTGTGATTCGCAGCAGCAAATTTTGTCTGCTATGTTTAAGAGAATTAAATTGCATCGGATACACCCCATTGCTGTTTTTTCAAGTTTAATGACATATTTTGCTATATTTCTTAACGTTGAAATTAGGCAAACGGGTACAAGCAAAGTCGGCTGATTTTCTATAGGTGGGAAAATTTGAGGGGACTAAAAAAATTAAGGAATGTAGGATACTGTGGCAAGGAATTGTTGCGCGCTATTCTACAGGATATGTGGCATATCTCAGAACCCTATCCGCATCCGTGAACCGCAAATAGAGTCCCCAAGACCATCCGTTGTCAACCTTTTGACACAAAACCGTGTTCCATCCCGCTTTCAGTTGACACGAGACCGCATCCGCGTCTGCCGTCGCGCCAGCGTTGATACTTTTCCGGTGAACTTCGGTGCCGTTTAACCAAACAGCGAACTCGTCATCGCTTCCGATTAACATCACAGAATCCGTCGCTTTCGGGGCATAGACATACACCAACGTGTATCCGACAGTCATTGGGGTAGGATAAAGGTCTCTGCGCAAATCAAGATAACCATTTCCCCTTGCAGTCGCTTCCTGCCAGCGGACGGCTTTACCCTCAATACCGGTATAGGCTTTCTCCAAGTCTAATTGATCTTCAGAACGGAGCAATTCATCAATCGTGCCAACGTCTGTCTTCGGAAACGGACCTAAAACCATGTAACGCTTGACAAACGGGGAAGCATGCAACATCTGAAAGGAGTCAATACCAATTTTAGAACCTGTGGCTTCGGGTGCCTTCCCGACAATGCTGAGCATTATCTGATTTTCACCAGCATTCAAAGGAGCAGTCCCAAATGAAACCAGTGTCCCAGCGAGCGGTTCAGGAGAATAGCAATCGTAAGGTGTTCCGACAGCAGTATCATTGGCGGATAATTGAACCTGCGCGTACGCTTGACCGCGTGTTAAAACGGCACGGATTTCATAGACATCTCTGTAAGGAGCCGCAATCGGGACAGTTAAGGATCCCATCTCTCCAACAGTTTCCGGCGTGAAAGCGACATGGTTACCGCCTATATCAATACCTTCTGCTCGGTAACTTTCTGCCTGAACCGTTATGCCGTGTGCTACTGTCTGAGACAATAAATCAGTCGCCGATTGGGTGTTCTTTGGCGGTAATGTCCATTCCTTCTCATACCAGAACTGTGGCACCGTGTAGATGTCTCGCGCCTCGTTTGTTAAGACCAGATTGGAACCATCAAAGCAGACGGCTTCTCCATAGAAACTGTGCGGTAACGACCACGGTGTGCTTTGAATCATTTTCGCTAAATCACTCACCGCGCCGTGATATACCCAGAGCGCATCGTAGGTACAAATAGCAAGCCGCGTCCCGTCTTCCGACACGCCTGCACCCGTCACGAGCTTCGCCGCAGCAAACTCGCCAACCCTTTCTAATACCTGTTTTGTATCGGCTTGCAGGGCGGGGAACCGGTAAAGCACCGCACGCTCCCGCTCCTTAGAGACGATATAGGGGATACCTTCAACAATAAAGAGACCTTCTGCATCCACATTTTCGTTCGGATACCGATACGGGTAACTCGCGCCGACTTCCACTTCAGTCTCAGTGAAAGGGTTCGGTTCCGCGACGACAACCACTTTCAGATCGAATCGCAATCTGCTGTTATTACCGATCTCGCCGATCCAAAGCTGATTTTTGTCGTCAATACCGAGTGCTTCCCAATCGAAGTTTCTGGAACCTTTTACTGCGATTTCTTGGATCAATTCACCATTCAATTTTGTGGCGTAAAGCGATGCCGGGTTACCAGAATCGTTGAGGGTCCAGTAGACACCTTCAAACTGCCGACTCGCGACGATGCCGGAACTCTCTCGAATATCGGGATGTATGTATTTTCCGACAGGCTGCCAAGGGGGTGTGTCAATGGTGTTTGAGGGTGCTGCTGTAGCGGTGTAAAGTCCGATGCCAATCACAAAAACCAGTAGGCGGGATAACAGTTTCATCAAGAAATCTCCTTTGAAGTATATTCTACCGCATTTTCACGGAGAAATCAAATGGAAAGCATCTGCCTATCAGAGCCATTCAATTGTCCCATAATTTCGATTTTCTGCCTAAGGTCTCTTCGCTGTAGGAGCGAGCTGTGCTCGCGATTTTCAGACCTCCCTTAATATCGGAAAGCAGGCAGGACGTATTGTGCTTTTTCTTGCGATGCGCTTCAAATAGAATGTATAATTAAATGAGGGTGGTTCATTATTCCAAACGTTAGGGTATGCGACCACCGTAGGGGCGAGGTTGCCTCGCCCTCTATCAGATCTGCTATGCGCGCATCGGACGGGTTGGGAGACCCAACCCCTACGAGATATTTATGCACCACCCTCAATTAAATCAGAGGGACGCATCCTAAACCGGTGAAAACCTATCCCGACACTCGCCGGAAAATCCTTGGAAAATCCAAATATATTTTTTTCACAAAATGCACGTTTTCCACCCCAAAATTGTGTCTTTAACAATCAGAAAAATACGTTTCATGTTTTTGAGCGGATCCTTTAATGCATTAACTGTCCACCTGAACAAAAGGAATAAGCACATGAAAGTAAAAACAACATTTTTATTCACTTTAACGTTCCTAATAGTTTCAAGTACCAATATTCTCGATACATTCGGGCAGGATGCTCCATATACCCAATTCAGTTTACCCGAGGGTGCCAAAGCGCGTCTCGGTAAAGGGGGTGTAGGGGAGATAACGTATTCTCCGGACGGTGCGTTACTTGCCGTAGGAACTCACATCGGTATATGGCTGTATGATGCCAAAACATTCCAAGAACTCGCCTTGCTCGCTGGGCAGATGGATTGGGTCAATAGTTTATCGTTCAGTCCGGATGGCAAAACGCTCGCCAGTGGCGGTGGAGATATGGACTGTGCAGTGCGTTTGTGGGATGTAGAGTCAGGTGCTGTGAAAGCGACCCTCACTGGACATACGAGCCGGGTCTATGGTTTATCGTTCAGTCCGAATGGCGAGACACTTGCCAGCGGAAGTCTGGATGGTACGGTTCGTCTGTGGGACGTTGGGTCGGGCAGCCTCAAATCCACACTCACTGGGCATGCGAGCGCGATCGGTAGACTATTTTTCAGTCCAGATGGCACAACGCTTGCAAGTGGCAGTCTGGGTTATAGCAATAAGATTCATTTGTGGGACGTTGGGTCGGGCAGCCTCAAATCCACACTCATTGGGCATAAGAGCGGACACAGTATCCATAGTATATCGCTTAGTCCAGATGGCAAGACACTTGCCAGTGGGAGTTTGGACAAAACAGTTCATTTGTGGGACGTTGCGACGGGTACCCTCAAATCCACACTCGCAGGTCATACGAGAGGGGTCTATAGTATATCGTTCAGTCCGGATGGCACAACGCTTGCAAGTGGCAGTGGGTGGCGGTATGGTGCGGTGCTTTTGTGGGACGTTGGGTCGGGCAGCCTCAAATCCACACTCGTCAAGCATAAGGACGATGGGGTCAGTCGTGTATTGTTCAGTCCCGATGGTAAAACGCTGGTAAGTGTGAGTCGGGGAAAGGAGGGACACACGATTTTTATGTGGGACGTTGCGACGGGTTCAATGAAAGCGAAACTCGCCGAGCATACGAACAAGATCAGTAGTGTATTGTTCAGTCCGGATAGCAAGACCCTTGTAAGTACAAGTCAGAGCAAAGGGGCACATACGATTTTTTTCTGGGATGTTGGAACAGGTGATATGAAAGCGAAACTCACCGGACATACAGGCAGTGCCAATAGTGTGTTGTTCAGTCCGGATGGCACAACGCTTGCAAGTGGCAGTGGGTGGCGGTATGGTGAGGTGTTTTTGTGGGACGTTGGCACAAGTTCGGTGAAAGCGAGACTTGATACGGATCGCGTCAGGAGTGTCGCGTTCAGTCCAGATGGATCTATACTTGTCAGCGCGGATGAGGACACGGAGTTTCATTTGTGGGACGTTGCGACGGGTTCGGTGAAAGGGACACTCACAGGGTATAACGGGCATGTTAGGAGTTTATCGTTCAGTTCGGATGGCACGATCCTTGCCGGTGTGACACCTGACGGGTCAAATTACCTTAAGAGTAAGGTTATTTTGTGGGACATCGCAACGGGTTCGGTGAAAGCAAAACTCACGAGATCTACAGGTGAAGTCAGGAGTGTCGCGTTCAGTCCAGATGGCACAACACTTGCTGGTGTAACTTGGAATCCCCAAGACTATGACGACGACTATGACTATAAGATTTTTTTATGGGACGTTGCAACGGGTAAACGCAAAAGAACATTCGATACCGATAGCAGAATCAGGCGTATAGCGTTCAGTCCAGATGGTACAGTCCTTGCCAGTCTGAGTTATGATAGTGAAGTCCGTATATGGGACGTAGAGACAGGTACCATCAAAACGGAACTCGCCAAGCATAAGGGTGATGTCAGAAGTGTCGCGTTCAGTCCCGATGGCAAGACATTCGCAACTGGGAGTCGGGACGCAGGAGACCATGCGGTGCTTCTGTGGGACGTGGCAACAGGCACCATCAAAGCACAACTCACAGGGCATACAGGCAGTGTCTATAGCGTAGCGTTCAGTCCGGATGGCAAAACCATCGCAAGTGGAGACGCGTGGCCCGACTATAAGGTTCTTTTGTGGGACGTTGCGACGGGTGAGCTCAAAGCGAAGTTTGCTGGCCATACGGGTAGTGTCCATAGCGTAGCGTTCAGTCCAGATGGCAAAACTATCGCAAGTAGGAGTCGAGACCGAACAGTAATTCTATGGGAGTGAACGTTAAGGCATCCGAATCCGTTCATAATGGAACATTTCAACGACTGATCACGAAATCATCGCCACTTTTATTTATTCGGAGATAAAACATGAATAAACATCTTCAAACCACACTTTTAGGACTTTCTATTTCGCTGATACTCAGTTCATTTCCAGTGAACGCGGATACCCAGACCCCAAAAATCCTGATGTTGCGTATAAAAGCTATCCTGATCATCCAATTGACCCCGAGGGTCGAAAGTATCACCGGTTTTTGCAGTTCCCCGCACCACCCGATGCCTCTTACAGCACCCGGAAGAAAGCCGTAGGGAATATTGATGACACCCCCGAAAAAGAGACGATTGTGCTGATGGTCGCTGAGGCAGGAGAAGAATGGAGCGACTGGTGCCAAGCGTTTCTCCTCATTGCTGAGGCAGAGACCGAGGAAGCCGGGCTTCCGAAGAAAAAAGCCCTTTTCAAGCTTTTTGATGCAGGGACTCATAATTTCGATGTTCCAGGGAAGACCATTGAAGTTCGGAATCCACCCTTCGTTTTCGGCGGATTGCGGGGCGGTGAATCTTGGCCCTTCAAGGGGGTCTCCTTTGAACTCGTGGATTTGACGGGTGATGGCATTTTAGACGTATGGCTTGACCACTCCGAAGGTGTTGCTGTGATCTCGTTTCAAAACGGCGAGTTCAAGGAAGTCTGCAGCGGCTACGCGTATTCCAGAGAGCACTCTCCTGAGTACGTTGACTTGGATAATGATGGCACCTACGAAATCAAGATTCCCCGCAGCATATTTATGATTGATAATCCCCCCATACGATATGTGCATTGGATGAGCCTCTACGAATGGGATGGCACCACATACATCTTGAATAACGAGAGGCTCTATGCCGAGAATGACGATTTCATCATTCGGTTGTTAGGCAAATATAATTATGCACTGATGCTATATGGAAGATACGCACCATATAATTTCTACATAGGATTGGTATTCTACTATCGTGGCAACGCAGTAATGGCGAAAAGGCATCTACAGTGGGTTGTCAAACACGCTGAGAACAAGGATTACATTCAAGCCGCGGAATCGCTCTTGAAAAAGTTGCCACCCCGCTGAAAAACATACCTACCGTGTCTGACAGCAGACTGACCAAATCGGAGGCAAAAACATGAAAAAACATCTTCAAACCACACTTTTTGGGCTTCTTACTTTCCTGATACTCAGTTGTTTTGGTGTGAACGCTGATACCTCTAAAACGACGACTTCTGGGGTCAAGTATCAGCGGTTTTTTTCCAGGGATCCTGAAGGTCGGAAGTATCACCGTTTCTTGCTTTCACCCACACCGGAAGAACTCATTTACGTCACCCGACTGAAAGCCGATGCAAATATTGATGACACCCCCGAAAACGAGACGATTGTTCTGATCCTTGTTTATATGAGGGCTAATACACACCAAAGCGGTTGGATGCAAGGATACAGCGAAACTTGGCTGCAAGCGTTTCTCTTTATTGCGGAGACTGATATCAAGGCAAAGGTGCCGAAGAAAAAAGACGCTTTCAAATTCTTTGATGCCGGCAAGCCTGCATTGGATGTCCCAGCAGCGAAACAGATTGAACTTCATAACCCACCCTTCGTCTTCACCCAACCCCCAGAAGATGCTTTCAAGTCGCGCGATCTCTCCTTTAAACTCGTGGATTTGACAGGCGATGGCACTTTAGACGTATGGATTGAATCCATCTACGGTGTCGCTGTCGTTTCGTTTCAGAACGGCGAGTTCAAAGAAATCTTCAGCTGCTACACCATTCCTACCGATCAGGAGGCAGAATACGTTGATTTGGATGACAATGGCACCTGCGAAATCAAAATTCCGTATGGCATACAGATCGAGAAGATTCCTGGCGCACCCTATCTGCCTTGGATAAGCCTCTACGAATGGGATGGCACCACCTACACCTTAAATAACGAAAAATTCTATGCCGGGAATAACGATTACTTCATTCAGCTATTAAGCCAGTATAATTATCAGTTGCTTCGACATGGAGAAACTATCAATCTGCTGGATCCATACAGGTTCTACTTACGGTTGGTCCACTACTATCGGGGCAGCAAAGCACCGTCGGATCTACAGTGGATCGTTAAACATGGAAAGAAGGATAATTACATTCAAGCCGCCGAATCCATCTTAAAAAAATTGCCATCCGACTGAGAATAAAAGATTCTATGCCAACAATGACGAGTTCCTCATCCGCATATTGGACCGCTATAATGTTGTGCTAAATCACTTTGGAAGATACGAGGAATATAGTTTCTACATCGGGTTGGTATACTACTATCGTGACAACGTTCCAATGGCGAGAAAATATCTACAATGGGTTGTCAAAAATGGGAAGAAACAAGATTACATTCAAGCCGCCGAATCCATCTTGAAAAAATTGCCACTGCTATAAAATTGCTGCTATTATTTCGAGACAGACCGTATACAAAGCGGAAACGTCAAGTCTGGGAATGAAAAAATATGGACAAACCCGATATTTTGTGGTATCATTAAGTACACGTATTCAAAAAGATATTCAATACTTCAATTATTGAAAGAACAAATTCTCAAAAGGAGTAGATGTTTTGCATCGACGATCTGCAAAGAAACACGCACGCGCGGACAACGCGAAGCGGATACGCAACCGCCACCGAAAATCAACACTGCGGACAGTACTCAAACAGGCAGAAACCGCACTTGAAGAGCGCAACGTTGAGACAGCACAAGAATTGTGCAAGACGACAGTAAGTCTCTTAGATAGAGCCGCCAGTAAAGGGGTCATCAAAAAAGGGACAGCAAATCGCCAAAAGTCCCGACTTACCCGCAAGTTGAATGCGATCACTGCGGAAGCAGCGTAATTTCCGTGCTTTATCCAAGAAGACAAGTCTGCAACAACGGCGGCAGACGGTTCTGAGGCGAGGGATACTTTTAAACGTTTCATGTTATTGCACGCCTTGCGAAATTTAAAAATACGTTTCATGTTGTTGCACGCCTTGCGAAATTTAAAAATATGAACGCCCGCAAAGTCGCCTTAGAGTGTTTGCTAACCCTCTCGCACAGCAGCGCATCCATAGCATCTGTTGTTGATAGCGCATACGAACGGTATGCAATTAACGGACGCGAACGTCGTTTCATCAATGGACTCGTCTACGGCGTTATCCGATGGCAGCGGCAATTGGATTGGGTGCTGGACCAGTTTATTAATCCACGATTTCAGTTAAACGCGCGCCATCGTAATATCCTACGACTCGGCGCGTTTCAGCTGCTACATCTCAACGGTGTCCCCGCACACGCCGCTATCTTTGAAACCGTCCAACTCGCAACTTCCCATCTGCGACAAAACAAGAGACGAAAAACCGCAGGATTTATCAATGCTGTCCTCCGCTCCGTGCAACGTGAGGGTGCCACACTCACTTACCCACTGCTTGATACGAACCCAACCGAACACATCGCGTTTTCATTGTCATACCCGACATGGCTGGTGAAGCGTTGGCTTGAGACACGCGGCGTTTCGTGGACGCTGGCGTTCTGTCGCGCCAGTAACCAGATCGCACCGCTCGCACTCCGCGTGAATACCCTCCTGACCAAACGTGAAGAAATTTGCCGATCGTTAGAAGCGAGCGGCATCGCCGCGACTGCCTCCAAAGTAGCACTCGATGGGATAACCCTCGAAAACCGTGCTATCACCGCTTTTGATGCTGCCGGTGAAGGGACATTAAAGGATGTCCTTAACCGAGAAGATGTCTATGTCCAAGATGAGAGTGCAATGTTAGTGGCACACCTCCTCTCACCGAAAGACGCAGCATACATAGTGGACTTGTGTGCTGCACCGGGCGGCAAAACGACCCATCTCGCGCATCTCATGGGCAATGCTGGAAAGATTGTCGCTGTAGACGTGTCAGCGGAAAAAATCGCACTGTTGGAAAGAAACTGCCGACGTGTCGGCGCACGGAATGTTGAAACGCAAGTCATGGACGGAACAAAAGCCGATCTCGGATTCATTAAAACCGCAGATGCTGTGCTTGTTGACGCACCCTGCTCAGGGTTCGGAACACTCCGCCGCCATCCTGACATCCGATGGAACAAAACGCTCAAACAGATTCATGCCCTCAGCGAAATCCAATATAACCTACTCAAGAACGCCGCAAAACACATCAAACCCGGCGGTGTCCTCGTCTATAGCACCTGTAGCACTGAACTGATCGAAAACGAAGAGGTCGTCCAGCGATTTTTAACAGATTTTCCGATGTGGACGGTAGAAAATGCTAAAGATTTTATACCCGATGTTTTACCAAGTGTGATAACACCACAAGGTTTCGTACAGACATTCCCGCATGAACACGGCATTGATGGCGCGTTCGTCGCACGCCTCCGAAAAGAAGTTTAGAAGTTGTGAAGTGTGCTAAATGCCTCGCAGTGGGAGTAAAGTCAGCTAAAGTTGAAAGAGGGCTTTTGGTGTTTCATAACTTTAGGCATTTTGAAACTTTAGAACACTTTCAACTTTCTTAACCGCAAGGAAAATTAAAAAAGTGGGTTTTAGGTTATACACTATTACCGACAGACACCAATGTGCACCTACCCCGCTGGTCGATGTCATTTCGGAATTGTTAGATGCCGGTGTCACCGCTATCCAATTGCGTGAGAAGGATTTAAACGAAACCCAGTTAACTCAGTTGGCACAACCGATCGCCGAGTTGTGTCGAAATTACGAGGCGAAACTTTTCATCAACACAAACACGCGCATCGCGCTCGAAGTAGGTGCTACAGGCGTTCATCTACCCGCGAATGCTGAATCGGTAGATACAATCAAAGCGCAAACAGATGGCAACCTCTATATCGGGTGTTCGGTGCACGCGCTTGACGCAGCACAAAAACGAGAGGCAGAAGGGGCAGATTTCGTGACTTATAGTCCTATCTATCCGACAGCAAGTAAACCCGGATACGGTCCAGCGGTCGGTGTAGGCGGACTGGCAGAGGTGGCGAAAACTGTTAAAATACCAGTCTTCGCATTAGGCGGAATTAC
>JAAXHI010000512.1:7391-10308 GCA_012270875.1 Candidatus Poribacteria bacterium | reverse complement strand
AGCATGTGTTCTGCCATCCATCCGTCGTTTTTCGCCATGATAGATGCAATACGGAGGGCATAGCATTTTTTACCGAGCAAGGCGTTCCCGCCATAGCCACTACCGTAGGACCAGATAGAACGTTCTTCGGGGAAATGAACGATATATTTGTTATCTGGATTGCAGGGCCATGAAACATCTGCCTGTCCGGGTTCAAGTGGCATACCGACGGAGTGTAGACAAGGCACGAAATCGCCGTCTTCACCCAAGATGTCCAACACATCGCTACCCATGCGTGTCATAATCCGCATATTCACAACGACGTAGGGTGAATCACTGATTTCAACGCCGATATGTGAGATGGGTGAACCGAGGGGTCCCATGCTGAACGGCACAACATACATCGTCCTGCCTTTCATACATCCTTTGAAAAGACCTTTAAGGGTAGATTTCATCTCATCTGGGTCGTGCCAATTGTTTGTCGGTCCTGCTTCGAGGGGTGTCTTTGAACAGATAAACGTTCTGTCTTCAACGCGTGCGACATCGGCGGGATCGGAGCGTGCGACGTAACTCCCAGGACGCTTCTCCGGGTCCAATCGGAAAAAAGTTCCGCCTTGGACTAATTCTTCACACAACCGGTCATTTTCTTCTTGGGAACCGTCACACCAATAGATAGAATCAGGTTCGCAAAGCGCAGCTGCTTCTTCGACCCAATTCTGTAACTTCTTGTTTTTCGTCATCAATCTTCGGGCAGGAGACCCTATGCTTTAGCTTAGGGAGGAATGCCCGCTCCTTTTGTTAGATTTTAAAAGTGGTGCTGTTTTATACCACCTGCACACTGGGTATCTGAATTCTGGTGGGCTACTTCTTTTCGGAAGTGCTGTCACCATCTCCGATCCGACCTGACCCGGTATCCGTATCAGAAGATATTGATGGGTAATCTCCGTCTCCGGTTATATGTTGCCCCATCCACATCACAGTATCCAAGTTTGATAGAGACTTGGGGAGCATCCTTAGCTATAGCTACTACCAATTCACCATAGCGTTTTGACTACCATTGTTTAGGCTGCCACGCCAAGATACTGCGATATTGTGTGTAGAAAACCGTTTAACTTGTGGAGTGGACGCTCGGCATGCGCTTCGCACAAGCCCTATGCTTTAGCTTAGGGTAGTTGACTTAAATCTCCTATTACTGAATACTCTTCCTCAAAAATTCATATTATTTCTCGTATATATTTTATAACAAATTTTCACGCTTGGCAAATTAAATGCTGGCACTAAAACGATGCCCCTAAATTGACATGAATTTTGCCACGCAATAGCGAATCGCCAGCGGCAAGTCCATAGTTGACTCGCAAGATGCCACCCTCAGATTCGAGACGCGCGCCAAATCCGTAACCGACGCGGAGTCTATCAAAGACAGACGGCTTTTCAATCAACGTTACTGCGCCTAAGTCGGTAAAAACAAACAGTTGGGAATCGGGTCCGACAAGAAAGCGGTATTCCAGGTTGGCATATACGCGCCGGGGGCCAGAGAACCAATCTTCATCATATCCGCGCAAAGTGGTTGCACCGCCAAGATAGAAAAGTTCAGTTGGTGGGATGTTGACACCCCATGCAGCAGCGCCGTGGAGTTCAACAGCGATCGTCTGTTTCTGCCATGTAGGGAAATATTGTTGTAAGGAGAGCCATACTTTCCGCAATCGGAAATCACTCCGTGATACTTCAACGGCAACGCTATCACGTCGTCCGCGCGTTGGGTTTAGAAAATAGTCCCGTGTATCCCGTGTCAACCGAAATGCGACACTGTACTTCGTTCCACTATACGGCGTAGATTCTGTCAGTGTAATAGCATTGGGATCGGAAAAGGTTGATGTTGTTTGGGGATTGAAGGGTGGCGTGGGTGTTGAAGGGAACCCCGTGCTGGGTATATCAATCCGTTTATAGCCGAGTGTCATGATACCTTCAAAGACGCGACCGAAGTGGGTCGTAGCACTCACACTGCCTGACTGTTCTTCGGAAACTGTTTCGGTGTCGTTAGACGGGATACCCGATAGTTGTTCCCTACCTGGATTTCGCTGTTTGAATTGTCCATATTCTATACCGATGGTTATTGGTTTGCCGAATATCCACGGTTCCGAATAACCGAGTCGGAGAATCTTCAGTAGACCGGATTTCCAATAGAAGTTCGCCTGCCGACCTGTTCCTAACAAATTGGTTTCACGGGCTTCAAACACACCGGTAAGCTGCGGTGCTGCGTCCGTCTCAGAGTCCGGTGGCGCATATCCGATGACACCGCTCAATCGTCCGGTTTTTGCTTCGGTTACGCGGGCATGGAAATTAATCTTGTCCTCTGTCTCGCCAACTTCCAAAACATTCGGATTGACTTGGTAGAAATATCCTAAATTTCGCAGACGGCGATAACTCGCATCAATGTTGCGTTGATCGAAGCGTTGGTTCGGCTTTAGAGGGATTTCTCGGAGGACGACCTCGGTCTTTGTCTTCTTCAGTCCACTGACCTTGACTTCACCAATCTGAACCTGTGCGCCTTCGCTGATATTCAACTGTAGATCAACAGTTCCTGTCTCAGGGGAAAGTTGAAAATCCTTTGGCGCGATTTCAACTTTCGGATAGCCGTGTGTGCTGTAGAGGGTTTGGATACGTTCTATCCCTTGCTCGAACCTGACAGGTGTAAAGGGTTTACCCTGCTGTAAACCGAGTTGGTCCCTAATTTCGGTTTCGGAGAAGCGTTCGTTGCCTACGAGTGAAATCTTGCCTGTGCGAACCCGTTTTCCCTCAACAATCTTTATGGAGATAACTATATATGCTGCGCCGTCAGGATCTGTTTTCTCTGACATCGGCTCAATATCAAGAGCCATTTCCGCAAACGCGAAACCGTCTTTTTGATAGGCATCAAGGATGCGTTCAGACCCTTCTA
>JAAXHI010000512.1:2178-7368 GCA_012270875.1 Candidatus Poribacteria bacterium | reverse complement strand
GTTGCTTCTTTTTCAGGCGTTGACTCTTCTGGGGTTGGGTCAGCAGTATATCCCGTTTCGGGAATAACGATGAGACTCAGGAGTAAGCCGCTGAAAAGAAAGATTTGTGGAAATCGGTGTCTACGCATCTATCGTCTCCATTTACAATATGGACAGTCAATCAAGTCGTTCCAAATATTTTAGCATGTTTGCTGTATTAGCGGCAAACTTACTCTCTACGAAGGCGTAATATCCAAGTTTCGGTCGCTTTATCAAATCTTCGGTATCAAAACCCAATGCTTTAGCTTTGGGATGTAGATACCGCTAACGGTTTGTGTCAAGAAAAAAACTTGACTTTGACATAGAATTGTGGTCTAATATTCTTACATCGTGGCAGTGGATATGACCTCCCGCTTGGGAGTGCCACTGCACCGTTTCATAGGGGTATCACGATATAAAGGCAAAACGATGTATACCACAACTTACAAACTCTTTCGTGCTAAACGAAATCGAATCCTGAAGCGTAAAACGTGGATAGCACACACAATATGGAACTACTTTCTCGGTTGGCAACGCACGCGCTATGCTCTTGGGCTGCCGTATATGTCCTATAGCGAGATGTCTCATGAGTTTACGATATTGCGTAATGCCGACCCCGAAGTGTTCGCACACTGGCGTGAGTTAGACTCATGGGCAGCACGCGATATACTCAAACGCCTTGATACTGGATACCATCGATTTTTTAGAGGTATCGCTAAGAAGCCGCCGAAGTTTCGATCGGTGCGAAAGCCTTACTCCTTTATGATGTGCCCCAGCGGATACAAGTTTGATAAGCCCGTCGCTGGTGATCTCGGTTTCGGTATCTATTCTGACAGCGTTACCATCATGGGGAAAACTTACCGGTTTAATCTGAGTCGCCCCATATTTGGCAACATCAAAACAGTTACGATCAAAGAAGATACGCTTGGTGATTTTTACATGTCTATTGTTACGGATCACGTTCAATCCCATCTCAAGCCAATGACGGGTAATGCTGCTGGGTTTGATATGGGAGTGAAAACAATGTTGACTCGTAGCGATGGACACAAACATGAATCGCCTCAATTTTACACAACTTCTATAGACAACGTAAAACGATCGAGTCGGCAGTTATCTACGAAACAACGTAGTAGCAACAATAGCGAACGTGCGCGTCAGCATCATGCCCGCCAGCACCGCAAGATTAAGAGGCAACGCGAAGACCACCATTGGAAACTCGCCCTTGAACTGGTCCGTAGGTTCGACGTGCTGTTCTTTGAAACGCTGAACCTTGATGGTATGAAACGTCTCTGGGGACGCAAAGTGTCCGACATCGGATTCTACGCTTTCATGCAGAAACTCAAGTGGCAAGCAAAGAAACGTGGAAAGCGTGTGGAATGCCTTGACCAATGGACACCGACTACCAGCGTGTGCCACGTCTGCGGAAACCGCGTCGAACTTCAATTGAGCGATAGAACTTGGACGTGTGACCATTGTAAAACTCACCATGACCGCGATATTAACGCGGCTATAAATATTCTCAAGGTTGGGACATCAACCTTTGGAGTAGAGGGCATCAGACTCGCAACCGCAAGCAGCCCTTGTTGATACCACAATCCGCCCCGCGCAGGAGGACTTTAAGAATCCCCCTGCTTTAGCGGGGGGAGTATGTCAAGAAATAGTCTTTGAGGTGCTGTTGAAGTTGAATATTCTTAACGCAGCAGAAAAAATTTGATAAAAAAGTAAAAATATGGTATTATATTAAGCGTTAATAAGAGCCTTTACAATCGCAGTTTATTCAAAAATTTTGGCAGTAGGGTTTGAAAGTTACGTCTTTTTAAGGAGTTAGAGAGATATATTATGCCAAATGCACTATTTGTTTACCCGAAGTTTCCGCCATCTTATTGGGGCTTTAAGTACGCCTTAGAATTTCTTGGAAAAAGATCATCAATGCCCCCACTTGGACTCTTGACGATCGCTGGAATGTTCCCCGACAATTACGGCATGAAAGTCGTTGATATGAATATAGACACGCTTACGGATGACCATCTCCAATGGGCGGACGTTGTCTTTACCTCAACCATGATTGTTCAGAAAGCGTCGCTCTATGAAGTGGCTGAACGCTGTAATCGTGCAGGCGTACCGATTATTGCCGGCGGTCCACATCCCACCTCCTATTACGATGATATTAAAGAAGAAACCGATGCGACGATTAACCATTTCCTCTTTGGTGAAGTAGAAGAAATCTTTGAAGACTTCCTAACTGATTTTGAGAGCGGTGCGGCGAAAGAAGTCTATCGTGAAACCCGAAAACCGGACATCACGAAAACCCCCATGCCGCGTTACGACCTTATTGATATCAACGCTTACGGCTCGATGGCACTCCAGTTTTCGCGTGGGTGTCCCTTTAATTGCGAATTTTGCGATATTACAAAATTATTCGGACGTGTACCGCGTACCAAAAGCAATGAACAGATGCTCGGTGAGTTTGAAATGCTCTATAAACTCGGTTGGAATGGCGCAATGTTTGTCGTTGATGACAACTTCATTGGTAACAAACGTGATGCGATGCGGCTGCTACCTGCTGTCGAACAATGGCAGGCGGAACGGCAATTCCCGTACTCACTTTATACCGAAGCCAGTGTCAACCTCGTCGAAATCCCCGAAATGCTTGACGCAATGAGTGGCGCAGGCTTCAATATGGTGTTCCTCGGCATTGAAAGTCCGAATGATGAGGCACTCCTTGGCACTTCCAAAGGACAGAACACCAGCAAGGAAGAAGAGGCGGGTAGTTACCTCATGCGCGCCATCAGAAAAATACAAAGCAAAGGGATGGAGGTAACCGGGGGGTTTATCATCGGGCTTGATGGCGATACTGAATTTGATTCACACATCAATTTTATTCAAGATGCCGGCATCCCGATGGCGATGGCAGGGCTGCTCACTGCTTTGAAAGAGACTGACCTCTGGCACCGATTGAAACAGGAAGATCGGTTGCTTGGGGAGTCCAGTGGAAATCAGACCGACATGACCCTTAATTTTGTGCCGGAAATGCCGCGCAATGAGCTTCTCGCTGAATATCGACGGGTTGTTTCGACGCTCTACGATCCGACCTTGAAAAACTATTTTGCCCGATGCTTAATACTGCTTGAGCACATGCCGCACACCGGGCACAACGTCAGGTCCATTAATAAAGAGGACCTTCTCGCATTTGCCCGATCCATCCAGAAACAACTTTTCTCGAGACAGGGATTAGAGTATGCTCGTTTCCTACTAAAGTCGCTCAAAGACCACCGTTCAATGTTTCCAGAAGCAGTCCGATTAGCGGTTATGGGGTATCATCTCGAGAAGATAACACGCCATACCGTTGCTGTTGAGGATTTCAGGAACTTCTTGGATCACGAGATGGACACATACAAAGAAAAGATTTCTCAGTTTGTTGGTGCTCAAGGCACCCGGATGAGTGAGATTCAGAACTATTCGCGGCAGCTTTTCGCTCGCGTTAAGACAGAATACAATTCAATTCACAAGGATTTCCGCTACGCAGCCCAAGGTGCACTCATCGGTTTTCAGCAATCGATGTTCAAGGCGTACTTAGAAGCGGAATTCACTGCCTTCAAGGATGCAGTCGGCAACTTCGCAAAAGCACAGACGGAACGGATCGGTGAACTCCAAGCGTATGTTCATAATCTCTTTGACCGTGTTCGTGTTCAGCATGCCCAACTCCACAACGTCTTCAAGCATCACACAGACGATTTCAAACAGAATGTCCAAGAACACTTCGACGCTTTTCATGAGTCCGTCACGCGACACTTAGAGCAACTCTTCGGCTCTGTCCCTGTCCAAATTGAGGGACTGAGTTAGCGGGACAATGGCATCCATTGAAATCGAAAATCTCCGTTTTACTTATCCGAGTCGCAAGATACCGACACTGCTCGATATCACGACTCGCGTTTCTCGTGGCGCATTTGTATTGCTGACGGGTCCAACGGGATGCGGTAAATCCACTTTACTGCGGACGCTAAATGGCTTGATTCCGCACGCATCGGCAGGAACACTTACAGGGTGTGTGCATCTCGATGGAAAAGATATTGCCACACAACCGCTCGCGACCACTTGTCAGCAGGTCTCACTCCTTTTCCAAAACCCCGACGATCAACTTTTTTGCACGCTTGTGGAAGATGAAGTCGCCTTCGGACTCGAAAACCTCAGTTTTCCCGCGGAAAAAATTAAAGACAGGATCGCTTTCGCCTTGAAGCAGGTCGGCTTAACCGAATTTGCGTCTCGGCAGATCTCATCGCTTTCTGGCGGCGAAAAACAACGCGTCGCGCTTGCTGCTATCTGCGCGATGCAACCACAAGTCCTACTCCTTGACGAACCCACCAGCCACCTTGACCCGCAAGGGACACGTGACATCCTCGGTATTGTCAAGCACCTCAATAGTGAGATGGGCATAACAGTCGTTTTGGCAACCCATCGCGCGAAGGAGGTCGCGCCGCTGTGCAGCCATGTCTGGTTGATGGACGAGGGACGACTCTGTCTGGATTTGCCAAAGGTAAAGGCGTTTCAAGACGCAACTCCGTATCAACGTTTAGGCGTGCAAGTGCCACAGGTAGAAAACACTGTAATAAAGGCGACTACCTCGCCACTTAAGCGTGTCTCTAAGGCAACAAGACAAGATCCACTGCTCAACCTCCAAAATCTCCATTTTCATTATCCAAACACTGATAAAGATGCTGTTTGCGGAATCTCTTGTGAGGTGCCGCGTGGCGAAGTGCTCGCTATCATGGGGGCAAACGGGTCTGGCAAAACGACATTGATTCACCTCATCACGGGCTTGCTACGTCCTTCAGCAGGTGCGGTGACGATTGATGGCAAGTCGTGCGATCGCGTGAAACTTCATCAGTTGGCGGGTAAGGTCGGTATCGTTTTTCAGAACCCAGACCTATTGTTACAGGCAGAAAATGTTCGTGATGAAGTGGCATTCGGTCCTAAGAATCTCAAATTTCCCACCAGAATGCTTGAAGATCGGATTGACAAGACACTCACACGGTTTGACTTACAGAATCTCAGTTCAGAGGCACCCTACGCGCTATCTCGTGGGCAGCGCCAACGCACCGCCGTTGCGTCAACTTTCTCGCTGCATCCCGATCTTTTTCTGCTTGATGAACCTACGACCGGTCAAGACGCACA
>JAAXHI010000512.1:0-2068 GCA_012270875.1 Candidatus Poribacteria bacterium | reverse complement strand
AACTTCCGTATTGTTTAAATCTCTGTAGCCGGTTTAGGACGATGGCGTGTAAACATAGTCTATCAATGGGACGTTATAAAAAATAGTGTGTTCTTGAATAGGATTTAGATAGACAACCATCTTCTAATAGGAGAAAAAAAGTGCAATTAAAAAAGATATCGACTTGCATAGTTTGTTTATTCCTTTTACTCCCTGTTACCGTGTATTCTCAAATGGGTTTATACGAATTGCCGCGGGGAGGAATGGCTGTTGGACTCGGCTTCACGGGATTTGACTTCAGTGGTAATCAAGATGCTATTGGAATGGCAGGGAGTCTTGGTTATGGTATTAATAACCGGACAAAGATTGTTCTTACAGCGAATATGGGCTCTTTTAATAGAGACCGATACGGTCCAGAACTTGATGTTCCTCCATCTGTCGCAATAGGTGTTAGACCGGTGCATGTTGGCTCCTTAGGACAGACAGGCTTAGATTATTTTTTAACAGGTACTGTTTACAGAGGATTTTCCAGCGGAATTTCTCGGAGACTTGATGATCCTACATATCAAAGACTCCTCAGTGTCAGAACGAATGGGATTGGCGGTGGCGGTGGTATTTCAAAACGGCTGGAAACTAACTTCGGTTGGGTCCTAAACCCCTTCTGTGGCGTATCCTACTCACGGTCTTGGTACCGCATAAGTCGCAAGGCACCTGGAGAAATAAAGCTGAATAGGGTCCGGTCTGGCTATGGAGGACAAGTAGGATTGGAGATTGAATTGTCTCGGATGATAAGTGTCATCGGAACTTTCGGGATCTCTTTTGAAGATTTCAATAATAGTTTCAGTATCGGCTTAAGTTTGCATTGAAACGTTATCAAGGATTTCCGCAGCAAGTATTGCTATGAAGCCATTTGGTGTCTCTCCGTTTAGTCCTAATTGAACATCATTGGACTTCGCTGACGTGGTGACACCCTCGCCTACTGAAAACTGAATGCCTCCGAACTATACTTGCATAGCCATCGAGAAATATGTTATACTTCCAATTGGAAGAAAACACATGAAAGTGATATTTTTTCGCCTAAGAGTCTTCATGATAATTATCTGCTTTTTGGTACTATCTCCATTTGTGGATACCCAAGCATTCGATGGAAAACGTAAAGGTTTCTTTTTAGGTGTCGGTATAGGACCTGGAATATCAGTCGGGTCAGATGGCGGTCGGTATCTTTATGGCAAACCTGCTTTCACTCTGGATTACAAAATTGGCTATGCCTCTTCAGAACGCCGACTCATCTATTTAACAATCCGTTCTTCATTTGATGGAGGTTATAGTTACAATTACGCTAACGAAGGCAAATTCCGTCACAGCGATTCGTCTCTTCAGATTGATGGGACATGCGGTTTGGGGTTTATGCTATTTCCGAGCCAAGGGAACAACTTTTATTTCTCTGGCTGTTTTGGGTGGGAAGCGACTATAGACTTAGATTCACTTGGCTTCGGCATATCAGGTGGGATTGGGTATGAGATACTTCCAAACTTGGCAATCGATCTTACATTGGATTACCGTAGAATCACTTATGTAGGTGGGGATGAGACTCTGGATGTGGTTTTTCCTTATTCTTCTGAGATCTTTAAAGATCCGCCAGATGATCTTGTGACGCTCTCACTTACTTTTAATTTTCTGCTCTACTAAGACACTGTTTGATATCCTTTTATTTTGATTTACTTTGATTCATTTCATCCGATGGGACAGTTTGGTTTATCTGAGTTTCAATGAAAATAAATTCACCTCTTCATATTTTAGTTTTTTTTCTGTCAGTGTTGACCTTCAGCATGCCTTTTGTCACCATAGCCCAACAGAATCCAGTAATGCCTGAAACTGGAACGGATGGGGCACAAAATGCAAACATTGTGACGATGGAGGCAAAAGCCGCTGCAGAACAGGATGCGAGTAGCGATACCAATAAAATTTTCTGGTTCGGTGCGGGTTTTGCTACTTTTGCTATCGGCTGCCCAGTCGGTGGGTGCCTTGGATGCGGTGTAGGTTCAATAATTGACCCAAGCTACAATAGTACTAAAGTTTGGACAATATT
>JAAXHI010000289.1 GCA_012270875.1 Candidatus Poribacteria bacterium | reverse complement strand
CTCTCTCTTTCCTTAACCGGAGCTGATTGTCCGTCGTCTACAAAACCTGAAGACATCTGTTGTCTCTCTCCCCTCTTCTCTCGGGCTCGATAACTGCGTCTATCGTTTAGGAATCCATCTTTCGGGGTCCCAGGTAAGTCGTTAGTCTGTCTGAATGAACGAGCTTGGGCTCGGCCTTTCGGTACACAATATCCGACAGCACTGATATGGATAGAGTCCTTCCCAAGGACAGTTAAGTTTGGCGCCAAACAGAACCACCAACAACAAATGGTCTACAAGCGAGCCGCTTGTTGTAGTTCAGTTTCTGCTCAAATGAAGCCTCGCCAAATCGTGCGCTCTAGCTGATCTATTTTGAATAGCTTAAGCATAGCCCGTCTGGAGTGTTAATGCATCAGGATGTCTCTCAGTTATGACATCCAGGGGAACGTCCATATAACCTACACAACATCAAGAGGTTAGGCGAAACTCCTGTTTAATTATGAACGAGCAACTCGATAGGCCATCATGGAAGCTGGAAGTTGTAGATCTCAGTCCGTTTGGTCCTGCTGGATCTTCCTACAGACTTCAGCAAACACCTGGTTTTTCTTTGCCGGCTTCTTTTCAACGAATAATAACTTTGAGATCAGAATCTGCTTCTTGTTGTTCCCTCAAGAAGGTGGAAGTCCAGGTTGACCCCAAACTTGGCCGTGGTACAAGGATCACCAACAGGTTCTTCACAACTCACAGGTTGCTCGTTGTCCTGGTTAGGGACATGCATCACAGTTTGAACACCCACATCGACAAGATACACCCGTTCCTGTGTGACTTCCAACCCTTACACTACTTACAACGGACATCACAAGGTCTTCAAGAAAGTGCATCGGCATTCAGGTGTCGCTGTCCTGGTCGATACTGGATCTCGAACTCGAAAGTGCTCAAGAATACGATCCAACGTGCAATCTGTCCCTCGGGATCTTTGGCCTGGACAGCAAAGCGCAAATGGGCATAATCAGTCCTTGTACCTTGCAGGTAATGCCGGTTTTGGTTACCAAACTCAACGATTGCAAGAGCTCACTACGGATCACACAATAGTTCCTTTCAATGTCCGACTGTTGCAAACGCAATGGGCTTTTCCTACCCGTCCTGAAACTGTGATAACGCTGCGCTAATTCCGTGGTCTGATGCATCGGTGTCTAGCACAAACTTTCCATCCCTGGTCG
>JAAXHI010000405.1:4106-4375 GCA_012270875.1 Candidatus Poribacteria bacterium | reverse complement strand
TTCGGTCCTGCGGAGATAAACGCTGCGATCGTCGTGGGCGCGCCTTCGTAAACATCAGGTGCCCATTGGTGGAACGGAACAATCGCGACTTTAAACCCGAACCCCACAACAAGCAGAAACATCCCTGCCAAAAGCAGTGGTGATTTGTTTTCTGCCGTAATCGCTTCAGCAATTGCCGGGACACTCGTTGTTCCGGCACCGCCATAAATCAGCGCGATCCCATAGAGGAAGAACGCACTCGCAAACGCGCCGAGCAACAGGTATTTCAT
>JAAXHI010000405.1:0-3950 GCA_012270875.1 Candidatus Poribacteria bacterium | reverse complement strand
TCGCCTCTATCCAAATAACTCATGGAAATCAAGGTAACCAAAATTGTCGAAACAAGGAAGATGATATTGAAGAAGAGAGAGAAATTATCCACCTTGAGCATGTCGTCGAATTGGGTCCCAACCACACCGGTTTGGTGCATTTGGATCGAAACCCATAGCGCAATCCCGGCACCAACGATCGTCATCCATCCGAGAACTGCCTTTGAGATGGAATCAAACAGGTCAAAGACGAGGACAATGATCAACGTTAAGGCGATAACCAGTTCCGGCATGAGTAATTGCCAGTTAATCTCTATTGGCATTTTTTAACTTCCTTTTTTGTCCTAACGGAGAAACACAAATGTTACAATCACAAAGAGCGGGAATAAAATTACGACCGACCAGAGCATATATCCGAAAAAGCTCGGCATGCGGATACCGCTCTGTTCCGCGATCGCCTTCACCATGAAATTCGGGGCATTGCCAATATAGGTATTCGCGCCCATAAAGACGGCACCAACAGAAATCGCTGTTAACATGTCAACAAAGATTTTGTGGTTCTGAGGCAACGCTTCTATAGGTGTAGACAAAATTCCTGGCACCAAAGTTTCGGTAAGCTCCAACTTTCCAAGTGCGGTATTGAAGAACGTCAAATATGTTGGCGCATTGTCCAAGAAGCTCGAAAGAATACCGGTAATCCAGAAATAGTGGTAGGGTTGTTGCATAGCACCAATTAACCCTGACAAAGCCCCGTTCTCACCTGCTTTTAGGATCGCCAACGCTGGAATGATTGTGATAAAAATCCCAGCAAAAACTTTTGCGACTTCTGCAATGGGTTCCCATGAAAATTCATTGGATTGACGTAATTCACCACTAAAGGGTGTATATTTAAGTGACAGTAGCCCCATAACAACAATTAACGCTTCACGGGCGATATTTTGCCAATAAACATGAACGCCCAGAATGTTGACTTCTCCCCACTTGAAAGTTCCGCTCATTAAAACGGCAGCAATGATACCGAATAAGAAAACGAGGTTGAAAAGTCCTTCCACGCGAATGGGTTCATTGGTTCCGTCATCTGGTACGACACCGCCTTCGCGTTTAAACATAATCGTGTCAATGACAAAGAACAGCACGATTAAGATGACACTGATAAACAGCATGTGCGGTAACAGTGCTGTAGTTGTCCAAAAGAATGGTACACCGCGGAGGAACCCGAGGAACAGAGGCGGGTCTCCTATTGGTGTTAAAGAACCACCGATATTACTGACCAGGAAAATGAAAAAGACGATTAGATGAACCTTATTTTTTCGGTATCCATTGGCTCGGATTAAAGGGCGGATCAGGAGCATTGATGCCCCGGTAGTGCCGACCCATGATGCAATTATAGTACCAAACAATAGTAACAGTGTATTGACTATCGGGGTACCGCGCAATGTTCCGCGTACGAGAATTCCACCGGCGACTGTGAACAATCCCCACAGTAAAATAATGAAGGGGATATAGTCTAATAGATAGATGTGCAATATATCGTAAAAAGCATTACCGCGGAAAGCGATGAGATATGGAAGGGCAAAGATTAATCCCCAAGCCAACGACATTTTTCCGCCGTGGTGGACAAGGAAATGTGAATCGAACACGAGTGGAAAAATAGCAATTGAGAGTAAGATGCCGACAAACGGGATAATACTCCAAATCGGTAATTTTGCCCCATCAACGCCGTGACCGTGGTGTGCGCCTTCGTCGCCGTGTGCGTCATCTGCACCGAATGCCTCCATTGAAACCGAGAGTGCGAATCCCACAATCAGACAAAGAATAAGACAAGATACGAGTTTGAACTTCATTTATAGTCGAGAGTCGCGATGCGGAGATCGCTCCTACTGCTGTGCCTCCTTTTCAACCTTTTCATGCTGTGTGTGTTGCGTTTCCCGCAGTGCGAGCCGACTGTTGTCTTGCCGTCCCGAATCCTCAAGATGTCCCATAGCAGGTTCAGCCTGTACTTTCGTCACAACAACTTCTACTGATTTTTCGATCTTGCTCAGGAAAGTCTTTGGATAAACGCCGATCCAGACGATAAAGAGCAAGATGGGCAGCATCACAACGATTTCGCGAGCGTTCAAGTCCGGCAATCCTTCGTTCGTTTTATCCAGGGTTCCGAACATCACCCTTTGGAACATCCATAACATATACACTGCTGCGAGAATCACACCCGCGGTTGCGAAAACGACGTATACCTTAGAGAAGGCACCTTGAACAAAACTCCCCAGCAGTATCATATATTCACCGACGAACCCGTTCAATCCCGGTAGCCCAATAGACGACAGCGTCACGACCATAAAAATTACGGCAAAGATTGGCATCCGTTTTGATAAACCACCGAAATCAACGATCATTCTGCTATGTCGTCGCTCATAAATCATTCCGACCAAAAGGAATAACGCTCCGGTGCTTAAGCCGTGATTCACCATTTGCAACACGCTGCCTTGAATCCCCGCGGGATTCTTTGAAAAAAGCCCCAATACCACAAAACCGAGGTGACTGACACTCGAATATGCCACGAGTTTTTTCAAATCCGGCTGCACCATCGCCACTAATGCCCCATAGATGATGCCAATGACGGCGAGCGTAACTATCAGAGGTGTGTATTTATCCGCTGCCTCAGGGAAAAGCGGTAGACAAAATCGGATGATCCCGTAAGTTCCCATCTTTAGCAAGACCCCGGCAAGGATAACACTGCCGACCGTAGGTGCCTCAACGTGTGCATCCGGGAGCCATGTATGGAAGGGGAAAAGGGGTACCTTGATCGCAAAGGCGATGAAAAACGCAAGGAACAGTAAGTTTGAATGTTCAAACGGACCGCTTAGCGTCGTTAGGTCAAAACTATTATCGTTTTGGAAATAGAGTGCCAAAATACCGACAAGCATCAATGCACTGCCCGCCATCGTATAGAGGACGAACTTCACAGTAGCGTAGATCCGACGTTCGCCACCCCAAATACCGATGAGGAAGTACATCGGAATCAGCATTGACTCCCAAAATACGAAGAAGAGAAACAGGTCCAGCGAACAGAAGACACCCAACATCCCGGTTTCGAGTGCAAGGAGCGACATCATAAAGCCGCTCAACCCTTTTTCCACTGAATTCCATGCGGCGAGGATACAGATCGGTGTCAGGAAAGTCGTCAGTAAGACCAGCCACAACGATATACCGTCAATCCCGATGTGGTAACTTGTGCCTAAACCGGGAATCCAACTTTTTTCCGTAACATATTGGAACGTCGCAGTATCTGCGTTAAAGCCGGTATAAAGCCCTAACGAAATAACAAACGTCAGCAGCCCAATGACAAGCGCGATGCCTTTGACTGCAGAAGCACCCAACCCTCTAAGCAACGCAATCGCTATCACGCCGAGCAGTGGTAAAAAAATGACTATTGAAAGTAACAAGGAACCCTCCTTAGGAAATTTTAACTTTCATCAAAAAGGACTACTTACCGTCAGGATACAAAAGGTTTAAGTAAAAAACAGGTAATATGCAAGAAATAACACAATTCCGAGCACCATTGAGATAATGTACGCTTGGACAAGTCCTGTCTGGAGTCGCCGCAACAATCCACCGATAAACCTGATTAGAGTAGCCACGCCGTTGACAATCCCGTCAATAACGCCGTTGTCCACCAGTTGCCACAAGAGAAAATGGGAGCCGTTTTTAACGGGTTGCACGATGAGTGCGTTGTACACCTCATCAATATAGTACTTGTTCACAAGCAATCTATGTAATCCACCAGTGGGTTCATCAGAGGGTGCGCGCTTGCTATAACGTGTCCACGCAAAGGCAATGCCCGCTAAGCCGACCACTGATGAAATTGCCATAAACAGAAACATATTTCCTGATACCTCATGGTGTGCCTCTGGAAAAACGCTTTTTGTGAAATGATGGAACCAACTGTCGTGTCCGCCCCAACCTAATAGTAA
>JAAXHI010000441.1 GCA_012270875.1 Candidatus Poribacteria bacterium | reverse complement strand
TTCGCAGCGACTTTAGTGCCGCCGTATCGAAGCACCTTTCTTATCGTCGATCCCAACTCCATCTCGTCTTTTAGATCCCACCACCCCGGACTCATGTTCACAGGTGTCCGTGCCATCCTATCCCCTGCTGTCATGACCATAGTCGTCGCGAGCGTGTTAATGGGAACGCCTGCAGTAAGATTTGCCGTTACCGCATCAAAAACTTCATCAAGATCACCACTCACGAGTGCTGCTGAAAATTTGTTTTCGTCGTAATCAACGGCACTTTCGGCGGATGTGCCTTGCGGGAGTTCATCAAAGATATGGTCAATCTCTTCCATCTTTTGGATGGCTTCACGGTGAAGTTCTCCGGGTCTACCACGTCCTTGTCCAAGCGTTTTTGCGCCGAGACTACAGACCAACTCCGCCGTTAACTCCCATCCAAACTGTTCCTGCAATTCTGCCAAATGTGATAGATTGATGAGGTTGTTTGAATGGTTGAGGAAAAAAGATTCAACCGCACAGTCAAAGAAAAGCGGGATAATCTTCTCGTCGTGTCCGCCCAAATGCCTTGCAGTGATAAGGCACTTTTCGATACCTTCCCACTCTTTATCGGCAGTGAACACCCGAATCCAGTCTTCGAGTTTTTCCCAGTCAATAGGGGGTGGAAGGGGTTGACGGTCAGGTCGGTCCCCGAGACTCCCCGCTGCACCGGATGCAGACATCATCAGCGGAATGAGCCGGTCTTCGGGCTGATACATGTGCGCGACCTTAAGCCCGTCCATCATCATTGCCAACTTTCTACCGCCATTGAAGGCATCCTGATCTGTAGAGATATGGCGGCCCATGTGCCTTACCATGATTTCCAACGTCTCTTCTTCCGAAACACCCCTTGCCAACATAATAGCAATCGCTTTAGAAAGCGTCCAGTTATCGTGCGATAGCAAACCCTCTTTCAATAAAAGAAAATGCGCATCGTCGCGTTTCTTTCCGCCACTGGCAACATCTACATAAATATCTCCATCGCGGACTTCAACAGGAAACGTGGCGAGGTCATCACAACCACCGGTGAAACAGCCGCCACCTTCCATGTCGTAGCTCCAACCGTGCCAATCACACGATAAGACCCCTTTTCTGACGCGTCCCCTCACCAACGGATACCCCATGTGCGGACACTGGTTATCTGTTGCATAAACAGCACCTTCATGCTGAAAGAGCGCGATGCTGTGTCCTTCAACTCTGACTGCCCTCGGTTTGCCTTCTGCGACTTCGCTGAGTGCAGCGACTTTGACGAAATTTCCATTTTCGGATAACACGATATTCTTCTCCTATGATATGAAGGTAAGAGACATCTGCTCTTACCGAAAACTAATGTGCATATCGCAAATTCAATTGTTAGGTTTCATTCCATCCTATCCAACCTACTTTGCCATTAAACACATTGACAGCGTAAGTAGATTTTATGCTTCTGGAGCACCAATCCCGCGTAAATATACAATCGCACCTCTGTTCCCGCTTATTAAAGCAGTCCGAAGTGGGGTTTGGTTCTGATAATGACGGCGATCGTTCATATCGGCGCCTGCGTCAATCAGGATTTGCAATGTTTCTGCATATTCTTGTTCTTTGCCTTCACCGCAAGAGGAACCACCAAATGCAGCGGCATGTAGCGCATCAAGGGATGTTGGATCCGCCCCGTTTTCAAGAAGTAGCCGGATCGTTGAAATCCTCGCATTATTTGCCGCCCAAGAAAGCACAGATCGGTACCAGTTTGCACCACTTGCATTAATATCCGATCCATGTTCAAGAAGTTTAAGAACAAGTTGATCTTTTCCGTCATTGGCAGCGTAATGCAGCGCGGTACTGTCCTTGACAAATGGCTGCCCTTGTTTATCAGGACCTGGCCACGTCAGTTTTGCGATTTCTGGATGCGCTTCGACAATGGCAATGCCGAGAGCTTCCTCTTCTTTTTTATATTTCGTAGCCAGCAATTTATAGAATGGTGAATTCTCATCGTACTGCATGCTTAAATCCTCCTAACACTCGATTAGCCCAAAAAGCACTGGGTATGGCAATTTAGCAAGTGTTGGTTACTTGCCGCTTTCCGCTCCTAATTTTGTTAGAAAATCTGCAACCGATTTTCGCTTTGCTTTCTTGGCGTAATCCAACGGTGTCTGTCCTGTATCATCACGTGCGTTTAGATCCGCGCCGTGTTCAATCAACAATTCTACTTGGTTTTTACCGATCCCCTTCTGAGCGATGAAGTGTAGCGGTGTCTGCCCTTTATCATCGGTTACATTCGGATCAGCACCGTTTGCCAATAGACAGGCGACACCATTTGTCAAACCGCGTTGTGCCACCCAATGTAGGGGTGTCCATACGCCGCCACGCTGATGCTTCTGACGCGCGTTGATGTCCCAACCCTTGGCAAGAAACCCTTTCACGAATGTATCAAACCGCTTCGGCCCCTGCCCGACCAGCACATACCAATCCCGTAAATTGATCTCATAACCTAAGTCAATGAGCAGGTCAACGATGGTTGGTTGCTTGGACTGCAGTGCTATCTCAAGCAGCGGCATAGTAGGTCCGACTTGATAGGCATAGACATGCCCACCGGGAACCTCCTGAACGTGAAGCGACTCCAACGTTGGTATCACGTAGCCTTTAGCGGATTTCACATTAATCCGGAGATTAAGGAGTTCGGGATTTTTTTTAAATTCCACCTCTGCGCGTTCAACATCACCCATCGCACAATAGAGGACAACGTCCGCCTCGGCACCTTGGTCAAGGAGATAGCGACACACCTCAGGCCGTCCTCTCATCGTCCATTGCGCTGGCGTTCCGTAATGGTCGAGATCCCGTAGGTTTATGTCTGCCCCGTGTGCAAGTAGCAACTCAGCAATACGAGGGGTCGCTGCGAAATGGAGTGGCGACATACCATCACATCCGGGTGCGTTCACAACCTCCGGATTTTCACGTATCAACGTTGCAAGCGTGTCGAACATATCTAAACCCGCAGCGGCGTGCGCGTCAATCGTTGCCCCCTGTTCGATGAGATATTCAGCGAGTTCTCTGTTGTAACTTAGCATCGAACCCGTTACGTGCTGGAGTGCTGAAGTGCCACCTGCCCACCAAGAACTCGTGGCATCAATGGCTGCACTGGCATCAAGGAGCACTTGAATGAGTTCGCGGTTGCCAGCTGCAGCGGCAAACACAATCGCTGGCGCATCAAAGGCGAACCAAGGTTCATCAATGAACTCAATAAGTTCGTCGTTATCTGCTAACACGGTTTTGACCCGTGCTGCGTCCCCGTTATTCACGGCTTTAATATATTCCGCCCGCGGAAAGTACTGACCGTTTTGGCGCATTAGACCCTACTCCTCAAAGACCTCAACGGTTGTTCTGCCTTCGGAGAACCGCATCGCGGTCGTCGCTGCGGATTTGTTGTCCGTGTTCGACCGGATATCTGTGACGTAGCGCGCCAATCCGACCAACAATTGTGCCTGCGCCGGATGTCCCTCTGCATGCTCCCATTCTTCAAACACGGTGCGCAGTGTCGGCAGGACTTCACTCCCCGTATCATCCCACAGCACCGTATGCCCGATCTCCTCGATCAACCGCTCAGCAGAATAACCCGCATTTAGGTAACCCAGCACTTTTGGACCGACACCTTGAACGTCAAGCGTCTCAATTGTATCAATAATGTCCTTGAGTCCCTCAGCCTCATTCGCGACATTTAATTTTTCTTCGCTCAAGGGTTCGCTGAG
>JAAXHI010000561.1:813-6393 GCA_012270875.1 Candidatus Poribacteria bacterium | reverse complement strand
AGTACTTCGCCGCTAACAGCGTTAGGCGCACAAGACGAAGTTGAAATTGCTAATCGGACAATAGATTGCTATACACTCGCGAGACGACTCGCAACTAACTATCATCTCTCTATCATGGAGACGTTAAAAAGCCTCAAAAGCCTCTATCCAGAGGGGCAAGTTCCTTATGCACACTTCGCTTCGCTATGTAAACAAGTGGAAAACCAGCAGCAGAATTACGAAGTGATTGAAGAACATATTGCAGAACACCTCGCGCTTATCCGTATCCACGATGACAACGGCAATCTACTTTTTGAAAAAGATGATACCGACGGCTCCTACGTTCACAAGGTGCGTCTGCGTAAGAGTAAGACTGACCTCCTCCTCAGTGAAGATGACTTAGATGACAACCACGATGTGAGTTATCATTATACACCCTATGATTTTGATAGCGGTCCGGAGCAGCACTTCTTTAAAACGATTCTATCAACACTGAACCAATCCGTTGCAGATGTTGAAGTCTTTCTGTTTACCGGAAGTTTGACGAATACTAAGAAAACCGATTTTCACTTTGAATACAAAGGCACTGATAACAATTATCATCGCTATTTTCCCGATTTCGTTATCGTTAAGAACACAGGCGAATTCTATATCGTTGAGATTAAATCCGAAAACGAACGCGACCACCCAGACGTAGCGGCGAAAAAGAAAGCAGTCAAACGTCTGGCAAAATTGCAACCCGATGCCCATTTTGAATATAAAGTGATCTATACCAGAGACGCTTTCCTTCAAGAGAATTTAGACGAAATGCAGACGATCCGCGAATGGATTTATAGGGACGAACCGATGCAGAACGATGGTTGAAACAAATGTTTTACATTCGGACTTACGCAATTCCCGGGTGCGGTTAGGAAACCGCACCTACCGTCTCGGAATAGATGTACCCCCACGATTTTGCGTAAGTTCTGTACATAAGAAAGGAACTTGTTATGAGTGAACTATCGCTAGATATCGAAGAGCAGGAGAAATATTCGAGCACCCGTCCGGAAGGACATTGGGTAGAATGGTTTGAACGTGTGATGGAGTCTTGTGAAAATCGTGCAAGACGTTATTACGCCTCGGCATTTAACGATTACTGTAACGAATATTATCGTTCTGCAATTAGGTATCTTGACGAAGCCTTGTACCTAAAACCTGATTTTACTGAGGCATACAACTTTCGGGAAGAGGTGTGGCACCAATTTCTTCGCCGCAGATTATCGGATGAAAGGGGGGACAAGGGGCCGGATTACAAGGAATATCAACAATCGGAGGCATGGAAGGCAAAGCGCGATAAAGTGTTGGAACGGGACGGAAGGTTGTGTATCTGTGGAGATGAGGCGACACAAGTACATCATAAAACCTACGACAATATTGCAAGGGAACCGCTTTCTGACCTTGTGGCTCTTTGTAAACACTGCCATGATGGTTACCACGGTCGCCATTCTGAACCGTTACGATGGCATGAGAAAAAAGTTCTTAACGGTGACAGGGTTATTTATAGTAAAGTCAATGATTAAAGAGACATTTCAGTGATTGCAGAGACCACCCCCTCGTAGGGGCGAGGTTTCCTCGCCCGCTGTGAAGTGTTCATTAATTCTGAAGTCCACTATAGTTTTAAGTTTTTTTGAGCGTTTTCAGATAGGATGACGGATTGGGGAACCCAACCCCTACGTGGACATAGAACATTGCACAGGCTAACGGTTTCCTATGCTACAATGGAAAAACTAAATAGCCCTGCTTACGGTGAGGAAAAGGGTTGAAAACTTGCTAAAAATGCTTTATACTTAATCAAGCTTGCAATCAGATGCTTGCACCTTACCATAGCATTGGCATCGCTAACCACTTTTTGTATGGAGGTATCCCCATGACAACACGCCTTGAACAAGCTTTTACAGAAGCATCAAAACTTTCACCTGAAAAACCGCGTAAGGTTCAGGACATCATCCGAAAGATAGAACAGAAATCGGTAGGTGGCGGTTATATCTATCGCGGTGAACGTAAACCCCATGCGGAACATCCATACAATGGGAAAATTTCCTCAAGTCTTTGGCGCGAATTTTGCATTGAGGAGGAGACCTTTGATATAGAAATTATCCAAAGAGAAATGGTACGTGCTGCTAAAAAGCATGCAGGTTATCTATCCCAGGATTCTCGTGCAAATCCCGAAAAACTTTCAGTTTTTGCCAGAGGATTTTCTGATATAAACATTAACCATGAAATCCTCATAGATATCCAACATTACGGCGGTAAAACGAACCTTATTGACTTCACGACAGACTATTTCATCGCTCTTTTCTTCGCTTGTGACGGTTGTTATGACGAAGACGGCCGTGTTGTCCTTCAGAAAACAGATGAAATAATATCCATGATCATACACCCTCGGAATCCACGACACCGCGTCATCGCTCAAAAAAGCGTATTCATAAGACCGCCAAAGGGCTTTATTGAACCACGCGCGGAGGAGACAGTGATTATTCCGGCGAGACTCAAACAAGATATCCTTGGACACCTACGGAATTATCACAGTATCTCTATAGAATCCATCTATAACGACCTCCACGGATTTATTAGAAATCAAGACATTCATGGAGAGGCGTATACGAACTTTTATCGAGGTTTGGCTTGTGGAGATAGAGCGGATGCAGCAACAACACGTGAGGTAAGGAAGCAAGAATGGGAAAAAGCCATCACACATTATGCCAAGGCGATAGAATTCAAACCCGATCTTGCCAACGCCTATAACAACCGCGGCGTTGTATACGGCAAGCAAAACGATTATGAAAGATCCATTGAAGACTATACCCAAGCAATACAACTGAAACCCGATCCATGGGTCTACTACAATCGTGCGGGAGCGTGGTTACACTTGCGAGAATGGGAAAAAGCTAAATTAGACCTGATCACTGCTAAGAACATGGGCTACGATATCATTGATTCATTCCGTAACGACTACGAGAGCGTTGAACACTTTGAGCGGGAACACGGTGTTGAGCTACCAGAAGACATCGCTGCAATGCTAACACAACAGTAAAATCAAACCAAAATTCGTATGAAAAAATGGCCTGAATTTAACGATAATGGCGATCTACCAGCAGGAATCTATCAAGCAACGTTGACTGAAATTCTACAGCATTTCGGCACAGAAAACGCGCGGAGAATCCGCCTCGGACAGCGATTAGAACGTATTTACGCGTTGGTAAATAGCACAGGAAAAGTAGCAAGATTCATCGTGTTCGGTTCATTCGTGACAGCGAAACCTATCCCTGGCGATATAGATATATTTTTACTGATGGAGGATTCATTTGATGCTGATCAGGTGTCCGGTGAAGCCGCTCTCATTTTTGACCATGAAAAAGCACAAAGTGTTTTAGGAGCAAGTATTTTCTGGATTCGCAAACTCGCAGCGATCAACAGTGAACAGCAAGCAGTTGAGTACTGGCAGATTAAACGCGACAACACAAGACGCGGCATAGTAGAGGTGATTCATAATGATTCAGAACAATCAAGAACTTGAAACAACATTAGCACGCATTAGGCATTTTCAAAAACAGATTGAAAAAATCCGAGAGGTCGAAACAAATCCTCAGAATTATCGACTCTCAGTCAGTGGTTTTCTCGCTGAAATCGATCGGATGAATCTGGAGGTACGAGAATATCTATCTATTCATCCAAGCGAATTGGTAGAACCTGTCACCGAAGCCAGCAGATAAAAACGGAGGAGGATGTGAGGAAACACAATGAAAATAAAGCCAGTTAAAGGCAGACCTATGCTCCACTGGGTAGGTAAACGCCCAATTGACACAATAAGCAACTATCCTGCCCAATTAATAGATAGCTATAACGTTGAGAACCCAGAGCAAGAACCGACTTACGACAAATTTAAGGACGGCCCTAACCTCCTTTTTCACGGTGATAACAAAGAAATTCTCTCCACACTGCTTGTACAAGGATTCCGTGGCAAGATTGACCTCATTTATATTGATCCACCCTTTGCAAGCGGTGCAGATTATGTACGGAAAGTGGCATTACGCGGTCAAAGGAAGGTACTGGAAGCTGAAGGACACTCTGTTACGGAGCAGACACAATACACAGATATCTGGGCAAATGATACTTACCTGCAATTTATGTATGAACGATTGATTCTGATACAGGAATTGTTATCAGACAAAGGTTCTATCTATGTGCATTGTGATTGGCATGTGAATGCATATATTCGGTTGGTGTTGGATGAAGTTTTTGGGAATTTCCGTGACGAAATTATATGGTTCTATCCGAACTCTGGATTAAAGGCAAAATCAAAAAAATTCCATCAAGTTCATGATGTGCTTTTTCATTTTACTAAAAGTAATGATTTTATTTGGAACGAGCAGCGTGAGCCGTTTGATGACGGTGAAGTTAAGCGACAACCCATGCGAAAATATAATTCTGCTACTAAAAAAGCGGACGTTGTGCGAGATCGAGATGGCAAGATTTTGTATGTTGAAGTAGTTGATAAACTTGTGAATAGTGTATGGCGGATTCCTATGTTGAATATTGGAGGCGAGATTCTCGGTTACCCCACCCAGAAACCTGAAGCACTCATAAAACGTATCATCAAAGCCTCAAGTAACGAAGATTCCATTGTGCTTGACTGTTTTGTAGGTAGTGGCACCACCGCTGCCGTAGCTGAAAAACTCGGCAGGCGTTGGATCGCTGCAGATATCAACAAAGGCGCGATCCAAACAACAATAAAAAGACTGCAGAAACTACCCAATATGCAGCGTGGCGTTGTACATTATCGGGTCAATAACTACGATGCCAGTACCCATTTGGAGCGAAGAGATATCGTGATTAAAAAATATGGCGTACAAACGGACAGGCAAGCGGCATTTTTTGATGGCAGGCTGGACGGAACACTTGTCAAAATCATTGACCTAACGAAACCACTTACGCCATTAGATATTCAGACGATTAAAGACGAGCTTGAGAACCGTCCGGATGAATCACGCAACATCACAGTATTTTGCTACGGTATCAATAGTAACATTCAGGCAGAACTTGAGCAGGAAAACAGGCGGCGCGCAGTAAACAAAATCTTTGTGCGTGACATCGGAAGCGAAGGAATTACCACATTTGAACCGGCATCAGCAGAGGTCAATTTCGAGAGAGAAGGAGATAGTGTCACAGTTACCATCGCAGATTATATAAGTCCAACCATCTTAGCGCGCATGGACATAGACCGCACCATTTTTGACGAGCAAATTGACGACTTCCGCGCACAAATTGATTGCGTCCTGATTGATACCGACTACACAGGCGAGCATTTCAATATAGTCGAGAGCGACGTCCCAAAGAAAAAGGAAGATTTTGTTGATGGAGAATACACAGTATCACTCCCGCGTCCAGATGCCCGCGTCGCCGTAAAAATCATCGACATGCTCGGCGAGGAAACTATTGTTACGGAATGATGCCGAATTATGATGCCTCAGTCCCCTCAATGAGTGCTTTCTGACCAGAAGATTTCAACGCAAGTGTCAACTGCTCCAAAACCGCCACCAACGCATCCGTGTCACCACTGAG
>JAAXHI010000561.1:0-795 GCA_012270875.1 Candidatus Poribacteria bacterium | reverse complement strand
AAGGTTTTCGTCAACGAATTCGTCAACATCTGCAAATCTTTCACATCATGGTCTTTATCTTCTAACTTAAAGTTAATACGTTCAGCATGTTTCGCCAACAACGCAACTTGCTCTACCGGAGATGTTAGTGCAATATCACTTATCGTATGTTTATATTGTTCTCGTGCCTCACGCCATAATGCACCGTACTTCTTCTCAGGCCACCGAGCCGTCCCCGGTCTCAAATACGACAAACGATGAACCAGCATCTCACGAAGTCTCTTCGCACCCAGCGCATCCTGCTGTGCTAACCGATTTATTACCGCGTCTTCCTTTATCAACTCCCAAGCCGCGTCAGTCGTAGATAGCCCCCGCGCATGACACCCCACCACAAACTCTCGATGATCATCCGATATAAAACCCGAAATCCATCGAGCAAGCTCCTTTTGGATTATTTCTTGAATCTGATCTATCTCATGCCCATCTACATTCTCAAAATCGCCATCAGCAGACCAATTCCACAGCCCCGCCGCATAACGTTGGACACGTATTATAACTGCATCCGCAAGTTCACGACCACTTAGGGTATCAAACAACCCTTTCAAATCCGCGTCTAATTCCGGTTTCAGTTCCTTTTCTGACTTCTCAAACTGACCACGGAGCGCGTCTTGTAGTGTAATTTTACGCGTCTTGTTTGCCACTGTTCTTCTCCTTTGCTGAGTACTCTGAAATTTTCAGAGTACAATTCCGGATACGAAGTCACAAAACGCTACAACATCAGTCGTAGCACGCATTCTAAACGCTTCTTACAGAACT
>JAAXHI010000166.1:1865-7399 GCA_012270875.1 Candidatus Poribacteria bacterium | reverse complement strand
CGCATCGTCGTTTTTCATTGTAGCCTCCAATCGTCAACACTGGTTTGTGACACGTGACAGACATTATAGGAAAAAAGGTTGCAAATTCGTAATTTCGCGCCTCAAACATTTTGAAAAATTTATTCATTGACAGTAACGTAGGTTGGGTTGAACGGTGTTGAAAATCAAATATTGATATGCCAAAATACCGCAAATCTAATACCATTTCTAAATAAACGCTCCTCATTAAGGAAAAACCCGGCTCGTAGTCGCGCAATTCATTGCGCTCTTACGGGCAGATACCTTATAGAGTTCCAAAATCTCTATAATGCGACTTTATTTTTCAAATTTGGTATAACATACCCGCAATAGACCAGCAGTCCAGTGAAACCCAACGGTATACCTACGCAAAGCGCAATGAATTGCGCTACTACGAACCGAGTTGTTTTTGGGAAATACATGTATTTCCAAGGTATCTCTGTTTTTAGTAAGGTGATTTATCGACTGTCTGCGTAAATTCTATTGTAGAAAGGCTATACACAGCAACAGCCGAGGGCTATCTGTGAAACAGACTTAAGGCATAGTTTGAGATCCCAGATAGAAATCCGCTTTTTCAAGGTCATCGGGTGTGTTAATGTTGAAAAAGGACATCCCTTCTGAATCGAACTTTTGCCAGACTTCAGGCGAAACGCGTTGGACGTATGCGCGTTCCGCAAGTGCATGAACACGCAATTCGGATGCCTGCAGCATCAATTCAATAATAGATAGACAACGTTTAGAATAGGCAGCACACAACGTTTGGAGGGTTACCTGATTATCGCTATGGTTGGGGTTTGGTACTCCGATGTCTTTGTTACGGCGGAAGGGAGCCTGCCTACTGCTATAGGTATAAGGCATCACCGCATCGTATTCACCTAAAATAGAGACGAGATAGGAGAGCAGTTTCGGTTGTAAGAATGGACTATCACATGCGACACAAAGCACAGCATCGTATGAAGCGTGCGTCAAACCGGTATAGATACCGCCTAACGCGCCAGCGTCTGGAACTATATCGCTGTACATCGGTAAACCGAGGTGCGCATATTCAGTTGGCGTGTTGGTGATAAGTAGGAGCTCGTCAACAACAAGGTCCATGCGGTGGATAACATGTTCAATGAGCGGACTGTCGCCGAGTTGGAGCAACGCCTTATTCTGTCCTATCCGCCGACTCTTACCACCAGCAAGAATAACGCCCGTGACTGGAACTGACTTTTGTAGGGGGTTTTTGCTTGGGTGTTTCTTCAAGGTCACCTCGTCCCTACGCTGCACGTTCAATGGCATCGACAATTAACTCACCTGCCTGTTGCAGATTCTCCTCATTGAGCAGCTCGCTCCGATCTTGTTTTGAATGGACTTTCAATGCGACGCTACCGACACCTCTCGCCATTAACGTAACCGTTTCAAATCCACGACTGGCAATCGGAATGCTGTCCAATCCGACACCAATAGGTAAATAACGCTCTGCAACCCGGACACCGAGCGACTCACCCGATGCCCGAAACAGGTCTGCTAATACCTTCGTCGTGCGGGTCGGTGGAATCCCGTAGCGTGTAACGAGGTTAACGCCATCTCCAACGCCGAGTCCATCTAAATTGATAACATAGGTGTTTTTGGGGTCATATTCATCGGCATGTGCTTGGATATAGCGCAATGCGCCGCACATACCGTACTCTTCTGCACCAGTGGCGAGGAACGTTATGGGGGTTTTCTCGTCGCGCGCCATCACTACGCGCGCCACTTCAAGCATAACGCCGACACCGGAAGCGTTGTCGAACCCGCCGGGTGAATGGTTCCGCGTAAAATTAATTTGCAAAAGCAACAGGCAAAAACCTGTAATTCCAGCAATCCCCCAGACGATGTAATTAGGCAACCAAACGAGCGTAAAGAGCTTAATGAGCATTAGGGTTGTCAATGCGAGAAGCCCGGTAATCACGATACCATAAGATATGGCGCGGACAGCAATCGGCAATGCTTGTGATTTAGAGTCGTAGTGTGCAACAAATAAAAAGGCAGGCGTAGTACCGGCTTGTTTTGCTCCGTTTTTTGCGATAATGTTTTCTGTCCGATACTTCCTACCGACATCATACAATCCTTCAAGCCGATTTTGCCATTGGGTGAAGAACATCGCGATCGCAAGGCTCAGTAGGCAAGCGAGACAGAGAATCAGTGGAAATCGTTCACCGAACCACGGCACAAACAAAACGACTGGCACGAAAAGTGCCGAAAGAATGCGCGGCAATACTTCCGCAGGGAATTTTGTAAATGCGAAAGGTTCCCATGAAACATCCAGTCCTAACGCAGTGAATTGCTCGACGATATAGTCTTGTGCCTCTGCTTCACCCACGCTGCCCACCAATCTCGGAAAAGCGAGTTGTGTGATGTGGTAATATGCGAGTTTGGCATCATAGGTCTGGCTTGTATGCATAAGGTAAATTAAAAAACCAACTCAGAGCGGAACCGTCTGCCCAAACGCCATTTGAGTGTTCCCGCAATTTCGCGCTCCGATTGTGCGATGTTGTGCAGCTCAGCGGAATCGGTTTCGAGATCGTATAATTCGGTCACATCGTTATAGTTTTCGATGAGTTTGTGCGTCGCTGTGCGGATACACCGGAAGTTGCGGAGCGCGCTCACAGTTTCAGTCCGATGTTTTTCCGTCTCACCGCGAAGGACAGGCGCGATAGATTTGGCATCAATACGCGGCAACACCGGCACGCCAACCAAGTCGCACATTGTTGGATTCAGGTCTATCAGTTCAACCAAACTGTCTGAAATTTGATTGCTCGCGATGCCGGGTCCAGCGATGATGAGGGGGACTCTCAGCGATGCTTCATAAGCGACACTCTTGGTGTAAAGTCCATGGTCGCCGAGCATTTCACCGTGGTCGCTGGAATAAATGATATACGTGTTGTCAAGCATCCCGCGCTGTTCAAGCGCACGCAGCATCTCGCCGATCTGGTCATCAATGAGTTCCGTCGCGGCGCAATACTGTTGTCGCGTCACAGTAATCTCGTCAGGACTGACATCAACAACGCGCCGTTTCACCCATTCAGGCTTTCCGTCCATATTATCAACGATGGCAGGCGGCATCTCGGCATTCCGATATTTATCACCATATTCAGTAGGCGGATCAAACGGGTCATGCGGTCCGACGAAACTGACAAACAGATGCCACGGGAAATCATCAGGGATCGTTTCAATAAATTCGGTTGAGCGTCTGCCGATGTAGGTATCGGCGAAATCCTCAGTTGAGAGGACAGAATCGTGAGAACCGTTTTTAATCCAGCCGCCGCCACTGCGTTTCCGGTAATCTTCGTGGAACGCCTTAAGCACGCCTTTCTCTTCAAGATAGTGGGTATAGGGACCGATAGGTGTTGGTGAGCTTCCGGCGTGCATCTTGCCTTCACACTCTTCTGGATGTGTGAACCCCCAACTATAGGTGCGTGGACGATCGCCATAGCGTCCGTTATAGTTGTCAGGCTTGGCAAGGTCAAGTTTGCCGACACATCCGACGCGATAACCGTGATCGCGGAGTTGCTGATAGTAGGTCGGCACGGTAGCAGGCAGGAAACTCCCGTTGTCCACCGCTCCCAACCGAGAGGGCTGCAGTCCAGATGCGAGTCCAATGCGTGATGGTGCACAGACGGGTGCGTTCACTGTACAATTCGGAAAACTGACTCCAGTTTCTGCTAACCGTCGTAGATTAGGTGTATTGAGTGCAGTTGGAGCATTCTCGGCAGTTTCGAGATAGTCATACCGGTGCTGATCCGACATAATAAAAAGAACATTAGGTCTATCGGTTTTTCGAGTCATTTTAAAAGTCCTATAGGTGTGATTTATAGCAAAACCATAAGTGTCAATTTTAGAAAAAACAACCGTCTCGGTTCCCCAGGCCCGGTAGGTTCGGTTTCCTAACCGAACCGGATGCTACGCGAAAACCTTGAGGACTTCAAAAATCCTCTTCAGTCCTGTAAGGACGCAATGTTTATAGCCGCGCGTCTGAACAAAGACCCCAAGCTCCGTAGGGGCGGCATGTGTATAATAGTTGTTCCAAACAGTTCTGAAAACCCCTAAATTGACACTATGGTGTGATTTATAGCAAAACATTCTTCGTTTCATATTTGGATTGCGACTGCCTGATAGCCATTTTCGACGAGGCTAATGGCTTCCTCGCGGTTGATTTCGAGTATTTCGCCGAGGGTTATTTTGAGTGTATCCAACAATTCGTCGCGCGTTTTTTCTTGGCAATTCACGCTGGGAATTTCCTGGATCCGCCCGACCCACCACTCGCCGCGTTGTTGAATGAGGGCGGTATAGGTATGTGTCATGAGATCCTCCACTCTCTGTTGTTTTAATTATTATACACAGCAATGCACATATTCTCAATTAAAAACCGCCATCAAGTAGTGCCGCATGTCCCTAAAACGTTCCCGATTTCTTGCCAAAATCTATTGAGTATGTTATTATGTCTCCATAATTCTGAAAAAGGAGACTGACATGGCAGTTTTTTTACATACACGGGTTCGCGTCAGCGACCTTGACGGTTCTATCGACTGGTATTGCGACCACTTGGGATTTAAAGTCCTGAGTCGGAGCGATAAATCCCCGGCAGGCAACCAGATCGTGCACCTCGAACTCCCCGGCAACGCGCACACGTTAGAGTTGACCTATTCACCGGATTTTGAACTTCAGGTTCAAGAGGACCTGATGCACTTTGCTATCGGTGTGCCGGATATTGTCGAATTTTGCGACGGGTTAGAGAAGGCAGGATTGGAAATTTGGCCCGACGAATGGCGCGACCAATTCACATCCGGCGGCATGAAAATGGCGTTCATCACCGATCCGGACGGCTACGAGGTCGAAATTCTGGAACGCGCAGATGCCTCTGGCGATCCGCTTGATGTGCTTGACGAATCTTAGGCGTAGGGCCAGAACTGATTCCACGCCGTCAGCCAATCTTTTGCTCGACTTTCAACGGTGACAGGGCCTGTTATTTCAACCCCTTGTCGTCCTTTGAATTCTGCGAGCTTATCAACGCTTCCGAGTTCGATTTTGATTGTCGTTGGGGTATCAGGGACGTAGGGCTTAAGGCGCGTTAAATCTGTAAGTGCCTCTTTCGCCGCGTCCTCGATCAATTGACGGGCACGGACAGGTGGGAGTTGTCGCGCACTAAACCGACTTAATCCCTGTTTAACAGCGACTGTGGGCAGATCATTGCCGAGGAGTTCTTTAGCTTCTCGGCAGACTGCCGCGTCGCCTGTGACAAGTGCGACAGGAACGCCATAAGCACCGTTAAGCGCAGCGTTCACCCCCGTTTCACCCACCAAATCGTCGTTAAACCAGAGATTCCGGTATTGTACACTGGAGATTGTGTGGCAGAGTACACCATCAGGTGTGCCGTTGCGGGCATGCATACCGATAAGTAGGCACGCATCGCAACCGTCTTCCCACATATCATCATAGCGTCCCCATCCGTGATGTGCCACCCACTCACAATCCGGATGAATTTTATCAGGGAT
>JAAXHI010000166.1:0-1682 GCA_012270875.1 Candidatus Poribacteria bacterium | reverse complement strand
ACTCCCTCTTTCTCTGGATTCCGTAGACTTTCTTCTCAGTATAAAGCCGCATCGGTAAAAACGCAAGTAGAAAAATAAACTGTTAGTCTATGCAAAATATCACTTGTAGAATATGCTGTTGGTTTCCTGTGGCAAGTATCCTTGTAGCATAGGCTGTTAGCCTGTGTAACGAAAACGTCGTCTATAAATTCTGTGTTCTCCTAAGCTCACGTTATATCACTTGTAGAATATGCTGTTGGTTTCCTGTGGCAAGTATCCCTGTAGCATAGGCTGTTAGCCTGTGTAACGAAAACGTCGTCTATAAGTTCCTCATTCTCCTAACCAACGATAGCGAAACCCAAATGGAAGCATCCTTAAAAACGCTGCAAGAAACGGACAAAAACTGTCCAAACCCTTGTCTTTAAGAACAATAGGACTTACGCACTGCTTCTTAAAGTCCCCCTGATAAGGGGGATTTAGGGGGTTAAAAGTATGGAAAATACCGCTTTTTTGTCTCCAACTGTCCGATATTTGTTCAATTTGCGTAAGTCCTGAACAAAAAAGATATAGGCGAGGAAAAAATCCCCGCCTATAAAGAATTGAACAGTATTTCCAGCTGAATCTTGCCAATACTCAAGTCTTTTTAACTTCACTCATACTTTTCCCAAGATGATAAGCATCGGTCGGCATGTCTTTGCGAGCGAGTGGGTGCGCTAAATTGTAATCCGCTCCCCGTTTTTTTTCTCGAACAACACCCTTTGAAGCAGTAACAAGCCGTTCATGTTCTTCTAAAAGTTGGCGGTCAATTTTCGGATTGTTGAGAATTATTATGTCACTCCTTTGCTTACGTAGTGGAGAAATTCCGGTGGTGATCTCAACAGCCTTGCCTTCAACACCCGCTGCCGAAGAGTATACGGAAAATTGGCGTAAGTTTTTCATTGTAACCTCCTTGTGAATTTCGTTTCTCCAATCAGAAATACTCACGAGTGTGAACAAATGTAGGAAATGACTCTCTCTGCACATAATCTTTAAGCAATTCAACATACTCATCAAGAACAGGAAACAGATTCGGAATATTCTCAAATTTCTCAATTTTTAAGCGTAGGTCTGGATCCGAGATCAATGTATCTCTGGAAATCATGCGACCATGGGAGTGCCAACGTTTATTATCGCTCAATGCTTCTGCTATTTCTTCTGCCCTTTTCCTTTTTTCTTCAGGAGTAACAGGTTTTCCTGTTGAACTATGAGTATCCCAATCCTTGAACTTGTAGGTGGAAAGCCAATCAGTTAGAAGATCGTGTGACAATTGGCGTGCCTGTTCAAATTGGTCAAGTTCTCCGAGGTCAAGTTGACGGACAAGTTCAAACTCAACAGTGTTCAATTCACCTGACTCCGCTTTTTCACATAATCGTTCATATTGATTCAAATACGACAAAGCCGGAACAAATTCTCCATTCTTATAAACTTGGGGATCAATAGGTCCCAAACACGAAAAATAACTCATGAAAATTCGATCGCCCGACATCACGAAAACCGTGCCTGCAGACATAGCTCGGTCAGGGATCAAAAAATCAACTTCGTCATAATGGTAACGGATAATGTTCACCATGCGTTCTACTACTTCAATGGCACCACCAAGCGTATCCAAAATAACTGATAGTTTAGGTTTTCGATTTTGCAGAGATTCAACGGCATTTTTCATT
>JAAXHI010000332.1 GCA_012270875.1 Candidatus Poribacteria bacterium | reverse complement strand
TCGGACTCGGTGTTCTGCTTTTACAACTCGCTATGTTAATGAATGTCATCTATCAACTTCCGACACGAAGTGTCACTCACATGAATACTGTTTTTCAATTAATCATTTATGAACCACCCTCAGTTAATAATGAATACTTGACGCTGGTACTTAATTCTACTCTTACACAAGAACAGGTTAATCGTGACGTGGGCGGCTCCGTAATTCTCCATTGGCGACCAGACCAAGTAGCAGGAACAGTCATTCCCATTCTACCCGAAGAGAAACAGACTAAAATTCAACAAAAAGTTATTGAATCCTTTCGTTTACGCAAACGCGCAAAAGACATTTTGGAACATGCCAAACGCGCAGTAGAAATCGCAATCGAGCAGGACGAACAAACTGCCATCAACTATTTGAACCCAATTTTAGCAGAACAAAAACATTATTATGAAAATCGGATTTGTCATCAATAAATTAGAAACTGAACGCCCCAGTTTCACAACAACACAACTTGCGATGCAGGCAACCAATATGGGACATCAAGCATGGATTATACCCATCGGAGACCTTGCCTATCACCCAGACGAACATATCCGGGCAAGAGCGCGGATGGCACCACGATGCAATTACAAATCACTTCAAACCTACTTTAATAACCTGCAAAGCACACACGCAAAAATAGAGCGTATCACTGTTGATGAACTTGATGTCCTATTGCTACGCAACAACCCCGTAGACGATGCGATTAATCGTCCGTGGGCACAAAATATGGGAACAGTTTTCGGCAGGGTCGCCATGCAAAGAGGAGTTATTGTCCTCAACGACCCAAACGGACTCGCAAAAGCACTCAACAAAATGTATTTTCAGTATTTTCCAGAACAAGTTAGACCACAAACCCTAATCACCCGAGACCGAAACGAAATCAAAACATTCGCAAAAGAGCAAGGCGGCACCATCGTGTTGAAACCGCTTCAAGGATCTGGCGGACAAAACGTCTTCCTCATTAGACCTGAGGACCTTCCGAACATGAATCAAATGATTGACGCTGTGAGTAGAGATGGGTACGTAGTCGCACAAGAATACCTCCCAGCCGCCGAAGAAGGAGACATACGTTTGTTTCTCATGAACGGTGTGCCATTACGACACCGAGGAAAATATGCGTGCTTCCAGCGTATTCGGACCGGGGGCGACATGCGGAGTAACGTCCAAGCAGGCGGGACACTCAAACAGGCGAAAATTACCGATACGATCCTACAACTTGCGGAAATGGTGCGTCCAAAACTGGTACAAGACGGTATGTTTCTTGTCGGTTTGGATATTGTCGGAAACAAACTCATAGAGATAAATCTGTTCAGTCCAGGGGGATTAGGAAGCGCACGAAGATTTGAAAAAGTGAATTTTAACACTGCTGTTATTCAAGCACTTGAGAAAAAAGTCCAGTATATGAAATACTACCAACGAAACTTTGAAAACGTCGAGATGGCAATCTTATAAATACCCGTTGGCATGTACCGCAACTCCAGAAGAAGAAGAAAGGGATGGTAAAACCACCCCTTTCAGATTTCGATGAATGTTAAATCTTAAGCCGACAATGCCGAAACCGCATCTTCCTCAGTGTCGAAATGTTCAAAAAGATGAACAAGCCGATGCACAACAATCAGGTTCTTAATGTGTTTTCCGACATGAATCGCACCCATCCGACCGCTCTTGCGTTTGGCAACGATATGTGCCTCTATAAGCACCCCAAGTCCCGAAGAATCAATCATACGGACATTCTCAAAGTCGATGAGGATGCGCGGAGCATCGGAATCCTCTACCTTTGGTAAAAGGACTTCCCGTAACTCTGATACGGAGGTGCCTACAATCTTTCCCTTCAGTTCCAGAATCGAAATGCCATTTTGCTGGCGAATTTGCGTCGTCATTTTTTCTCCTTTTCTGTTTCTTAAACATTGTGAATTTTAATCGTTTAACTATTTCAACGTTCAATCTATGTTTTCGTTTACTTAGTCCGTTTTCATTAAAAAAAAATTCATTTTTTTTCCATTCCTTCCTTGAGGTAGCGGACAAAAACCAATCCGTTTTTTGACATAAGACATTATAGTAAAACCCATAATTATTTGGACGCGCATTTGACCGTAGGGGCTGGGTAACCCAGCCCCTACCATCGGGAAATGTGATATGGCTATCGTGGAGTGTCAATTTATTTTCGTGTTTTACTATAAATAGGAAATTCCATGGATTTACAAGCGGCAACTGGCGTTAGTACCGGTTATATGTAGATGCCGCTATAGATTATTAGGTATGCCCCGTTTCGGGCAATCGAATATAAAGAACGCCCCATTTTGTGCAGTGTTTTCTCTATAGTTTGTGGAGAGTGCTGTCAGTGTAAGAGAGCACAAATTGGCACGAAATTTGCTACGCTATAATATAAATTGTAAAATTGATTCTCACTACCCAATCTACCAAGCATAGGAGACCCCCATGAAAAATAACTTTACCCCAAAATCAAAAATCCGTGTTATCAGCTTGATTGTGTTAACCCTCTTTTTTCTCTCAATACCGACCTTATACGCACAAGAAGTAAAAGAACCAGAAATTAGCGTAACCTCATTCTCGCCACGTGCACAGAACGGAGAAGCAGCAGATTTTCTAATCACTTTCTCACAACCCGTTATTGATAATAACCTGCTATTTACGGAATTGCCCCAAAATATTATCCACATGACTCCTGCGGTAGATGGAAAAGCAAGATGGATGGCATTGAATCAAATAGGTCTCTTTTTAGATACCACTTTAGCACCATCTGTTGAATACACCTTTGAGATTAAGGATACAGACTTTACACTCACCGGACAACGAGCGTTTACATATTCAACCCCGCCATTCAAAATAGAAAAAGCAGAGATCGGTTTTCACTATGATAATGCTCTGAAGAAATCAAGAGCTATCGGATCAATCACGTTCAACTATCCTGTGAGTATTGTCGGTTTAAATGAGTTCCTTTCTATTCTAACAGGCAGAGGGGACAATATAAGTTATACTTTCCAAACCCAAAACCTAATCACGAAAAAAGCCCTCATAGAAATTGATGATATTGGGCAGCTCCTTGAAGGACAGTATCTACAGGTAAGAATGGAAAAAGGTTTTAGGGGCATAGGAACGGAAATAGGACTTCAAGATGCAACCATCGCACCAATACAGTTAGGACAAATCAAGGAACTACGGATAGAACAACCAAACGTCGGACACAGAGATGGAAAGCCATACTTTGGATTTTATTTCTCTTCTCCGATAACACTTGAAACGCTAAAAGAACGCATTACTATTGATCCCGCCATACCATTTCAAGTGGTAGTCAACGATCATAATCTTGAAATTCATGCTGATTTTCAGTTTCGTTCGGATTATACGGTAAACATAAACCTCGGTATAACTTCAATATATGGACACATACTAAAATACCCATACGTACAAAATTTAAAAATTCCTGACTTACCTCGGAATATCAGGTTTACTGACGATACCTTTTTCCTACCCCGCAAAGGTGAATTGCCTCTCAATCTCGCTACAAGTAATATAGAGAATGTTAGTTATGGAATTACGAAGGTGTATACAAGCAGTTTACCGGAACTTATCCACCAAGGTGAACTAACAATTGAATCACGTCTAAATGAAGAGGTAATAACACCACTCCCTCTAAGGGACATCCTCAACGAAAAACATGCCGGGATTTTCAAAATCGTAGTCCATTCCAATACAGGGCGGACAGCTTACGCTGAGAAATTGATTGTTGTTACAGACCTTGGCATTGCCGCCAAAAAAATTGATAAAGAACTATGGGTATGGGTGAATTCACTTGATGCGTTAGATCCGATCCCAGAAGCAAAGGTGCAATTGATAAATCAAACCAATAAAGAAACGCACCTCACTGGAGAAACGGATGCTGCGGGTTTCGTCAAATTCTCTATATCTCCTGATGATTCCACGAATAATCCACAATTTCTGCTAACTGTCACTACAGACGACGACTTCTCCATTCTCAAACTCCAGCAAAACCAAATTTCAACGAACGGCTTTGACATTCATGGTATACCCTATCTAAAAGATGGATATGAAGCGTTTCTCTACACAGACCGCGGCGTTTATCGCCCCGGGGAGACCGTCAACCTTGTCGCAATTGTACGCGGTCAAGACAACGAGCCCCTTGAAGTGCTTCCCATACGGATTGAAGTCACAGACCAAAATGGGGTGATACCTCGCGTCTATGAGCGTAAAACTGACAAAGATGGGGCATCTGAAATCCAGATTCCCCTGCCGCCACACGCACCAACAGGGTACTATGCCATCACAATGTCGATACATAATAAACAGATAGGCTACGCTAGCTTTCAAGTTGAAGAATACATGCCAGATCGTATGAAGGTCTCTCTAAAAACAGATCAAGACACCTATAAAATCGATGATGAGATCCATTTCAAAGTTAACGCTGTCAATCTCTTCGGAGCACCAGCTGTCGGTAGAAAAATTATGGCAGCTTGTTCTCTTGAACCTCAGCCTTATCAGCCACCTGAAAAGTGGCAATCCTTCCATTTTACGGACTCTACGCGCACTTTCGACTACGACTCGGTTACACTGGATGACACTATCACCGACCATGATGGGAATGCTACATTTCAGTTTACAATGCCTAACCGATTAAGACGAAAAGCTGGTTTGTATATTGGCGGTATTAATGCAACTGTTCAAGAGCTTGGCGGACGCGCTGTAACCGCATCAGATTTGATTTTCATTCACCCATATTCTCACTATGTCGGGATAAAACGCACAGAAACTGGAACAGTGAAACTAAATGAAGACGTAACATTTCAATACATCGTCATTGATACAGATGAGAACCTCGCAGATGGACGACCACTAACGGTGACTATATCCGCAATTGACAACACATATCGGAGGCACAGGAACACCTCTCCTGAAGTCAAGCAGTTAGAGTCCTATACAATAGAATCAAAAAACCGCGTAGCAGATTTCAGCTATACACCTGTGACGTACGGGGTCCATCGTGTAGAAGTTGAGGATGTTGAAAGCACGGCAAGAGTATCAACGGAGTTCTTTGTTTCTCAGTGGAGTGGTGTGCCATGGTCAGTGGAAAACCCGAATACACTTGACATGACACTGGATAAGAAGGCATATCGCTCAGGTGATAAAGCGAAATTAACTGTCAAACCGCCCTTCCCCGGAAAACTGTTATTGACCATTGAGCGGGAAAAGGTGGTAAGTTATCAGACAATTATGGTGAACGAAAATTCTGCTACATTGACGATTCCTGTACAAGACATTTACGCACCTAACGTCTACCTTTCTGCAATGTTATTACGTTCTACTAAATCCTTGAAGAAAGATGAGACCGCTCGCGCCTACGGTATCATCCCATTAAAAATTGATGCAGAACAACACCGACTGAATGTCGAAATTGATGCACCTGAACGGATACGACCAAACAGAGAGGTTGACATAAACATTCGTGTAAACGGTGGGAATCAGGGACAATCATATAGAGTTAGCATCGCAGCCGTTGATGAAGGTATCCTTCAGTTGACACGTCGCAGAACACCCGATCCACACCACCGCTTCTACCAACAGAGAAGGCTGAATACTAACTCTTATGAGTTTCATAATGCCATTACACAGGACCAACAGTTTCCAATTAAACCAATTGAGTCTCTTGCTGATTTATTGAATTTGGACATGGCAGAAGCCACAAAAAAAGCAAAGCGGCGAGCAATAATGAGCTATAGCGATGTGTCTGCTTCAGTTGTTATGCCTGCACTCCCTCCAACGAGACCACATATCCAGATTCCTAAACTTTCCAGTCTTTCTAATACCGATACCACTGTTCGAGTTAAATCGGTAGCGCTCTGGTCAGGCTTAACCACGACAGATGCTAATGGGCACGGCACCATCCGTTTTAAAATACCCCAATTCAACGGCACATTACGTGTAATGGCAGTCGCTTTTTCAGGAACGGATTACGGTTCAGCAACAGAGCAGATTAAAGTGCGTGAACCTGTTGTGCTCATGCCAACATTCCCGCGCTTCCTATCCGGTGGGGATCGTATTCGCGTACCTGTCTCTGTTTTCAATGGAACAGGCAAAAAACGGAATTTCAAAGTCAACTTGCAAGCAGACGGTCCCATTCAACTTCTGGCAGAAAATGATTCTATCAACGACACAGTAATCCTACAAGGGAACTCCATACAAAAACACATTGAGATTGATACAAATAAAGAAGACCAACTCTTTTTCGATGTGATAGCACACGATGCAGTTGGTATAGCAACTTTCAAACTATCTGTATCGAGAAATGGTGAGGAGATACAACATGCTCCCGTACGCCTCCCCGTGCGTTCCCCGGCACCACCTGCCACAATAACTGGACAAGGAATTCTCCGAGAAGGTGAACCTGCAGAATTTATTTTCCCTTCAAACCTGAGAGCAGATACTTCAGCGTTTATGGTTTCAGTATCACCACTTCCCGCTGTACGCTTCGCAAGTGGACTCCGTTATCTCGTTCAGTATCCACACGGATGCCTTGAACAGACAACAAGCAAAGTGTTCCCTCTACTCTATTTTACCAACTTGGCAAAAATCGTTGAACCCGCATTAGCAGACGAAGGCAAAATTGGCGAATACGTAAATGCCGGAATAGAAAAATTGCAAGGTATGCTACTGCCAGAACATCATTTTTCTTACTGGCAAGGAAGACCTCTCATCAACAATTGGAGCAGTATCTATACATCACACTTTCTTGTGGAAGCACGAAAAGCAGGATATAAGGTATCCGATACTGTCTACAATAGAATGTTGGAAGGACTGAGAATACAGGCAAGAAAAGGCGGAACATTCAACATTCCAAATGAAAAAACAGATAGTTATATTCTATCTCAGGCAGCCTATGCATGTTATGTTCTCGCAGCTGCAGGAGCCCCAGAAAAACTTGTTATGCACTTTCTCAGAAATAATCGATTGGGTGAATTTAAAGATTATAGCCATTTCCACCTCGCGGGGGCATTCGCTCTAAGCGGCGATATTGAAACTGCTTTAACATTACTGCCAGAGTCAATCGACCTTAAAGATACAAACTTGCGAGATACCGGGAGAAACTTTGACTCTTCAATTCGCGCGCAAGCAATCATGTTGGATATACTTGTTGAAGTCAAGGAAGACCATCCTGCAATTCCAAAACTCATTGAAAGTCTTACCGAGTCAGCGGCAAAGGCACAACGATGGACCAATACCCAAGAAAATGCTTGCGCTATCCTTGCACTTGGAAAATTTCTGAAGAAACTACCCCATCAGAAATTTACTGGCACAATCACACGAAACGGCACAAAACCCCAGCACTTTGATTCAACAGGAAAGCAATACATCGGATCAGACTGGGACGGCGAACGGATAAAACTAACCGTCAAGGGGAATGGCACATGCTACTATTATTGGGAGGCATTTGGCGTATCCCGTGATTCCTATATTCAGCAATATGGAAACGGTATACACATGAGTCGCCGATACCTAACACCCGATGGATCACGCGTCAAAAATGTGTTTAAGCAAGGTGAATTAATTATCGCTGAAATAACCTTTGAATCCCTCAACGGTGTGCTTGAAAACGTGGCTGTTGTTGATATGTTACCCGCAGGTTTTGAAATTGAGAACTCGCGATTGGCTTCTCGTCAAGATACGCCTGAATTATACGATCAAGAGTTCAATCCGAATTTCATTGACATTCGTGATGACCGACTTATCTTTTATGCCACATTTCCTTTCAGGAATCCACAAAAATTCTATTACCCACTCCGTGCCATCACAGAAGGGGAATTCACGGTACCACCCGTTTCTGCTGAGGCAATGTATGACCCTACAAAATCTGCAGTCGCATCAAGTGGCACAATTCAGGTTGTAAAATAACCTAAGGGGTCATCAATCACTTGTTGGAGAGGTTTGTAGCCCCGGTGTTTGTTGTCGCGCTATTTATTTCCAAATCAACGCCAAGTGCGTACATGGTACTTGTCGCATCTTAAATTTATCTGTCGCAAGTATCACCCCTATGCCAACGATCACTTGTAGCATAAACTGTTAGTCTGTGTGTAGGATATGCTGTTAATTTCCTGTGCCGTTGGGACACACAACTTCACAGTTCATACTACGATACGAGTGTATAAGTAATAGGACTTACGCATCCCCTCTTAAAGTCCCCCTGATAAGGGGCGGGGACTCTCACTGCGAGGCAATAAGGCATTCATACCGTTGATTCTTTAGGGGTTTAAATACAGAAATTACCGCTTTTTTGCGTCTGAATGTCCGATATTTTCTCAATTTGCGTAAGTCCTGAGTATATGCTACAAATCCTGCCTCTCGGCGGGGAAAATAGAGTTAGTGACGCATCCGAAATGATTTATCAAACTCACGTTAAATACTTAGGGACCTACGCATTTCCTCTTAAAGTCCCTCTGATAAGGGGCGAGGAATGCTACACGGAGAACATTCATACCCGGGGAAGCTCACACGGAGACCTCATACCGTTGGTTCTGATCCTTTAGGAGGTTAGATCCCTAAAAATCGCCGCTTTGGGGTGAATATATCGCTTTTTTGCTTAATTTGCGTCCGCCTTGGCTTCTAATACTTTTTTTTATATTGGCGTTAATTTTCCATTTTATTCCATTTGGGGGTAACCAAATATCAGTCCCACTCGTTTACTTAAAATAACGCAAGTTGCCCCCTATTTCTCGACCGCACTTGTGGGAAGGGTTCTAACCCCGATTCTTCTGTAGACGGGTTTCTAACCCCGATTCATACTTTATTCACGGATTTCCAGCAGAGGAATTAGGAATTAGCGGAAAATTAAAGGAGATTTTGAGACAATGAAAAAAACAAAATATTTATCGTTAGGTTTAATCGCTGGTGTTCTGATTGTATTTATCAGCGTAACAGGCTGTTCTGATGTTCCTTATACCGGTCCAACACTGACTGTCGGTCACGTGGACCAGTACCTTAGCACAATTGAACAAGATACAGTCTGCCTTCAAGATGGGTTTGACACCGTTTGCGTAAAGCTTTTTCTTGATAATATAGAAATTGACACAACAGATATAGGCTATACACCTACCGTCCACGTTCATCCAACCAACATCGCCTATGTGTTCGATTATCAAGGGAAACCTATTTTGCATGCTAAAAGAGAAATGGATACCACCCAAATTGTACAGGAATTAGCAGCGGCGGGCAGAGTTAATCTACCATCAAACGGCGATAATTTCAATATTGTTAACGGTGACTCCGTTCCCGAAGGGTGGACGATCCAGATATACGCCACAGACACACTCGACATCAGAGTCGTGGAAGGTCCGAACATCGGGGCTAACAAGCAAAAAGACCTTCAGATTATCCAACGCACACAAATTGACGGAGGCGTTCAATTCGCCATCGAAACGAAGGATGCGGAAATAACGGTTCAAGTCAACGGGTTAATTCCCGGCAACACAGCAACATTCCATATCAGCGCAAATAACGTGGCATCTGATGATAGCACGAACATCCTCAAGCTAAAACCGATACAGTAACCACTAAGAAGGAGTAATACCGTGCAAAAAATAATAGTCAAAACAGGATATAAAGTGGTGACGAAAATTCAACCCTTATTGCTAATATTCATCAGTTGCATCCTAATCACGCTTCTCAGCATACTTAGTTGTTCCGATCCCTCTCATACAGGTTCAATGCTAACATATACAAATTCGATGCTAACACCCAGTGATGTAGACGAGTACCTCATCTCCAATAGCGGAGGTACATTCTGCATTCACGACGAATCGGAATCCGCTTGCATTGATATTATCTCACTCACAAATGTCGGGGCAGATGCCAATGGACCTATCATTCACATATATCCAGAAAGAGTCCTTTATATGTTCTATCATGAAGGCAGACCTATTCTGAGAGCCGAAAGGATAGGCGACACCACCGATTTTGTAGAGACATTAACAGATGCCGATGAAGAACCGGCAACTCCCGGAGATAACGACAACGACAATGATGATAATCCTGGAGATACCAACGACGATAATCCTGGGGATACTAACAACAATGACGATAATCCTGACGAGAACGGGCCGGCAACTCCCGGAGATAACGACAACGACAATGATGATAATCCTGGGGATACCAACGACGATAATCCTGACAATGATGAAACCGATCCGCCTGATAACACGAATACAGATGATGGACACGGATGGATTATCTGGGTATACTACCCAGAAGGAACAGCTCCCCAAGATCCTCCAACACTTAGCGAGAGCGGCGTAACAGTTACGATAAATGGAAAACAGTTAACAGACGATGATATCACAGGTTTCGCACAATTCATTGGTCCCAATAACGAAGTAGGCATTCAGTTCTTCTATGAAACTAAATCCGCAGAACTTTTAGATCTAAAGGTGCGAATAGAAGGAATCGTCGCTACTGAGGATCCAGTAAAATTCAACATAAACTACTTGTGGAACTCACAATAATGTTATCATCTACCAATTGAAATATCTATGCCGCGCTGCCCGTTATTCATCAAGTTGATGCACAACAGCGAGCGGTGTCGCCGCAAGTAAACCCGCATCAATCGGAATAACAACACCGGAGATCCATTTCGACTCGTCGCTGGCAAGAAAAACAGTCGCCCACGCCACATCCCATGCCGTCCCTTCTGTCCCAAGTGGTCCAATAAGACGGCGACGTTCACGTTCTGCTTCACTCAGATATGGGGCGGGGAACGAGGCATAGAGGTGCCCCGGTGCAATACAGTTCACGCGGATGTTGTCACGTCCGTGATGAACCGCCATCACCTTTGTCGTCGAAATCATCCCACCTTTTGCTGCCGCGTATGGCACATTCCGAACCCAACCCGCACGCAACGCGTCAATCGACGAGACATTGATAATAGAACCACCCCCCGCCTCAGCCATCCGAGGCACAGCATGCTTACACGCCATGATCATGCTCTTGAGGTTGACATCCATGACTCTGTCCCATTTCTCCTCGTCTACCTCCGTGACCATCCCAGAACCACCAAGTCCGACGTTATTAAAAAGAACGTTCACTTTACCAAAGTGTTCAACAGCAGCGTCCACCATTCCAGCACAGGCTTCTTCGGTAGACAAATCGCCGATGAACACCGCGGCTTCACCGCCTTCTGCCTCAATCTCGGCAAGCGTAGCATTAGCGTTCTCAAGTGAGATATCCGCCAACAGTACTTTCGCACCTTCTCTTGCAAAGAGCATAGATGTCGCATAGCCGGTTCCATCAACTTCACCTTTTTTGCCAGCACCCGTGACAATCGCAACTTTCCCTTTCAATCGTTCCATAGTTTCGACCAATTACAAGGATGGAAGATTTTCCAGTCTTCCAACCTTCCAATCCCATAGAAAACGAATATCCAATCGTAGAAGTTATATCTACACACCAATCCCGAGTTTATCGTTAATCTCTTTCTGATAGCCTTCGAGTTCACAGTTTTCAATCTCGGAGATCGTCACAGGACGACCAAACCACCCAGATTCGTAGGCTGCCATGCAAATAGCTTCAGACCGCATCCCTTCAACAGCGTCTACTTCGGGTTTGCCACCGCTCCGAATCGCATCAGCAAAGTATTTCAGTTCAATCGCGACCGTATTACCGATTCCCGCAGGGAAGAAATATTCACGTTCATCGTCACTGAGACTATCCGTGAATTCTTTCTGTAAATCGTCATTAGAAATAGGTTCGCCGCCGCGTGGTACCAAACCTCTACCCCAATCAAGGGCACCTTCACTGCCGTAGATCACTTTCTGTCCAAAACCGTGCGCAGGCGCAGAGCCTACCCAGGTCCACTGTGCGGTAACGCCTTGTTCAAACTTGATTGTCGCAATCATCGCATCTTCCACATCAACTGAATAACCGCCTTCACGTTCAGCAGCGTTATCGTAACGGTAAGGTTCATACGCCTTATTAATCGCGTAAACCTCCTCGGCTTCCAAACCGAGAATGTAGCGCATCAGATCCGTAAAATGTACGCCACCATCTAATGCCCAACCGCCGCCAGCATCCATCTTGAAGTTGCGCCAACCCCATTTGCCTAATGACTCGCCGACCTCAATCCAAAAGAACATACGCGGTTCGCCGACACGGCCTTGCGCAATTACCCAGCTACGCGTCCGTTCCATACGGCTCAACCGATAGTTTTCTGCGACAGAAATAATCTTATTGTTTTTCTCTGCTGCGTCCATCATCAGTTTGCATGCACGCATCGTAATACCAAACGGCTTTTCTATGATGACGTGTTTACCGGCTTCCAAGGCAGGGACAGCAAGCACATGGTGTGCACTGTGGAGCGCACAGATATCAACGCACTCTAAATCCGGATGCTTATCAAGCATCTCGTCAAGTTCCGTATAAACAGCAGGCTTTGTACCACCTTGGAACTCGTATGCCTCATTCGCTCGATTCTCTGCCCTGCCTTTATCTATATCACACGCAGCGACAATGTCAAAGTCTCGGACATCTTTCGACCACAACTCACGGTATCCGCCCATGTGGGCACCTGACATACCGCCGCATCCGACCAATCCCATTTTAATTCGTTCTGCCATGTAAGTAAGCCTCCTTATAGGTCTGTCCAAATCACAGTTCGCGTATCAACGCGTCTAACAAGACTTGCGAAATTATATGCTATACACAGCCTTCTGTCAATGTTTTTATTCCTTCAGTAGCGTCATTTAATTTTTATTTTCAATCAAAAAGTGTCTTTAATTCCTGAAAATCCTGATTCTGATAGTAACACTGACAGCCAATAACTCTCACTGCGAGGCAAACTGATAACTATTCCGCTGATAGCCGATGGAAACCGACAGTTGATAGCCAAACGCTAACCCCAAACCCCTTGACTTAAAAATTCTCTTTCTGATAAAATACCTGAATAAAAGGAGGAATAATTATGCACATCACTAATGCGAAATTCTTCTATAGTCTCGTCGGGATCTCGGTTTTGCTCGCAGTTTCACTCCTGTTCGGTGGTGGTATTGCCGAGGCAGCCGTTGATAAACATACGGTCGCGGTCTGGCTCTTTGAGGAAGGTGCCGGAAACACTGTGAAAGATGCCTCTGGGAACGGACACGACGGCAAATTTGCCGGTAGTCCTAAATGGGTAAAAGCAAAATTCGGAACAGGGTTAGAGCTCCCCGGCGATGCCGGTGGTTACATCGTCGTTGATTCTACCAAAAAACTGGAATTGGAAACGCTCAGTATTGAAGCATGGGTTAAAGTAGAAGAGAGCACAGGTAAATGGCAAGGTATAGTCTGCAAGCAACAAGCAGGATGTACCAACCGAAACTACGGCATCTGGGTTCATGTAGATCAGAGCGTTTT
>JAAXHI010000219.1:12347-19443 GCA_012270875.1 Candidatus Poribacteria bacterium | reverse complement strand
TCTCTCTTAATTCCGCGTTCTCCGCGTTCTCCGCGATTCAGACGGAAAAGAGATTCGCATTACCGAATTAATTTCTTAATCTTCATGAAGTTTGTGCTACATAAAGAGGGATTTATTAACAGAAATGGTATAAGTATTGCGTCCGCTGCGCATTCATGATAACATATCCTTCGAGATTCTACAATAGCGATAAAAGGAGTTGGCTGATGACAGACCAAGAAATCAAAACTGCTTATGCGCGTGAGGGGTACGTGGTACTCAAGGACATTATTGATAACTCGGATTTGGACCCTATCCGCGACTTCATCAAGGCAAAAGTCGATGCCTATAGTGACGAATTGTATAGTGAAGGCAAACTATCGTCGCGCTACGAGGAGGAGTCTTTTGAGAGGCGGTATGCCGCGATCTGCGAAGAGTTGGATATCCTGCCCCGCAACTGGGCTTTTGGCATGTTCGGACGCGAATTTTACGACCTCTATAACCTTCCGGGTGTTCTCAATGTGCTACGTCTACTCTTGGGTCCTGAAGTCTCGAATATCGGCACGCCAGCGTTACGGACGAAACTCCCCAGAAGCGTGATTACCTCGTTCCCGTGGCACCAAGATAGCCAATATCTCGACCAGTCAACCATCGGAAAAAAGGAGAAGCACACCGAAAGTCTCCACATGGTTACAGTGTGGGTGCCGCTGGTCGAAGCGACAGTTGAAAATGGATGTTGTTGGGTGATACCCGGCAGCCACCGTTGGGGTCTCTTAGACGGTGCGCGTGGCGCGGACTCAAACGTCCAGATGGAGGAAGATGTCGAGACGCGTGGCACGCCGGTGCCTATCCCGCTTAAACCCGGTGGTGCCTTGTTCATGTCGAATCTCTGTGTACATACCAGCAAGGTGAACACGACACGGAAATCCCGTTGGAGTATCGACTTCCGCTATTTTCCTACACCTGACCGCGCGGATTTGACTGCCGAGCAACGTACAGCCGCTGACTTCGTAAAAAACAAAGCACTGGCAGGTGGTAGAGTCCCACTCGTCGTACTGACTGCAGGTCACAAACCGACTTGGAAGGAGTGGGACGCACAAATCTCGGCACAGCAAGCGCAGCGGAATCAACGCTAAAATGGCTGCCTGAATACCCCAGGCCGGTAGGTGCGGTTACACCCACCTACCGGACCTGGGACCACGGCTGATGGTTTCCGATAGCCGACAACCGACAGCCGATAGCCGATAGCCATCTAAAAATAGGCGTGTATGCCTGTTCCCACGTACACGCCAGCGAGACCCTTAGCGTCAAAGTCATCTTTTTCCCTGCCGAATCCCTGACCAACTTCCATGTTCAAACCGAGTGGGATCCCGCCAAGCGAAAACACAATCTCGCCGCCAAAAGCGAGTCCACCGGCTAACCTTGTGGTCAGAAGATCCCTCTGCTTCTCGTATTGCCAAGCACCTTCTAAGGTGAAATAGAGTCGAGATATGTTCCACCTGCCTTGATGTTCAAATATAGCATACGAAATCCCGGCACCTAACATGTGGTCGCTACTCTCATCACTGAGAATAAAACGTCCAACCGTTTGAAGGTATACGGGTGCCAATCCAGTATAACGAAAACTGACACCACCGAACGCGGGTGTCGCGCCTTGAAGTCCAATACCAAAATTTTTGGTGAGATTTGTCTCTTGTGCCTGAGCTAAGGAACTTAAGGTTATGCCGAAAACGATGCAGGTGAGGTAAAAAATCAAGCGTTTCACTATTTTTCTCCTTGAATAAATGGGCTCCCATTCTGGAAACCCTGTTTTATAGTAAATTCCGAAAATAAGTTTGCACTTGTAGCATAGGCTGTTAGCCTGTGCCATCACTTGTAGCATAGGCTGTTGGTCTCCTGTGCCATCACTTGTAGCATAGGAAACCGTTGGTCTCCTGTGCCATCGGAACACACAACTTCACACGACACGATCGTAGGGGTTGGGTTACCCAATCCCTAAGGTTCCCCACGTGTGCAAATAATTACAGGATCTACTTTAAAATAAATCAACTATCTATTTTGTTCATCGAGCGATTAGCAGTACCACCCGATGCGGATGAGTGGTAGACGGATAATGTATGAGGAGGTCCTGTTTGTTGTCTCTGTTCAGGTCCACCAGTCGAGCGTTTCGCTCATCGTTAGGCATAGCGACTGCCACCTTTTGAGGTGTTCGCGCAAACAGCTCTGGTTCCGGGATGCCAAAAAAGACGTGCAGTGCTTCCCAGTTCTTTCCGATCAGCAGGTCTGAGCGTCCGTCCCCGTTCACATCGCCGAGCAGTACCACTGGAAAAAAGACCCGATCTGTCTCGAAGATGTCTAAGGCGGGTCTAACCTTACGCTTGGTAGTGGGTTTATCGGGATCAGTCCCGTCTCCCGTGCGATAGAACTCAATATCTATCGCAATCGACTTCCCGACCATCGCACGGCTCATCCCAACGAGTCCAGTCTTTACGTCTTTGAACACGACGTCGGTCTTACCATCACCATTGAGATCTTGGAACCACTGCGACGAATAGCCCCAAGGTTGCAAACCCCCAGCGGTCCCCCGGGGTCGGATGGTCATGCTAACATCCCGCGCGAACACGATCCCGCCGGGTGTCGGTGTGCCAAAATGCACCTCATATAGACTCCGCTGTTTTCCAAGGCTTCGCCCTTTTAACGCGTGAATCACCAAATCAGCAATGTTGTCGCCGTTCAGATCTTGGAACGTGTGCAGCACTCTCCGCTTCGTGTTCTTCCTGAAGCCGAAGATAAGCGAAAACATATTCTCACCGCTGAAGTCAAAGGCGATTGAGTAGGCACCGTCAGTGTCAAATGGAATGTCTACAGTGAAGGTCTCTGCCACCGCAGAAAACATCCCGCGAGCATCCTGACGATAAACGTCGAAATGATCCGTGTTCCAGAACACAAGATCGCTGCGTCCATCTTGGTCGTAGTCCATCTGGTGAAGACGGCTCAGATACCAATGGACAGTTAAGGGGGTTATCCCTACCTCGCGGTAACGATGCGTATGGTCCAAAGCGGTCTTATCGAGAAACGGGTCGGGCGGTCCGAGTTTTATCGGGTCCGTAAACGACCCGTCGCGCAATTGTGTGGCGACCCAGAAACCGTCGATATCCGGCACTACCAAGTCGTCAAGACCGTCAAGGTTTACGTCTCGACTGATGTCAAGATACGGGATGCCACCTTCATCTTTCGCCTTGTAGTTCGTAGAAACTTCAACCAGCACACGTTCCGTCCCTGAATCCGGATCAAACCAGTTCAGACGACCCTGTTTGTAAGTGATTAAACGATCGCGTCCACCGATGTTTGCGACACTGACAAACAGCACTTCAGGACACAGCAGTGCGTCAAGCTTGGACACCCAAGTACCCTCACTGAACCCGTAAATGTGCAAACGCCGGTACTTACTTTTGTCAATATTTACCACAGCCAGTTCAGCGAAATCACCACCCAGAAAGAATCCCGTCAAAACAGTTTGGTGCTTCGCTGTGCCAATGGTAACCTCGTGCTTCCCGAAAGTAAATTCCGTAGGCGCAGACATCGTTGTCGGCGCAACCGCTTCGTTAGATCGACCCGCGCAGCTCGACAGGGATACGCCAAGAACCAGTATAAAAAATAGACTCCGTCTGGCTACGGAAAAAAAGCCTTTGTGAAGTAGGTTTCGCTTTTTCATTTTTTCTCTCCTTTGTTAACACAGATAAATAAGTTAACAGTGTTAAGTTATAGGCAAAATATATTTGGCTTTCACTAAATAGCACTAAATAGTTTGAATTTACGCTCTTAAACCCGCAATCGTTGTCTGAATTACCGTGTCAATCAATTCGTCTCTCTCTGTCCACGGGAAATCGGGAAAATCAATCAGGAGCAGTGTGACACCGTGAACTGCTGACCACATTACCTGACCGGTGGTCTCGACATCCATTTGACGGAATATCTGCTGCCGAATGCATTCAGAGACCATTTCACGCAAATAATTAAACACCTTTTCGCCAACCGATCCTTCTTCGAGACCTAAATCCTTCTGAAACTGGGGACGGATAACAAAAGTCAGTTTGTAATCTTGCGGATATTTTAGACCGAATTCGATATATGCGCGTCCACTTTTTCGCAGTGTCTCGACTGGGTCGGTAGTATCCCGTTTTAGCTGCTCAAGCGTTTCCAACAGGTTCAGGAGTGTCTCTTTGCAGACGGAATCTAACAGTGCTGTCTTGTCCTTAAAATAGAGGTAGATCGTTGTCGGCGAGTATTCGATCTTGTTGGCAATCTTTCGCATGGAGACATTCTCATAGCCTTCATTGACAAACAATTCTCGCGCCGCAGAAAGAATTTGCTGCCGCAACTGTTCTTTTTCCCTTGCTCTCCGTTCTTTAATACCCATTGGTTCACCTTTGATTTACAAAGTTATTTAACTTAACACTGTTAATTATAACACATGTTTTTCTCCTTGTCAAATTTTTTTATGAAGTTTAAGAAAATAAATCGGTAATTCCATATCTTCCCCAGGCCCGGTAGGTTCGGTTTTGCGGTGTACTCACCTGCCCCCTTGATAAGGGGGGATAAAGGGGGGTTGCGATCTGCATTCCTAACCGAACCGGGCTTCACCAAGAAATTACCGAATTATAGTAAAATCCGAAAATAAGTTTACACTTGCCATATCAACTTTAAGAAAACCCGGCTCGTAGTTGCGCAATTTTGCGGCGTACCCGCCCAAATGCGAGGTGCATTATTGCGCTCTTATAGGTTCACAGTTTGCACTACCATACGAGTGTATAAGTAATTACGGAATCTACTATAATAACCCAAGTTGCTACTAACGATTTTTGGAGGTTCTAACACCGTTTTGCTGCCCCTTTCTTCACCCCGTAGGGGTGCTATATCTATAGAAGACGGTATATTCAGGCGACTGCACCCCGTAGGGGTGCTATGTGTATAAATAAGTGGCAACTTGCGTTATAATAAATTAATCTTCATTTATAGTGAAACCTAAAAATAAAGAGACACTTTCATCCCCGTCCCGGTAGGTTCGGTTTCCTAACCGAACCGGCATAGAGTGTCCTATTAATTCTAAACTTTACTATAGATTGTGCGCTTTGAATGGCGCGCTTTAATCCCACAGATCAAGTCCCAACAGTTTGCGTCCCAACGGTGTGAGTTCTGGTGAATCATAATTTTCTGCTTCCCAACCCCTCGGATCACCGGGATAGGGTCCGCGTCCCAATGCTCTGCGTTCCCGCCACAGTGTAATGCGTTCTTGTCGCCGTTCTTCATTCATAGGATTAGGCATACGATAATAGTTCATGTACTGTGCTAACCGCGGCTGATCGGACGTGTTGCGACCATTGCCGTGCGGAAGTGCCACATGCCATATAAGCAGTGACCCCGCCTTCGCTGGTACCTGTATGAATTTTTCTCTATATATTTCCGGTGTCAGTTCTGGCACCCACGGGTTTTCTTCATCAATCAGCGACTTATGCGCCCCGGGCCAACAGACGAAAGACCCTTGATTGTCGGCTGTGTCTCTGAGAAACAAAACACCTTGCGTGCTAAACCTAACGGGTAATTTCGAGGTATCCGCATCCCAATGATACATACCCTTATGATCCCACTCAGGATAGTCGGGGTGCTTCGGCGGTTTCATATTCACCCTATCAATATGAACCCAAATCTGCTGAGTGTCATAGACCTCACTATAAATCTGATGGATGGGTGGATGTTGATAGACGTTCCACATCGCTTGATGAAAATACATCTCTACCATGCCTGCCCCAGGTTTGTGTGGTGCTTGATACCAGCCATTCGGGTCCGAAGGATCCATCTCCAAAAACGCAAAAATTGCGTCAACGACGGGTTCACACAGTTCAGTAGGAACAGCATTTTCGATGACCATATAGCCGTATGCATCAAAATGATCATGATGTGCTTGTGTTAATATTGGCATCTGTTTCCCTTTAATCTGATAACTACAATAGAATGACAAAACGACGGCGTATGCCTATTACTGTAACGATTTTCATACGGCTTTGATAACCACAATCGTTATATCGTCGTTCTGTTGAGCATCCCCAGAAAAATCACGGACATCGCTAATAATCGCATCAATCACGCCTTCTGCGCTCACCGTTTCGTCCAGTCCTTTGATAAGATGGACCAAGCGGTCCGTCTCCATATAGAATCGGTCAGGGGTGTCCCTGTGAGGTGCCTCAGCAATGCCGTCGCTGAAAAGGATAATCGCATTCCCAGGTTTCAGTTCAATAGGCGGTGTTTCTTCGTATTCGGAGGATTGAAAAGCACCTAATGGTGTTCCATTTATCAAGAGTTCTTCAACATCGCCTTCACCGCGCCTGATGATAGGGTAAGGGATTCCAGCGTTAGCATATTTGAGGGTCTTATCTTTTGGGTCAATCGTCAGTATCGCCATCGCACAATTGGTGTATCGTTGAAATCGAGGATAAAGATTGCTGTTCAGTGCCTGCAACATTTGGGATGGAGATACCTTCAACTGAGCCACAGAATGAAGCACCCCAGAAGATAAAACAGCATTCATCGCACCTTTCATACCTTTGCCTGTAACATCTGCCAACACAACAGCAAGTGCGCCATTACCGAGAGGAACATAGTCGAAAAAATCTCCACTGACAGTGCGCGCAGAATTACAAACACCTGCAATCTCAAACCCCGGCACTTCAGGGGCGGTTTGCGGGATTAATCCCATCTGCATCTCTCGCGCATCGGCGAGTTCGGAAACCGCTTCCCGCTGATAGGCTAAAACTTGTTGACGCTGCTGGTAGTAGCGATGTGCTAAAATGCCACAAAACAGTATTAACCCTACAATCGCACCACCTAAAGGATAGAGAATCCACCCATTTTGGTGCCATGGCAATACAACTGTCAACGTCAGGCTTGCGGGAGCAGAATAGTTTAGGTCCCGGTCAATGGCAACGACCTCAAAGGTATAAGTCCCCGGTTTGTCAAAACTGATGTTGAACGTATCCGATAGTGTCGGTTTCCGCCAATCCGCATCAATCTCTTTGATGCGAACCCGATACTGCCGTTTTTCTTTCACGGTTTTGAAGTC
>JAAXHI010000219.1:6886-12339 GCA_012270875.1 Candidatus Poribacteria bacterium | reverse complement strand
GCAGATGTTTTGTGCCTCTGAACTGAAATGATACGCACGCGCGGTGGAACTCGATTCGGATTGTATTGGGTGACCCCTTCAAGCGTTGCAAACCAGAGCTTCCCGTCTGAATCTTGACAAATTCCCGAAACCTGATTATTTATGAGGCCATCTCTCGTATCTAAAGATGCCCATGAGGTCCCATCATATAGAGAAACGCCGCCACCCTGCGTCCCAAACCAGAGAAAACCCTCCCGACCTTGGTAAATTGAGGTCACATCATTTTTCGCAAGTCCATCGTTGGTTGTGAAGTTGACGAACTTTTCACCATCGTAGCGAGAGACACCACGAGCGGTTCCAAACCAGAAAAGTCCATCTCGGTCTTGGTGAATCGTCCATACAGAATTAGATACAAGTCCATCAGCAGTCGTAAAGTTTCTAAGCTGCTTCCCATCATGTCGAGCGATGCCTCCACCATCGGTTCCAAACCAGAGAAAACCCTCTCGGTCCTGATAAATTGAGGACACACCCTTTCGCGCCAATCCCCTAACGGTCATAAACTTGACAAACTGATTACCGTCGTATTGATAGACGCGACCCCCATCGGTTCCAAACCAGAAGGTCCCCTCCCGGTCCTGATAAATTGAGGACACACCGTTTTGTTCCAATCCCCTAAGCGTCGTAAAGCTAACAAACGGATTGTCGAAGTTAACAAATTGATCGCCATCGTATTGAGAACCACCGCCGTCTGTCCCAAACCAGAGGGAACCCTCCCGATCTTGATAAATCAAACGGACAACATTATGTACGAGTCCATCAGCGGTTGTAAAGTTGATAAACTTCTTCCCGTCATATTGACTAATTCCGTTGTCTGTTCCGAACCAGAGGAATCCGTCTCGGTCTTGATGAACGGTAAAAACAGTGTTGTCCGCGAGTCCATCAGCAGTCGTGAAGTTAATAAATCCGCTGTTATCGTATTGGCTGAGTCCCTTATCCTGACTTGAAACCCAAAAAAAACCTTCTCTGTCTTGAAAAATTGTCCATACGGAGTCAGATGCGAGTCCATCGTTGGTTGTGAAGTTGACAAACTTTTCACCATCGTAGCGAGAGACCCCACCACCCGAAGTCCCGGACCAAAGGAATCCGTCTCGGTCTTGATGAATTGTCTGGACAAGGTTGCTAACAAGTCCATCATTGGTTGTCAGGTTAACAAACCGATCACCATCGTACCGAGAAACGCCACCGCGTGTCCCGAACCAGAAAAGTCCATTTTGATCTTGATGGACCGACCACACAAAATTGTTTGCGAGTCCGTCATGGATTCTAAAGTTAACAAACTGACTACCATCGTATTGAGAGATTCCCTTGTCTGTCGTGAACCAGAGGAATCCGTCTCGGTCTTGATAGATTGACAATACAAAATTAGCAACGAGTCCATCATCAGTTGTAAAGTTGACGAACGTTTCGCCATCGTAGCGAGAGACCCCACCACCCCAAGTTCCGAACCAGAGGTGCCCCTCTCGGTCTTGGTAGATTGACCATACTTCGTAAGGAGGGATTCCGTCGTCAGTTGTAAAGTTGACGAACGCTTCGCCATCGTAGCGAGAAATGCCGCGGCTTGTCCCGAACCAGAGGAAACCTTCTCGGTCTTGATGGATCGACCAGACCGAGTTCGATGTGAGTCCATCATCGGTTGTAAAGTTGACGAACGCTTCACCATCGTAGCGAGAGACCCCGCCGTTGTAGGTGCCAAACCAGAGGAAACCCTCTCGGTCCTGATAGATTGGTCGGACGTTGTTATTTCCCAACCCGTCCAGGTAAGTATAGTGCTTCCAAGTCCCACGCTTGACAGGTGGAAAACGGAAATCAACATTCTCAAGCCTATTTTGTGTGACAACAGAAACAATTTTGTTTGGATCTTCACGCTGCGTCTTCAAGGTATGACAACGTAATTGATACTGTCCAGTTCTAAGATTGATGAATTTATATTGACCTCTATTATCCGAGAGGGTCGTTGCCCATCTTCGGCTCGAACCGTTTTTTCCGAGTAACACGGCTTCGACAACAACACCGACATGTGGCGTATTATCAAACTTTAACAGGGACCCAGAGACGCTAACAGCCTTCTGTAACGTTAAGTTAATTTTCGTCCGATTACCTGCAGAAAGTCGGACTCCCATTTTCCATTTACCTTTGTCCGCGTGGGTGGCTTGAAGATCATAGCGTCCACTTGCTGGGTAGACTGAAAACTGGTAACTACCTTTGGTATCGGTCTTTGTTTTCGCAATTAGGGCGTTCCCTTGCCACAGGTTCAAAGTGGCATTAGATAGCCTCTTTCGGGACGCATCGCTGATAATCCCTGTTATCACTGCACGTGTGGGTGGAAGCACACGCGTTGCAAATTCCCATTTCCTGAGTCCGTTTGAAACTTTCACCAGACAGCGATTTTTACCCGGACGCAATGAAACGGGAACCCTATCTGCATCTATGCGGAAGGCTCTCTTCGCTGGCTGTGTGTGTACCTTCTGCCCGTTGAGAAAAACCGTGACGCTATCATCACTACCGACGCGGATTTCGCCATCGCCGTCCTGCTCGCTTTCCAATAGACAAAACGCATAGCAGACTGATTCTTCATATTTTCCAATTGCACGCTCCAGATTGATGATGTCGCCTTCGGTCCGGTATACCGTCCAGGTCAACGTTTTGCCTTCAGCCGTAGTCACTGTGTCGCCGGGTTTTGGATTCGCAGCAGCCTCGCCGTTAGTTGACGCCAGGAAGTCGAGCTCCAAATCCTCTGGAAAGAAAGGACCCAGTACCAACCACTCTTTGATAAACGTCCCATCAACGGGATGCGTAGGCACACTGTCTTGGGCGTGTGCGACGGTAACGTAGAGACTTAAGAAAACAAGAATCCAACACCGTGAAGAAAAGAGTTTTCGCATCTGTTCTCCTGATAAAACTACTCATTCCAGCATATTTGCCGAGTAACGAAGCCTTCAAGTATTATTAATGACACGACTCGTTAGTGAAAAGGGTGCATATTTTTAGAGGGCAGAGGACGCTAAAATTGAAAACTGAATGCCTCCGGGACATCGACGATTCACACTTATCAGAAAATCAACTGATCTCCGTGTGCAGGAAGGAAAGAAACGTGCCAACGAACAACACCAACAAAAACAGAATCAACAGTAGCAAATCCATAATTGCGGCATTAAAATCCGAACTAAAATGGTGTTGATCTTCAAATTTCGGGACAGCGTCAAAGTTCACCGGTTTTTGCGATGTCCCTTCTGGGATACCGACCGCATGCGGACTCGCAGGGTCCGCACGATCCGTATCAATGAGGAATTGCCGAAACTGTTGTGCGTATTGGCGTGTTTGCGTGATAAAGTCTAAATGGCGAGACAAACCGGTACCCGCAAGTCCTTCAAAAGCGTACTGCACAATAGCCGCTGGCGAAATACGGGTAAGCGACCGAGCGGTTTGAATCTGACGGAGTTCCGCAGAAAGGTAGCCTGCATGCAAGCGATCCCGTAATTCTGCATCTTTATTAACATATTCCGCACCCAATGCTGTCGCGATTGTCGCCGGAGTTTCGCGTTTAGGCGGTTCTTTGATCCGAGCAAAGTAGCGTCTCTGCAAATCTTCGCGTGAATCCCGAGCCTGCGCCATAAATTCTCTGGCGGGGGGACGGGCATGCAAACGGTTACCGAGGGAACCGAGCGCATTTGGCAGTAGCACCACCCAGACCGTCCAAATCAACAATAGAACCGCCAAACTCGTTGAGGACTCTCTGACACGACTGGACACAAGGATTCCCAAAAAAATAAAAATTGAGGTATAAATCAACGCGACGCAGATGATCAAACCCAACCGTATCCAATGACCGCCGCTGAATGGGACGGTTTCTGAAAGGTATATGATGAAGATACTGACAATCGCTCCAAATAAAAAAGGGATTGAAATCGTAAAGAAAGCACCGAGAAATTTACCGCAAATCACGGCACTCCGTGAAATACTGTTTGATAGCATCAACCGCAGTGTACCACGTTCTTGTTCACCGGAGATGGAATCAAACGTAAACAGAATACCCATGAAACTGAGTAGCACAGCCGTCACGAACCCCCAATCAATTTTGATATAGTCCGGCATAATGCTTCTCTCGCTTGGCACCTGCTCCGAAATGAACAATATATCAACATTGGGTGGGTAGGTTAACCCCCATATTTCTGTGAATTCGTAAGAAGTATCTCCGTTCCACCAACGACGTATCCGTCTTTCAGAGTTGCCGCGAACTTCGTCAAGCAAAAGTTTTTCGCCGCCATCCGCACAAAAAGATAGAGGACTCGGTTTTTTGTGGAGGTGTCCAGGACCCCTTAGTGCCAGCTCATACAACGTCTCGCACCGAGATTGCAATCGGTTTTGTGATCCAATAGTCCGTCCTCGGTAGATATCGGTTCGCTGCTTGTATTCTCCAAGATACACAACGGCATTGACAATCATCAGTATTAGAATTAATAGTGTTGTCAGTGCGAAGCGGAGACTGCTTAGATGATCGTACAGTTCCCGTATGACGATGTGATAAATCATTTTTTATTTCTCTAAATCTCCTGCCTGACGAAAATGGCAAAGGTCGCCAAGAACAACGCAACATTGAGTAGTATCAATAACTGCAGGTCAGGGAGTGCCCGTGTAACGTTTATCCAGAAACCGGCGCGTTGATAGACAAATCTCGGCAGATCGTCTAAGTTGATGGCACCTTGATCGCTCGCGAACCACTGTCGACTTGAAAAGGCATCTTCATCATAAAAGTAATTAATCAGCGTGCGTCGGTAGTGGCGCGCCGCCTCAAAAAAGTCCACAACACCCTCAAGGTCTGTCCCCAACCACGCCTGTGTTGCGAGATTATACATCGCTGCCGGGGAGAACCGGAGTAGATTCTGCGCAATTGTGGCTCTCCGAAACCGGATTTGATCTAAGGCAGGCAGGCGTATCAATCCCATTCTCTCTGCTGCGTCAATGTGTAAGGGTGCTAAGAATTGATGGTAGCGGATAACATGCGGAACGCGTTTTTCGGATTCCGGGCTGATGGATTGCCAATCATACGCTCTGAAATCTATACGCATCAGTATTCTTTGGTTACTGAGACCCACATTTAATCCACCGCGAGAGCCTTCCACGTCAAAGTGGTCGCTTTCGCCTGCAATCGCATCGTTCTGAAGATATTCCATCGCTTCTTTGTTCGCTTCCAATCGTATTTGCCACATCGCATCGTAATTTGAATTTATCAGACTCCTTCGCGGTTTTATCAACTGATCAACCATCGATACACTCACAGAGGGATAAACCAATACCAGTACCACCCAGACAAATAGGGAGATCATGAGTGCTGTTGCAGTGCGGTGCACCGAAGCAGAGATAAAAAATCCTATCAGGTAGATAGCAGAAAGGTAGATAATCGAGGTTAGCAGGAT
>JAAXHI010000219.1:5075-6757 GCA_012270875.1 Candidatus Poribacteria bacterium | reverse complement strand
ACAAGGTCAATTCGGTAGAAATGATCGATGAAAAGATTGCCAGAACTGTGCGAATGTGCATCCCACAAGACAGGGACGTGTGTATAATAAATCCGCAATGTATTGCCGAGCCGACTGTCCATACCGACATTAAAAACGCTCAGCGGATTCGGCGGTCGGTCAATCTTTGGCATTAAAAAGGAATAGGTTCGGGTAGCCAAAAGTTCATCACGGTGCGCATCTCTGGCGGCATTGTAGCTTGCTAACCGCTGTTCATAATCATTAATTCTGATGAACATGGTTGTGGCAACCAGCAGCAGACAGGTAATCACCGTAATCGCAAAACGAAATGTGATTAGATGGCCGAGAATCTCGCGCTTCAATAGCACCCAAAACATTAGACAATTCCTTTGTGTCGGTTTAGGCAAGTGTCATTAATTTGGGATAATTATAAACCGTTACGCATTTTTCTCCAAGATTTAAAGATTTTAATTGAGGGTGGTGCCTAAAAATCTCTCGTAGGGGTTGGGTCTCCCAACCCGTCCGATGCGCGCATAGCAGATCTGATAGAGGGCGAGGCAACCTCCCCCCTACGGTGATCGGATCCCCTAACGTTTGGAATAATGAACCACCCTCAATTAATCCGGAGGATGATAGTCTTCAGGATTCAGATAGACGGTTACCATACCGACGAGATTCAGAAAATAAAAAACCGCATCGTTTTTGGGTTCGATGAGATCGTCTTCTGCGTATTTCACTAACGATCCATCTATTAACAACGCCACAGTTTCCTCCATCTCACTTTCGGAAATGCCACAGCCGTTTGCCAAATCCGCGACCGATCTCTTGCCCTCCACTAACTGTCTTAGAACAGCAACTACAGTCGGATTTGTGAAGAATTTCGCAAGCTTCACAATTTCAGCATCAGGTGCTCTCGATAGGAAACTATCGGTACTGGTCGTCCAGATGGAGCCGCGGCTTGACCGCTGTCCAGAAGCAGCACGATAGGCACCCGCATAACACCACGTGATCGGATCTTTTGAATCATTGGGGAGCCGGAGCAATGCATTAAGTGCTTCTTGTTTATCTGACTCAATAGAAGCGTTTGCGTTAGATGCAATGGCATTAACTTGCTCTCGCAAATCGGTAATCTGATCTTGCATATCTTCTAATTTCTTGTCAACCTCGGATTGGTTTCTCATTTCGTCTGACATGCTAATTTCTCCTTTCGATTGGTGTTTCCCTTCAATCGTAATATCCAATACCTCTTGAATCATGGGTTCGTACTTCTTTAACTGCTGCCGCGCGCGATGGAGGCGGCTCTTGATCGTGTTTTCAGATACACCTAAGAAATCGCCTATCTCTGAAGAGGTCATCTCCTCAAAATAGTGGAGTGTGATAATCTCTCGGTCACTCTCTTTCAACTTGGTAAGCAGCCCTTTGACCAAATCGTGTTGCGCTGCAGCCGTTGTTTTCGCATGCTCCCTCGCAATATACCGAGAATACACGTCTGTCTCTATCTCTGAGATATGGATCTCTTGCAGCGACTCGGTTTGTAACCGATTTTCTCTGTACCATGCGATACACAGATGATTCGCAATCGCATACAGCCACCCTGAAAACTTTGTCGGATCGTTTAGCGTTGCGAGTTTCTGATGGACTCGCAGGAAGGTCTCCTGTGTAATATCCTCGGCGGTCTGAAA
>JAAXHI010000219.1:0-4981 GCA_012270875.1 Candidatus Poribacteria bacterium | reverse complement strand
CTATGATTTAAAAATTCATTGGGGATCTGTGAACCGGGGTAGTCCTTGTTTTCATCTCGATTTAAAACGGGTTCGGGGATTTCGTGGTTCCAATAGTTTGGGATGGTGTTTGGACGGGCAATCCATACCAGAAGCATTGTGCGTCTTCTGTCCGTATCGTTTTTTCGGACGGAATGCAGAAGACGTGCATCTCGCATCACTAATGAACCTGCTTTGACGCAAACATCCACCTGATCCGGATGGTCACTGAACATCACAGAATATTTTTCCTTAGATTCTGATCCGGGTTGATAGATACCACCAAGTTCGCTTCCATGGAGAAGTTTGTCGTGCAAATCAATGTGCTTGTAATGTGTGCCCGGAATAACCTTTAAACAGCCGTTTTCTGGTGTTGTATCGGTGAGGTAATACTTTATAAAGATATGTTGGGGCCAAGGCGCGCAACTGATTGGATCGTTCCAATGGTACCAATCTTGATGCCAATAGAGCGGCGGTGCTCCCGGATCTTTCGTCAGAATCGTGATGCCTCTGGCGACTGGGAAATCGCCAAACCCCATTTCTTCTAATGCGTTGAGCGTGGGTTGCCATTCTAAGAGTTTCTGAACAAGCCTATTGTCTTTGCCTGTAACTTGTAGATGATGCCCATGGTATCTCGTGGCTTCTGGTTGCGTATAGTTAGCGAGAAGTTGTTCTGATTCGTCACGGAGTTCTTGCAAGAATGCATCTGTAAGAATGTTGTCGATGACGCAGAAACCGTCGCGAATCATTTGCTCTCGTTTTTGTAAAGCCATTTCAGGGGTCATTAAAGTTCTCCATATAGTTTACTGAGGGTGGTGCATAAATATCTCTCGTAGGGGTTGGGTCTCCCAACCCGTCTGATGCGCGCATAGCAGATCTGATAGAGGGCGAGGCAACCTCGCCCCTACGGTGGTCGCATACCCTAACGTTTGGAATAATGAACCACCCTCAGTTTACTGGTAAAGTCTCGGTTCACTTGACAATCCGACCATCAATGGGATACTCCGCAACATTGTGACCACAGAGGCTTAGAACCGTCGGAAAGACATCAACAGAACGGATACACTGCGCTGCGATTGGATAATTCATCGCAAGCGGGATGTGCATGTGCTCCGCAATTAAAGCACCGTGGGTCGCGTGATGCCTTGGTATTTCATAACGGGCGCGTAAATCATAACCGCTCTCAGCACTCAGAACGAGGTCACCCGTCCGTTCGGCATTGAAAATCTGCCACAATTGGACGATACCATCTGGATACGAACTGTCGTAGGTTTCACGGAGTGTCTCTCGTGAGGACAGATTTTTGTAGCGGACACCATAGCCGAGCGGGTCTGTTCCAGTAAACTCGTAAGAGAAACGTAGCGAGTCTGCACATCTAATAGAATTCGCTACATTTTGTGAGTTTCCGTGATCTGTATCCTGTGAGTCGTAAGAGATTTTCCCTTGTCCAGTTCGGCTTTGGACGATGATACCGTCTGTCTCACTTTGCCCTGCGACGAACCCCAATCCTTCCAATTCAATCAGGGAACTAATGACTCCCATTTGATAAAGTTTCTCGAAAGGTATCCGTTCCCCCCATCCGTTTTCAGCCGAACTGTTTTTAAAATAGAGATGCGTCATCCCGTTTCCTGAGACCATACTGGCGGATACAGCACCTTGCCGCCAAATCTTTGGATAGTGCAAACACCGCCAACCACCATCGTCTAAGTGCTGTGGGATATCAATGTGCGTGTGTGTATCGGTCATCCCATGATCGCTGGTAATCATAATGAGCGTCTCTTCAAGCGTATTCGCCTTCTGCAAAATATGGACAAGTTTGCCGATAGCGGCATCTATTTCTCGGTAAGTCCGCATGACCTCTGATGCCTGCATGCTAAAGTGGTGTGAGAAGGCATCAATAGCCGGAAAGAGACACATGATAAACTGATCGCCTGCTTCAGCAGCTCGGTGTAGATAGCGGTCTGCAATCTGATTAACGAGTCGCCATCGACACGAAAAATGACCGTAAATATAGGCGAACGGTTTAATCCAGCGCGTCAGATTTTTGGTAGGTGGACACCCGCTGGTAATAGGGTTATAGATATTGCTTACAGGTGAGAAGAAATCAAATAGCGTGGGAAAACCCTCGGGTAAATCGGTCGCAAAATGTAACCCGTCAAGTCCCATGTAACTGCAGATGCCGGGTCGTTTAAAACGGTTTGGAAGTTGAAAATTCGATTTGGACAGCCACCGCAGCCCCGGAACGTTTGCTGTACCCGGATACAACCCCATGAAAAAGGGGATAAAGGCGGGACCCGTTGTTGAGGTGAAGGTGGAGATCGTCTTGTTCAGACTACCACGATCTACCACATGTTTCTTGATATTCGGAAGATCACCATTTTCAATCAACGCTTTAAAGACTTCATAGGGTACCCCATCGATTAAAATGAAAATGAAACGTTTGAAGGACGGTTCGGTTGATCCCATCAATCCTCCCTAAATATGCAGACATGTATCGGTAAGCGTAATTTGTAACGCTGCTGAAACAGTAATTCTCAAACTGGTGCAAAATACATGCTACGAATTCTTACGTTCGCTATAAATTTCCCAAAGTGCTTGTGGATTCTCAACAGAGAGACCGACATTACCACATTCACCACAGACGGTTGCTCTCAACGCTTCTCTGTGCGCCTGTTTAAAAAGGAAGGCATCAGGGTTACCCTGTACCTCGACTTCTAAGTTTTGTCCCATTCCTGCCTCGTAGCGATCCCGAATCCGTAAGTCCGGCATAACCTTCTCAGAACCGCATCTGCCACATTTCATTGCCTCCATCTGGGTGGTCTCCTTATTTCAATATTCTATGTTTACGGGCATACACGTGCAGACTATTATATCCTAAATTTCAGCCGATGTCAATCTTCTAATCGGAAAAACGGGGACTGCGGTTTCCAACCACATCGCCTCTGCTATATACGGTAGTCCACAAGCCCAAAAATTTAATTTGACAACCTATTATGTAATATCGTATAATAATTACATGTAATTAAATTAACTGTATTTTAGAAAAAGGAGATTTACAATGCCGAAATTAAATGCGAAACAACAAGGCAGAGGACCGCGTGGGAGACGCGGGCCGCGGCACGCAAGAGGACCGCGGAGAAGAAATAATGTCGTTATGGTCAGGGTTGATGAGGAGAATCTCGGTCGGATTGACGAACTGGTGGAATCAGGACAATTTAACAGCCGTTCCGAAGCGACAGCGTTCCTCATTGATGAAGGGATCAAATCCAAACAGCAGATGTTCTCGAAGATGGCAGAAAAAATTTCTCAGATTCAAGGCTTGAGAGCTGAACTTGAGGCGATGATTGCCGAAGACGCAAAGCCATCTGAATCCGTTGAACAGGACACAGCGGAAACTGCTAATAGTGCGGGAGACAGCCAATAATGCGAATCGTGGTCACGCTCGTGCTAATCCTATTTTTTCTTGTCACAATTACGGTGTTAGCACAGCGTCGAAACCGAGATACGTCTCCAAAAATTCCCGAGAACGTAACAGTCCATCGGGATATCGCTTATGTTACAGACGGACACGAACGCCAGAAACTCGACCTCTATATACCAGCAGATACAGGAAAAAACCTACCGCTTATTATCTGGGTGCATGGCGGAGCTTGGCGCGGCGGAAATAAGACACACTATACCCCGATGGCATATCTCAGTGCTGGCTATGCTGGTGCGAGCATCAACTATCGCTTGAGCCAGCACGCCATCTTCCCCGCCCAAATTGAGGACGTGAAAGCCGCTGTCCGGTGGCTACGCGCGAATGCAGAAACCTATCGTTTGGATCCAGAACGCTTCGCGGCGTGGGGTTCATCCGCCGGTGGACATCTCGTCGCTATGCTCGGTACGGCAGGCGATGTAACGGAATTTGAGGTGGGAGAAAACTTAGAAGTGTCCAGTAAGGTGCAAGCCGTCGTCGATTACTTCGGTCCCACAGACTTCCTACAGATGGACGCACACCGCATCCCTGATGGATTGGTGCATGACGCACCTGATTCCCCGGAATCTAAACTCGTAGGAGGCCCCATTCAGACGCATAAAGATCGCGTGGCGAAAGCGAACCCAATCACTTACGTATCCAAAGACGATCCGCCTTTTCTAATTATCCACGGCGATCAAGACAAACTTGTTCCGTATCATCAGAGTGTATTGCTGAAGGATGCCTTGGAGAAAGCGGGTGTGCCGGTTACGTTTTACAGGGTAGAAGGCGGCGGGCACGGTTGGTTCAGAGATCCCAAAGTCCCAGAATTGACGAAAGCATTCCTTGAGCAACACTTGAAACCGACTAAACCACGATAGTCTCTTTTCAACCGCGCTTACTTCAATGTAACTTGCGGATCGTCCTCGTATGCCGAATCTATTTGAACCAGACGCTGTAAAATCAGGCAGAACAGTCCGAATAGCGCCTTTAGTAGAGCAGTCTCTTTGATAACACCGACACATTCAAAGCACAATTCATCAACACCTTCAGGGAAATCAGTACCGAACCATCCCTCATCGTCTTTAATCCTAAGGTGGATTCTTGGCTGTGTTTGGCACAGTTCCTTTATCCTATCATCAGCAAGTAGGAGTTTAATCTTTTCTGGATCGTTGCCTTTGATGATAAACTGCTTATCAAAGAACGAATCCCCTATTTCGATGTCCTGCATACCGAAGAACTTTCCGATGGAACTGAAGAATCCTTCACGCGAGATCTTAAAATAGAGACCGTCCTTGTTTATAAACGGCACACGCATCCGGGTGTATGTCGTTGATGTTGTTGCTGTACCGGTGGAACTTGTAACTGTGTAGGTATCGAGTAAAATTTGCCACTCGCCGTGTTTATAAATGAGCACATCCTTGCCCCAGAAGCCACCCTCAATAAACTCACCGCCTATATCTGCAGCAATCTGTGTCCAGATTTCGTCTTTAGATGGACCAAAAA
>JAAXHI010000220.1 GCA_012270875.1 Candidatus Poribacteria bacterium | reverse complement strand
ATCTATAAACAGAAATCAAAACTGAAAACTAAATAGTCATGAGTCTGCACGTTTACCCAAATTTTTGAGTTGACATGTTTGTGCATAAATGTTATAATTGCTTTTCAGAGTCATGGAAATTGACACGAATTGTGCCCGAGTTGGGTGTTACAATTTATACTTTGTTATCTGTTAAGACTTACGCATTTCCGCTTAAAGTCCCCTTGATAAGGGGCGGTGAATGCCCATAGGGAACCTTCATACCGTTGATTCTGATTCTTTAGAGGGTTAAAGAACTGGAATACATTGACTTTGAGCGCAATCTGCGTAAGTTCTGATCTGTAAAGGACGAATAAAATGTTAGACAAAATTTTTGATCTGATCATCGGCTTTATGCTCAATAGAGATTTGGAACGAGAGATAGGAGTTCGGCATAAATTTCTGAAAGGACGTATCGCTGAGATTCCTGCAAAAGCCGTTGATAGAGTGGTTGATTTTATAGTCGGAACCCGCTACTCCTACTACTTGGAGATGCGACGTAATATGCTTGAGGGCGGTGTTATTGAAATCCCTTCAAATATTTTTGATTGGAAGGCACTTGAACGCACGAGCGGTTATTTGCGCCTCTATATGGACGACTTTCATAATAAGTTTAAGGAAAGTTATGATGGGAATTTTCCCGTTGAAGATTTCAAAGACTGGTTCCGCTATTTTCATGTCGAGCGTCCTGAACAGGTGTCAACAAAAAAATCTGTTTCTGAAGCCTTGCTCGCTGACGATTTACCGAGAATCTAAAGGGCACACAGCAAGATGCCGGATTCGGTCAGTCTTCATTCCGGCATCTCGTCATAAGTCTGTCCATCCAACTCCCGCCCTGTTTTCGATTTCCGTTTGCCGCCCCACTGTTTAAAGAAAAAATGTACTTTGGCCTCCGCGCATTGGTCGCGGATGTCAATAACCCATTTCTTCTCCATTTCGCGCGCACCGGGACCGGACTCACCACCCACAATAACCCAATCTATTCCGTCCAATTCTAAATTTGGAAGTGCTCCGAGCAACGGTTCAAGCGATAGAAATTTGATATGCGCGTCGGTCTGGCGGAGTGCATCAATCCGATCTATCACGCGTTTATCCTCAACGCTAACACCCATCCAGATATTGGGAGACCACGACAACTGAGCGTTGAATTCTAACAGGCGCTCCGCTCGTTTCGTCAAGACTTGGAATTGATGCCAATCTGCTTTCTTCATCACAGAGAAAACTTCTTGGATGTAGGATAATTCAACCTTTTCATGAAAGAGATCGCTCATGGAATTAACAAAGATTCGGCGAGATTTTTTCCATTTGAGTGGTTCGTTAAGCAATTTTGGAACGGTGTGAACTTCTTGTGTCCATCTCGGGCCTGCTTTGGTATTCTTTGCCAAGCCTTCGTAAGCCATGCCTTTACCAGAAAATCGTGCGGCTATCCGTTCGGCGTAACAAAATCGACAACCTTCAGAGACGCGGGTACAACCACGTACAGGATTCCACGTAGATTCAGTCCATTCGATTTTTGAGGATTGGGTTGCCATAGGTTCACCTATTATAGGAGTGTAATCGTTCCTCTTATTTTTTCGGTCAGATGTTTTCTTGCAACTGCTTTGAAAGAATGTATTGCGCAATCTTGACTGCTGTTGATGCGCCTTTGGGATTGCCTGCAGCAAAGTACAACTGATACATTAAAGAGTTTTTGGAATTGCGAAGCGGAAGAGGGTTGTCAGCAACCTTTGTAAATATGCTTTGTAAACGCCCCATAAAGTATTCTTCAATTGCAGCAAAGATATTGTCCTTTTTCTCCATAACTTCTCCTTCACTGAATAATTCGAGTTGTGGTTTTACCTGGTAAAACTCATTAAACCAATCAGGGCCACCAAATAGCATATCCAGTTTCTGGCGTTCAGATGAACCGATTTCTGCGTCATTCTTCAGTTTTCGGTTTACACTCATCCCAATTGGAAAGAGTAGCCATAAGTCGATGGCTTGAGTCTGAGCGATTAATTCAATGGTTTTCCATTCTACTTGCATTCCGTAAGGATCAAGAAACACCAAAGCCCGGTTAGTCCGCCATTCCGTTTTTTGACAGAAATCTGCTAAATATTTGTTAGCATCCATATTGATGCATTTAATATTCTGATTTGGGAATTCGCGGGTGAGTTTCTTTAACTCAGCAAAGCTGGCTTTATTATCTTCAATAAAAACGTATTCCTTAAATGGCGGTTCCACTTCCAAAGCCCGACGCGCAGATCCTGCCAAAAAACGCTGTATTGCTGTGTCGCTTTCGAGTTTCAGTTCACGGTGTCCCATACCAGCGAAAGCATCTATGTACGCGAAATGAAATGTGTAGTTGTTCATAATTGTCGTATACGCCCTCAAGTAGTCGCTCACACATTCCAACTTTTGCTCCGTCCAAGGTCCACCAAATTTATGTCCACGGTTATTCATATTCACCTTCCATTTTTAAGTATGATAGATAATTATTACTATATTAAATTATACCAATTTTTGTTAGGTTATGTCAAGTTGTTTTTTATCTTTCCATCATCTTTTCGTCCAGAAGTAGACAAAACTGATAATTCCGCCTACAACCATAATGCAATATGTGACGAAATAGAACCTCACATCAATCAGATACGTTAGAAATTGGATGCCTACGAAAACACCAATCGCAAGCAGAGTACAAAAAAAAGGGATCCAAACCGCGGTCCTCCGTTTTTGAACGAATTCTTCGGCGAGCGGTAAACCCGATTGTGGTTTCGGATAAAAGATAACGTAATTGAGTAAAATGATGAATCCCGGTAAGACGTAAAATATGCCTAAAACACCCCAAAGCGCGATAGCAATACAAAGCATTAAGAGCGTACACGGAGTGACAAGATAAAAGAGGGCAGTCGCTTGTACGCCTCGCCACAGATCACTCGATGCTGTGAACGGTGCCAGCTTCAACATCCACACTGCTTTCCAATGCTCTGAATACCTGACCGGGATGATGAAACTATCCACGAATGCCATACCGATAAAACAGAACAGAATAGAAAAACCTGGGCTGAGTCCGATGGCGTAGGAGTTTTCAATCCATTTCCATTTTAGAAAAAATAGATTATCCTGTGTGGATATAACGATTATAACAAACATACTCCCAAGCGAAATAAAAAACTGTTGCAAGATTCTCTTATCCCGATATAGATATGCGGTGCTGAGGCAAAATCCCGCACGGATAGCGTGGTTTCGGAACATTCTCGCAAATAACGGCGTTTTCACTCGCACCTCAGACTTTCGTCGACTCTCAGATCCCAACAGATAGGAGAGGTATTCCGAATAACCGCTCGCGATGTTCCGCAGTGGAACAAACACCAAAAAGAGCGTTGAAGTAACAGCCAATCCTGCTAAAATCAGAAACTGCGGTTCTGTTTCTCCAAGTGCGAGCGAGACTGTTCCCGCGAACCAGCCATTCGGGAGCGCGTAGAACCATTTCAGAGCCGAGGTCAACTTTTCTCCTGTGAAATCCTCTGGTAACATGCGAGGCGATAATTGAGAGAAAAGAATCCACATCGCCGGGAAAAGCGCGGGGAATATAAACTGCGCGTATTGTGCTATGTTTCGGAGCCCTTTTTTCGTGTAGAATTTCGTCAAATACCCTGCGAACATCGTCATCACACCGATGGTAAAAAAGCCGGACATAAAAGCAAGGGTTAGATAAACCACGGGAAAAAGGAATTGAAGACTGGAAACCCCCTCTCCACGGAGCCAAATGCCACCGATAGCAGGTATCAGGTTTGAACTTACCAACAACAGAACAGTGTAAGTGAGGATCGGTGTCAGTTTCACGAGAAAATAGGTGCGTGATGAAATTGGGGTGTGTGCCACAACCGGATAGTGTGTCGGACTGAGAAGAACATCAAAGTATGGGATCGTCCAGAGTCCTACGACCATCATAGACATAGTTATCCCGATAAGCGCGTAAGTGAACACATCCACTCGGAGGATTACCATAAGGGCAATGGGTATACTTATGGCAAAACAGAATAGGCAGTTCAAACCCAGCGACAGGTTAACAAAACGTTTTCCTTCGAGTGCACGCTTCTGCACCAATTTTTCTGTTTGTAGGAGGTGCCTATATTGGATTGGAGAGGCACCGAGCATTTCGACGACTTTTTGGCGTAGCTTACAAGCCGAAAACTTGCTGTTAGAAGTCTCAAGCATCTACGGTTTCCTCCACTCGTCTATTTTTTTGTAGAAAATAGATGAAACTGATAAGACCCCCCACAACCATAACGCAATAAAAACCGTAATAAACCCATATATTCAGTAGATACGTCACAAATTGGATACCTACAAAGATCCCAATGCTGCACAGACTCGCTAAGAAAGGAATCAAAGTCTCACCAGCCATTTGGCTTTGGACGAATTCTTCAGCAAGCAGCAAACCGGATACTGGTTTCGGGAAAAGAATGACGTAATTGAGTAAAATAATTAATCCCGGTAGGACGTAAAGTATACCTAAAGTGCCCCAATTGATAGTAGCAATACAAAACATCAGGAGCGTACAGGGAACAACAAAGTAGAGGAAGGCAGCTGCCTGCACACCTCGCCACAAGTCATGCGTTGTTGAAAGCGGTGCGAGCCTTAACATCCAAGACGCTTTATAGTGTTCTGAGTACCTGATCGGTAAAATGAAACTGCTAACAATGCTGATTCCTACGAAATAGAATATCGTAGAAAAACCTGGACTGAGTCCAATAGCGAAGGAATGAAGGACCCATGCTTGGTCTTGGTTAAGTATAACTACGAGCATGATAACGCTTCCAAGCGAAGCAAAAAACTGTCGTAATAGATGCTTATCGCGACGTATATACACAAAACTGAGGCAAAGTCCGGCACGGATCGTACGGTTTCGGAACATTTTCGCAAGCAGTGGTGTTTTCACTCGAATTTTAGATTTTTGACGACTTCCGAATTCCAACAAGTGGGAGAGATATTCAGTGTAACTCTTCGCTATACTCCGAAGTGGCACCAACACCAAAATGAGCGTTGAAACGATAGCCAGTCCTGCTAAAATCAAGAAATGTCGTTCTATTTCTCCGAGTGCGAGTGAAACTGTTCCAGCAAACCAGCCATTCGGAAGTGCGTAGAACCATTTCAGAGACGCGAGCAGTTTATCTTTTGAGAAGTCTGGCAATAGGCGAGAGAGGAGGATAAACGTCACGGGAAAGAAGGCGGGAAATATAAACTGCGCGTACTGCGCAATATTTCGGAGCGTTCTTTTGCTGTAGAGTTTTGTCAAATACCCGGCGAGCATCGTCATCACGCCAATTGTGAAAAAACCCGACATAAAGACGATAGGCAAGTAGGCTATAGGAAAAAGGAGCCGGAACAGAGAAAATTCCCCTTTATGAACCCAGATACCACCGATAGCAGGCATCAGATTTAAACTGCCTAACAGCAGAACGGTGTAAGTGAGTATCCGCGTTAGTTTCACGAGAAAGTAGGTCCGCGATGATACCGGTGTATGGGCAATAACAGGATAGTGTACAGGTATGAGAAGGATATCAAAGTATGGGACCATCCAGATGCCTATCATCATCATAGACATCGTTATGCCGATAAGCGAGAAGGTGAATGTGTCCATCGGAAGAAGGAACGGCATAAATGTGAATATGACACTCGCTATAAAACCGAAAACACAGGTCACAGCAAGTGATAAGTTGGACAGGTCGTTTTTTCCTTCCAGTGCCCGCTTCTCTACCAGCTTTTCCGTTCGTAGGAGATGCCTATACTGTGTCGGAGCGTCACAGAATCTTTCTACGATTTTCTCAAGCATCCGGGGTGCCCTCCATCACAATCCGAATGGCTTCCTCGGTCTTTTCATCAATCCCCGTTGTCTCCGTGAGTTGTGCAAAAATCTCATTGAGTGCTGTCTGGTTCGTCTGTTGTCGTAATTCCGCTACCGGTGCATCGGCAATCAGTTTCCCCGCATTGATAATCATAATTCGCGGGCAGAGTGTTTCAGCAACTTCGAGAATGTGTGTACAATAGAGGATCGTTTTGCCTAAATCGGCTAAACGTTGTAGCAGTGCTTTCATGAGGGTTACCGTCCCGACATCCAGATTGGTGAAGGGTTCATCTAAAAACAGGACATCTGGGTTGTGCATCAGCGCGGACATGATGATGCACTTCTGTCGCATGCCTTGTGAGAAACCGCTGATTCTCTGGTTTGCCTGAGATGCCATATCAAACAATTTAGCGAGTTCTTCTATTTTCTGGGCGATGAGGCGTTCCTCTAAATGATAGAGTCTACCCATTAACTGGAGGTGTTCTACTAAAGTGAGATGTTCGTAGAGTTGCGCCTCTTCAGGTACGTATCCGATGTGCCGTTTGAGTTCGAGCAGCTCGGTTTGGGAATCGTATCCTGCGACAGAGATTTCTCCAGATGTCGGCTGCAGTAAACCGACGAGCATTTTGAGCGTCGTGCTTTTCCCTGCCCCGTTGGGACCGAGATAACCGACAATTTCGCCTTGTTGCACTTGAAAACTAATGTTGTCAACTGCGGTGTTTTGTCCATATCTTTTCGTGAGTTGTGAAGCCTGTATCATATTTTTTGTCCTTACATAGTTGGGTCTATTTACAGTAATTAGAGACGCGATTTTGGGGCGAAAAGGGTGCATAATTGCAAAAAAACGGGAAAATGGAATGGGGCTGCTACCTCGCAAACGACTGAACACTGATAATGGATAACCGGCAACTGAATACCTGACAGTAGACATCCTTTTCAATTTATGATACCATATTCAGACATTTCTATCACCCTGATTTCTTGAGGAAAAGGAGCATATATCATGGAATTCGTTGAGTTGACAGAAGCACAACGGCAGGCGTTTGAAGAGAACGGATACTTCATCATGCGCTCGGTACTTGACGACGAGATGATAGGTCGTTTAACCGAGGCAGGAGACCGATTAATGGCATCGTTGAATCTCAACGGTGGACATTATGGACACAGGCGAGACGGACTGGTGCAAGAACCCGCTTTCGCCGAGCTTGTATCGAAAACAAAAGCGATACCCTTGGTGATTCAACTTCTGGGTACGAATCTCCACATCACCAATACCGCGCTGCTCTACAAGCATCCGCAGCCACACGAACTTCCAGAGCAGCGTGGATGGCACCGGGATGCCGGGGTGCATTTGGATCTCGGACACAATTGCCCACGCGTCGGATTGAAGGTGGCTTACTGCTTAACGGACTGTGATGTGCCGAATTCTGGTGCAACGCTGTTTGTTCCGAAGAGCCATAAGTCAGGGGTCCCCTTGGGAATCCCCGAAGGTGAGAT
>JAAXHI010000175.1 GCA_012270875.1 Candidatus Poribacteria bacterium | reverse complement strand
TGGTCTGCGCAGAGGGTATCACCGATTTCGCCGCCGGGTCCCGTCACACACTGAATCGCTTCAGGTGGCGTGCCTGCTTCTAAAAAGAGTTCGACGAGTTTCAGTGCGGAAAGTGGTGTGTCCGTCGCGGGTTTGATGATAATTGCGTTACCACCAGCGATTGCGGGACCTGCCTTGTGGCAGACAAGGTGCAGCGGAAAGTTGAAAGGACTAATACCAGCGACAATACCGCACGGCATCCGTACCGTAAAGCCGAGTTTATCTTTGACCCCGGGCGCGCCTTCAAGTGGAATCGTTTCGCCGGTTAATCGTTTTGCTTCCTCCGCAGAGAGCGCAATAATTTCCGAAGCGCGGGTGGCTTCAACTGTCGCCTCAGCGAGGATTTTTCCCTCTTCGCGGGTGATAACCTCAGCGAGTTCGCCTGCGCGTTCGACCATCAGATCCGCCACTTTCCGCAGGATTTCATAGCGTTCATAGCCGGTCATCCCTGCCATGATTTTCGCGCCGCGCTCTGCGGTCTGAATAGCGGTTTCAACGTCGTTTGCGTCTCCTCTGGGGACAGTATCAACAACTGAACCGTCAAAGGGACTCAGTACGTCAATCTTATCGGATTTATCAATCCATTCTCCACCTACGTGCATTTGCATAATGCGTTTCTCTCCATTTCTGATTCAATATACAGATGAAAATAAAATTATGTGGGTATCGCGAGTAAAACTCGCTCCTACAATAAATAATGTGGGTATCGCGAGCAAAACTCGCTCCTACTATTTTAGCGTGTTGTTTTTAGCAAAGCCCAAGTTGTTGTCGCTTTCCCAGCTGCATCAACAGCAGCATAAACGGCTAATCCGTTATCCATGACAGCGTTGAGTTCATCTTTAGAAAGTGCTTCAGTGAAGAACCCAACTTCGTCAAAGAGGCCTGTTGCTGCAACATTACCGGGCCGCGCGCCGATCCAGATCGGTGACTCACTGGTATCCAGCGTCCCACCGCTCGGTTTCTCGCCATCTACTTTCCCATCAACATACATCTGAACGTTTTTGCCGTCATAGATTTTAGCGATGTGATGCCACTTACCATCAGCAATAATAGTCTTACCGTCAATACGCCCGACGTTCCCCTTAACGTGCCACATGAAAACTGGATAGTCGTCAGTGTGAATCCATATATCGAGATGGCGCACATTTTCAGGTTCGGGCCAGACATCTCCGTTCCGCCAGACAACATATTGCCACGAGGCGTTTTGCAACTTCACCCATGCGACAAACGAGTAAGGATCCGAATTGAAAACGTCGTCATGGTCAATGCGGACGTAACTATCACCCTTGCCAGCGAATTCCAATGCGCCGCCGAACTTACCATCTTTTACCCATTCAAGGCTCCCCTTAATATCACCGTCATGCCCGCTGACAATATCTTTGACGACCTTTCCACCACCATCCTCAAAGAGCCAAGCACTCGCCAAACCGAGTTTCGCTGCGTGTGCGGGAACACTGAACCCTATCATGAGGATTAACAAACTTAAACTAACTCTGAAGACCTGCGTTTGATAGGCAGAAATTACCGTATTCATAGTGCCTCTCCTTAGACGCGACAATTGTCGAGTGCGTCCTCATTCAATTCAACCCCTAATCCGGGTTTATCTGGGACAGTTGCATATCCGTCAACAAGTGGAATCGTTGACGGTGAAACAAGGTCAAAAGCACGCAAGGCATTTAATGTAATCGCTGGCATGGTCGCATTCGGCATCACCGCTGCAAGATGCATAACATAAGCGGTTGTGATACCGAGTCCGACAATTTGTATCCAGACGGGAAGATGCGCAGCGTTCGAGATAGTCGCCTCTCTGATAGCGTTAGCGGCGCGTGAATCCGGGTAGGCGATAATAAATGAGTCGTTCATCTTTGCTCGAATCGCCTCAACTGGATCCGGGTTCCCGAAGTGAATTGTTATCGGCATGTCCGCGTGGCGTTTAATTTCCTGATAGCCTTCGATATCAGCTTGTGGGATCGGCGTTTCAAACGATTCTATATTGTGATCCCGAAGTTGGCGCATAACTTCGAGTGTGCGTTCTGGGGTCTCAAACGAGTCATTTGCGTCAACGCGGAGCTGATAATCATCTGGCACAACAGAGGCAATCGCCTCGACCTGCTCAAGGACCTCAAACCACGGACGTGCCTTGATTTTGTGGAGCCGATAGCCGATGGAATAAGCGTGTTTTGCCTCTGCTGCCCACTCCTCTGGGGTCATATCAATAGACCAATAACCGAACGACGTTTTCTCGTGAATTTTCTCTCCTAATAACTGATGCACCGGTACACCGAGTGCCTTACCCATGATGTCATAAAAGGCTTGCTGAAGCGGTGTGGGTGCCCAACCGTTCATAAACTCAAANNTCGCCAATTCCGACGAGTCCGACATCGGTATGGACTTTGTAGACATAGTCGATCTGGTAAAGGTTGCGACGCGTCATCAGTTCGTAAATGCCTTCATGATACGGCACTCTTACTTTGATAACGTCAATTTGGGTAATTTTCATAAGCGCACCCCTGCATCTCGTTTTAAGTTTTCGCTGAATTACTCATCCCGTCGGATCCAACTAACAACATCTTCTGCCTCACCTGTTCCACCTTCCACACCATCACTTCCGAAGGAAATGAGATCGTATCCATATCGGTCATGTATACCGGGACGGATATAGATATAAGGGTTGCCCCACGGATCTTCCGTAATTGGGATCTGAATATAGGGTTCCACCCAATTAATAGGTATCGGCGGTGCCTCAGGTTTCTCCCAGAGAGCCTTCAAACCTTGCTCGGTTGAAGGATAATCGCCATTATCCTTAGCGTATCTATCAAGAGCGATCCCAAGCGTTTCAATATCCGCATCGGCTTGCGCTTGTAATGCGCGCCCTGCTTGTCCGAGCAACCGAGGTGCGAAAAGCACAGCGGCAATAACTCCGAGGACAATAACGACAACTAAAATTTGTATTGATGTTAATCCTGCTTGTTTAGAATCAATTGGTTTCACACATTTTCCTCCGCAATCGGCGCATGCACGTCTAACTTGACATAGCATAAACAAAATAGTTATCAGTAGCCAGTTAGAGTGGTTCATAATTCTGATCGTTACCGATAACTGAAACGGCAACTGACAACCGTCTTAAAGTGTATCACATCCAGAGAATTGTGTCAACTTTTTCAGTGAGCAGAGCCATTCAATTGTCACGAACCACTTTTGCAGGACGGGTTTGTAACCCCGATTCATGTAGATAACATTGCACATTTAGTGTCGATTCTGCCTTTAAAAACCAAAATTGTCGGATTTTGCGCCCTCCTCGCGTGTTTCTCCACTTAGAAATCAGGCACAGATTTAATTTGACTTATGCGTCAAATTCAAGTATCATCTATGAAACCTACATGAAAATGGGGTGCAAACAAAGTTAGGGGTGGAACCCAGTAGAAGACGCGGGGGCAGAAGTCCTGAGTATACATGTGCTTTGTAAGTGGGCAGGTCGAGATGTCTTGTTAATTTTAAAATCTACCATAATTTGAGAAATTTCTCAAAAAGGAGCGACCATGCGGAAGTTTCAAGTTGGTGTCCTTGACCTCGTTGCTAAGGGACCTACCCGCAACATGTGGGCACGGACGATGCACGCCAATCTGGCAAGCATTATGCCTCAGGCCATCGCGACATGGTGCGAAGAGGCGGGGCATACTGTCCACTATGTGTGTTATACGGGTCTTGAAGATCTGAGTAGGGAATTACCGGAGACGCTTGATCTCGTTATTATAGGGACATTTTCGCAAGGTGCTCAACTGGCATACGCGCTAAGCAATTTTTTCCAATCGAAGGGTGCGGTCACCGCGCTTGGCGGTCCGCATGCCCGCTGCTACCCCGAAGATGCACAGAAGTACTTTGATTATGTTCTCGGTTTCACTGACAGATCCGTTATCCAAGACCTTTTACAGGACTGCTCCCCGCACCGTCCTACGGGTGTTCGTCTTACAGCTAAAGGGCAACCTTCGACCCTGCCAAGCGTACAAGAGCGTTGGAAATTTATAGAACTCTCCCATCATAAAGCACCGTGGATTAAAGTGGTTCCGATGCTTGGTAGTATGGGGTGTCCATACACTTGCAGTTTTTGTATTGATTCGGTTATCCCTTATCAACCTATGGCGTTTGATCTCATCAAGTCAGATTTACGTTTCCTGTTAAAGAAGTTTAAGCGTCCACTTGTCGGTTGGCACGACCCTAACTTCGGTATCCGATTCGATGATTACCTCTCAGCAATCGAAGATGCAATCCCGCCAAATAGCATTGAATTCGTGGCTGAAAGCAGCCTATCGTTGCTCTCCGAACCGCACATGAAACGGCTTAAGAAAAATGGATTTAAGGTGTTATTGCCTGGCATTGAGTCGTGGCAGGATTTCGGTAACAAATCGAAATCGGGCAGGAATCAGGGTCTTGATAAAGTTCGACAAGTCTCGGAACAGGTTAACATGATTCTGAGATACGTTCCCTATGTCCAAACTAACTTCATTTTTGGCCTTGATATCGACGAGGGACCAGAACCGTTTGAACTTACAAAACTTTTCTTGGATATGACCCCTGGTGCTTATCCTGCCTATTTACTACTGACAGCGTATGGACAGGCAGCACCGCTTAACCTTGAATACCAACAGGCGGGTCGGGTTCTACCGTTTCCGTTTTATTTTCTTGATAGCAAGCGTGGGATGAATATCAAGCCGAAAAACTATGATTGGGATGAGTTTTACGATCACGTCATTGATCTGATTAAACACAACATCTCATTGCGGAACTTCGTTAATAGTTACAAGGCGATTGACGAATTCATCCCGCGATGGGTCAACATTATTCGCGTCATGCCGTGGTTTGAGCAGGTCAAGTACTACCGTGAAATACGTCGGCGACTTGACGAAGACCCGCAGTTCCGCCCCTTCTTTGAGGGGGAAACAACACAAATCCCAGAGTTTTATGTGGAGCGAATACGAAAAAGTTTGGGGTACTTATGGGAGTGGCTCCCCGACGGTGCTTTGTATCATGACCCCAACGCCTATCTCAAGGCAGAGGCAAATTCCTTAACTCCGTTGACTGATATATCTGACTCGGTATCGTAATAGGACTATCGGTGGCGGAACATTTCTTAACTCTGCTTATAAATCGAATGAATCTAAACAGACCTCTATGTCTCACACTCTCTGATACAAAAGTAATCCGATGGAACATCAGAGATCTGAACCTCAAAGTAATAGCCTCTTCTATCGTTGTGCACGGTGCATGATTGTCCGTCCTATTCTTGATGTGCTGGGCGATCTTGAATCTCACGGAAACGAGAACATTCCAGCGCAAGGTGGGGTTTTACTTGTATCAAACCATGCAAGTCTTCTTGACCCGATTATCATTGGTGCAGCAGTATCGCGCGAACTCCATTATCTTGGGGAAGACACCTACTTCCACATCCCAGGTATAGGTTGGTTGCTCACCCAATTAAACGGGATACCCATAAAACGTGAAAAACCCGGCTGGCAATCGTTAAAGAGAGTGATCTCATGCTTAAAGATGGGAAATGCTCTGCTTCTTTTCCCTGAAGGCACGCGCAGTACCGATGGAACTCTGGGAACAGTGAAAGATGGTGCCAGTTTTATTATCCACCACTCAAATGTTCCCACAATTCCCGTTTTTCTTAAAGACACAGGACGCTTTATGCCTCGCGGCTCTAAATTGATCTGTCCCGGCAAATTATCCGTGACTTTTGGCGCGCCTCTTGACTTCTCTGTACTCAAAGGAATAGATGAAAGACACGAATTATATCAACACATAAGCCAGCAGATAAGACAGGCAATTTTGGATCTCCAAGAGGGTGCGCGCTGAGTAGAGGCTTGAAGATTTCTTTGAAAGGTGTTATCATAACTTTCGGATTTGCCCATTTTGGGTAATACATTTTTTTATGAAATATCTTTAAGATTTCGTAGGTTCGTCTGTAATGGAAGACAAATGACGCATGATCAATCACAGAAATCACTTGTAACGTAAATTCTAAATCTATAGAACAGTGGAGGAATCCGGGGATGGCAAAAACGGTAGGCATTGTCGGAACAATGGACACAAAAGGCATAGAGTTCTCATTCATCAAAGCGCAGATCGAATCAAGCGGTGTCTCAACGTGTGTTATCAATACAGGTATATTGGGTGAACCGCAACTAACACCGGATATTTCTGCGGATGAAGTTGCACAAGCTGCAGGTTCGTCTTTACAAGCACTGAGAGACGAAGGCGATCGGGGGAACAGCGTTACGATCATGGCACAGGGTGCCGCAGCACTTGTCGCTGAGAGACACACCGCAGGCGAAATTGACGGGATCATCTCGCTCGGTGGCTCCGCAGGTACGACCATCGGAACGACGGCGATGCAGGCAGTCCCTGTAGGCGTTCCGAAAATTATGGTATCCACCTTAGCATCTGGCGATACGAGTCCTTATGTGCAGTCGAAAGATATTTGTATGATGTACTCGGTCGTAGACATCGCTGGCATTAACCGGTTATCCCGACAGATTCTCGCCAACGCTGCTGGTGCAATCGTCGGGATGGTGAATGCAGAAGCACCCGCAGCAACGACAGCAGACAAACCCTTAATCGCGGCGACGATGTTCGGTGTAACGACCCCATGCGTCACAAAGGCGAGAGAAATCCTCGAAGCCGCGGGCTATGAAGTCCTCGTGTTTCACGCAACCGGTACGGGTGGTCAAGCGATGGAAGATTTAGTGAAAGGCGGTTTCCTTGCTGGTGTGTTAGATGTTACAACGACTGAACTTGCTGACGAATTGGTAGGCGGAATTCTGAGTGCCGGTCCCGATAGGCTGGAAGCCGCAGGAGAAGCAGGACTGCCACAAGTTGTCGCACCCGGCGCATTGGATATGGTGAACTTCGGTCCACCGGATACTGTGCCAGAGAAGTTCAACGACAGACTGTTCTATCAGCACAATCCGACAGTGACTTTGATGCGGACAACTGCTGAAGAGACCGCTGAACTCGGACGCATTATGGCGCGTAAACTCAGCGAAGCACGAGGATCAACTACGGTTATCATTCCGACACAAGGCGTATCGGCGATTGACATGACAGACCAACCTTTTGATTCACCGGAAGCGCGAACCGCATGGATTGAGAATCTAAAGGCACACATCGGTGACAATGTTACAGTTATTGAGATGGACGCTCATATTAACGATGACGAGTTTGCGACAAAACTTGCAGAAACGTTATTGGAGAGTATACAGTAGAGAGGCAACAGATGACGAAAACCTATAAAACACTTACCGAATCAGACGTTAATCATTTCGTCAAGAAAGGACACATTGTCCTGAAGGACTGCTTTCCACGCGAGTTAGCAGAAGAGTGGCGGGCATTCGCTTTTAAACGACTCGGTTATAATCCAGATGATCCAGGGACGTGGGAGGAACCGCGTATCCATTTGCCTTCGATGAATCGCGTACCGATTCAGGAAATCGCGCCGAGCGCGTGGGATGCCATCTGCGATCTTGTCGGTGGTGAAGATAGGGTTATTAATCTTCGGGATAACGCCAAACCGACATGGGGTGACGGCTTTATTATCAACTTTGCGTTAGGCGCGGACACCCCCTGGCAACCGCCTTCTCCAGAAGTCAGCGGTTGGCATAAGGATGGCGACTTCTTCCGTCATTTTCTGGATAGCCCGGAACAGGGATTACTGACTATCGTCGTCTGGTCGGATATCCTTCCCCAAAGTGGTGGGACGTTTGTAGCGTGCGATTCTGTGCAGCATGTTGCACAGTGGTTATATGAACACCCAGA
>JAAXHI010000534.1 GCA_012270875.1 Candidatus Poribacteria bacterium | reverse complement strand
CCAGAGCCATTCATCTGGAAGTCGCGAATAGCTTGTCCACAGATTCGTTCCTTAACGCCTATCGTCGTTTCGTAGCACGCCGTGGACCAGTACGACAGTTGCGATCCGACCAAGGCTCAAATTTCGTTGGCGCGATGAACGAGCTGCACCAAGCTATCTCAGAATTAGGACACGAGCAAATCAGACAAGAGTTACTGAAAACCAACTGTGACTGGGTAGACTTCAGGATGAACTTCCCACACTCAAGTCACATGGGTGGGGCGTGGGAACGCCAAATCCGCACCGTGCGAAATGTATTGGCGTCGCTTCTTAGCCATCATGGAACTCAGCTCAACGGCGAGACGCTCTGAACCTTCATGGTGGAAGCCGAAGCTATAGTTAATTGTCGTCCACTGACTGCGGACACAATGAATTGTCCACAGTTGCCTCAGCCTCTCACGCCAAACCACCTGCTTACGATGAAGTCAAAGGTCATCATGCCCCCACCTGGAAACTTCCAACGCGCCGACCTGTATTCGAGAAGGCGATGGCGAAGGGTGCAATACCTAGCGAATGAGTTCTGGATACAGTGGAAAAAGGATTACTTGCAGTCCCTGCAGCCAAGACAGAAATGGTCTGCGACAAGACGAAGTCTTCAGGTGAACGATATCGTCGTCGTTAAGGATGATCACTCGCCCAGAAACGCATGGAAGACCGGGATCGTAGAGGAGACGTACCCTGACAAGGATGGTCTGGTCCGGAAGGTTCGGTTGAGAATGGCTGATGACACCTTGGACAAGAACGGTCGAGCCACCGCACCAGCATCATTCCTGGACAGACCAGTCCAGCAACTGGTCCTGCTGCTGAAGAATGAAGAGTATGAAGACCGGGGAATCCCCACCTGAGGAGCCATTAGAGCCGTGAAGGCCTGTAGGGGCCTACAACCCACTGAACATTATTTTAGTTAGTTTTGGTTGATTCTAGTATGTAAATTTCTGTCGTAATTTAGGGGAGCCATGTAAATGTTAGCTATTAGTTTTTCGTTGCGTGACTCGCGTCATTTCCGTTTCTATCTTAATCATCTGAAGCTTCTTTGTATTTTGCGTGTGTCGGATCAGTTTTCAGTGTCACATAGAGAATTGTACGGATCGAAAGTAAGAAAGACGCGTGTGCCATTAAGATAGTTTCTATCGGAGAAAAAGGTATGTTTCCTTGTTTTATAGTTTTTAAGTTCAG
>JAAXHI010000271.1:5388-9134 GCA_012270875.1 Candidatus Poribacteria bacterium | reverse complement strand
TATAACAGGCATTCAGACTGGCACAAACTGGGAAGTTTATGCTACAAAGATGTCCATTTATTTATGGGCTTCACTATAAAATCCGAGAAATCCGTGCCATATGTGATAATCCGCGATTCAGAGGAATTAGCCATCAGCGGTCAGCACACAAAACAGAGTGTCAAGCCAACGGAAATAGGGGTCGGCGGACGTTTTGGTATTCAAAATGTAATGGGTTCACTGCTGTTAAGCCGGGTGTGTCTACTTCGATAATCTGTCCGGCGATGGGTTCGTAGGCGGCGCGGTAGGCGACTGCGGCTTTGACGACAATCATCCGCATCTCCGATGGATTGATGCCGAGACTTAATAACTGCTGGAGACTGAATGGGGTCTGCCGTTTGCTTGTCAGCACGATGAGAGAATCACCGACGGCGATGACAGTCGTTAACCCTTGATCGTGGTATCGCTGCCCGCCGTGTCGGGGTTGGGTCTCTTCATAGCGACCCTCGTGGATGAGGCGTACCTTGCCCTGAATTGCGACAGGATCGCCGTGCAGATTGTCCGCTTTCCCACCGACGTTTAAGGCAACATCCGCGCCAATACCCGCCTGAATACAAGTTTGCACACCCTCCGGATCACATAGTACAACGACGAATTCTGATGCGCCTTGTCGTTGCAATTCCGCTAACACGAAAGTGCTGTCCCCGGGTGAACCGCCACCGATGTTATCCCCCATCTCCACAAGGATAACGGGATGCTGTTCAGATGCGATGGCTTGCTCGACGGCTTGCGCTGCGTCGGGGAGATCAAGCGTAAGTTGTCCGCGAGCGTTCCATAACATATCGGATAACCGATCGGCTTCTGCCTGTGCGAGTTGCGGGTTATCGTCCGTGACGACAACAAAGGATGGACCGACTTCATGGACATCGGCATAAGGATACCCCAAGGCGACGTTCGCGACGAGGACATCGGGACGCGCTTCGAGTTGCTTCGCTGCTGTGAGGATAGGTGCCATCGGCGGTGTGTCGGTGGTATGATACAGCATATTGAGGAGCATCGGTGGTTTGGCGAGTGCTTGTGTCGGCGTAACCTCGTCTCGGAGTATCCGCATCATGAGTTCTGCTGCTTGGAGTCCGCGTTGACGTTGATCGATGTGCGGCGTTGTCTTGTAAATTACGAGGGCAGTCGATTCGGTGACCATCTGCTCGGAAACATTTGTGTGTTGGTCGAGCGTAACGACGATCGGTAGGTCTCGTCCGAAGGTGTCCCGAAGCCGTCTTAACACTTCGCCATCGCCATCGGGGTAACTTTCCACGACCATTGCGCCGTGGAGTGCGAGTAGGAGACCTTCATATTTTGGTGCGGCTTTGAGGTGCTGGATTAACATCTCGGTGAGTCGGTCAAAAGCGTCATCTGTTACGGGACCTGCGGGTGTTGCCGAAGTCATGAACATCGGGTAGACCGTATAACCGTATTCTGTTGCTCCCTGAATAAACCCCCCTATCTCGTGATGTGCTTCTCCCCAAACTTTGCGTATATTGCTGGCATGGACCTGAGGGAACGCAGCAAAATCGGTGGGTGTGTTACTAAACGTATTCGATTCGTGCATGATACCGCCGATAGCGAGTGTTGTCATAATGTTTTCCTTGTAAATTAGCCATCAGCCATCAGTTAATTTCTTGTGGTCGTTAGGTTATTTGTTGCTGTCACAATGAATCTCTTTACTGAAAGCCGATAGCCGACAGCCATTCCTGCTGATAGCCATAAATCAAAAATACCTTGACGGTTACGCTGGAAATAGTGTATCATTTAACAATATTTAAGTCTCCAATTTTCTACCAAAGGCAGAGCCATTCAGTTTTCGGTTTTTCAGACATTTTCGCGGACGAATCGCGAGCACAGCTCGCTCCTACCATAAAGAGATTTGTGCCAGAAACCGAAATTATGTGACAATTGAATGCCTCTGTACCAAAGGTTGGGTCTGTAGGACCTGTATTTTTATAGAAGAAGTATGACGCAGAACGTTACAAGGAAAAACCAAATCGAAGAAGCGATAGAAGTCGCTGCTGTAGCCCACCAAGGACAATATCGGAAAGGCACCGATACGCCTTACATCACACACCCTTATGCTGTCGGACTCATCTTAATGGAAGCAGGATGCACGGAGGCAGTGATTATCGCGGGCATCTTGCACGATACGGTTGAGGACACCGATCTGACGTTGGAATTCATTCGGGAACGTTTTGGTGCGGACATCGCAAATATCGTTGACGGTTGTTCAGAGAACAAAGCGTTGCGGTGGCGTGCCCGGAAGACGGAACGGATTGAGGCGTTAAGAACCGCCAGTCCTGAAGTCTGCACTGTGACGTGCGCTGACAAGCTGCATAACCTACGGACTATTATTTCGGAGTACGATCTCATCGGTGATACTGTCTGGGATCGGTTTCACGGCGGCGTTGAGGACCAAGCGTGGTATTATCGGAGTATTCTCGGTGCGATCGCAGAGCGAGATGCTGCTTTACAAAAAAGGGTGGAACGTGCTACACTAATTACGGATGATAACGGTGCGCGTGCCATACCCGATGCCAACCACACCGCACCTCAGCATGAGTTATCTGATGACAATGACGCTCGACAGATTCCAGAAGCAGTAGACGTTGTAAACGCTCAACTCTTTGAACATTTCCAGCAGGCTGTCGCCTATCTATTTGAAGGAAGGACTTTATGAAGATTGCGTACGCTTTTAGACGATGTACATCATACCCTTACAACGGTGGTGCGCTACCGACCGATGCAACAGATCGCCAACGGTTTCTGGCACACGCCAAAAAGATTGGCTTCGACGGGATTGAACTCCCTGGGATGAATCTCTCTGACACTGAAGCCAAAACATTCCGATCCGAACTTGAAGATGCCGGTATGCCGTGTGTTGCTATTCGTGGCGGTGGTGGTGCTGCGAGGGATCCACAAGTTGCTGCAGCAAACAAACAACGGATGATCGATGCCGTTCAGTTCGCGGCGAAGATGGGTGCGGGTGTTGTTAATTCCACAGTCACTACACCGCCTGACGATCCGGGTGGGAAAGGCACGTATCGTGGCGAATCCGTCTCACAAGGATCCAGCTGTCAAGCGAATGATGAAGATTATGTGCGGACTGCGAGTGCCGTGAGCGAAGTCGCTGTTATCGCGGCGGATCTCGGTGTCGAAATCTCCATAGAAATCCATCAGAATTCAATAGCGGACAATAGTTCGGCGACGCTACGTCTGTTGGAGTTGATTGATGCGCCGAATGTCGGCATAAACCCGGACTTGGGTAATATCTACTGGACTTACGACACCCCAGAGGAGACGTGTGAAGCCGCAATCGCTGCGGTTGCACCGCATGTCAATTATTGGCATTGCAAAAGCCTTTATCGCGTGCATATCCCAGATTTGGAGACAGCGATTTATGTGCAAGTCCCGCTGCCTGACGGTGAAATCGACTATCGGTTCGCAATCGCTGCGGTGCTTGATGCTGGCTACGACGGTTATCTGGCGATTGAGGGGATCCGTGACGGCGACCAATTCCATCAAGACGGTCGGAGCGTGGCGTACGTAAAATCTGTTTTGGAGGATCTGCAATAATTGCGCGCCTGCAGAAGTCACATACGCTGCAATGCGAAGATTTTTAACCCCCTAAAGAATCAACGGTATGAAGGTTCCTTATGGGCATTCACCGCCCCTTATCAGGGGGACTTTAAAAGAGTAGAACTTACGCAAGGCGCAAT
>JAAXHI010000271.1:0-5321 GCA_012270875.1 Candidatus Poribacteria bacterium | reverse complement strand
ATCGCATCTCTGCGTAAGTCCTGAAGAGGATGTGTAAGTCTTACAAACGCGAAGATTTTTAACCCCCTAAATCCCCCTTATCAGGGGGACTTTAAAAGAGGATGTGTAAGTCCTACATAGGATAAGTATGACACAAGAGAAGATTCGTTTAACTGCGACTGTGAAATGTGCTGGGTGAGCATCAAAACTCGCTCCGGGTGAGCTTGCGCACATTTTAGATAATATCCCGAAATCTACTGACCCGAACCTCCTTGTCGGTACTGAAACCTCCGATGATGCAGGGATCTATCGCATCTCCGATGATCTCGCGCTCGTCAACACGGTGGACTATTTTACACCGATCGTTGATGACCCGTATACATTCGGTGCGATTGCTGCGACGAATTCGCTGAGCGATGTTTATAGCATGGGCGGTGTCCCGAAAACGGCGTTGAATATCACCTGTTGGCCCAAAGCGGACCTGCATTTATCAATCCTCGGTGATATTGTTAGAGGTGGCACTGAAAAAGCCATTGAAGCGGGGGCTGCGCTGGTCGGGGGTCATACGGTGGATGCACCGGAATTGATGTATGGACTCTCCGTGACGGGGATCGTGCATCCTGAGAAATTCGTTAAGAATTATGGTGCGCGTCCGGGGGATGTCCTCATTTTAACCAAAAATCTCGGCATCGGTATCCTCACGACAGGGTTGAAGTTCGATAAAATCAGTGACGCTGTGTTGCCGCAGCTGGTTGAATCAATGACTCGGCTCAATGCGTCTGCTTCCTCAGTGATGCTGAAGTATGGTGCGAGTGCCTGTACGGATGTTACGGGGTACGGGTTATTAGGGCACGCTTCGGAGATGGCGGCAGGCGATGGTGCCTGTCTTAAGATTGATAGTCGTGCCGTGCCTTACTTTGAAGATGCACCGGCACTCGTCGCGCAGGATACCTATACGCAAGCCTATACTGCGAATATGACGTTCCTTTCGGATAAAGTCACGTTCCATACCGATAGCGAGGCGATGCATCATATCTTGATGGAGGCGGAAACCTCTGGCGGTTTGCTGTTCTCGCTGCCTGCCGAAAACGCTGACGCAGCCGTAGCAGAACTCCGTGCTGCTGATTGTCCAGAAGCCACTGTTATTGGAGAAGTGGTAGCAGGCGATACGGCGCATATTGAGGTGTTTTAAGGGCTATTGGCTGTCAGCCGTCAGCGGTCAGCAAGACAAGAGGCATTCTGTAACGCTTGCGTCTTTGCTGAAAGTTGGTAGTTTCTATTCTTACTGAAAGCCGATAGCCGACGGCTGATGGCTATAATAACAATGAAAAAGACAGAACTCGCAAAACAGATTCGTGAGGTTTCGTATCTCACAGGTGAATTCAAACTCCGTTCAGGGAATATTAGTAATTTCTATTGGGATAAATACCGATTTGAAAGTAACCCAATGCTGCTCACTGCGATCGCTGCGGAGATGGCGAAATTGCTGCCGTCGCGTTGTGACGGGTTGGCAGGTTTGGAATTAGGCGGGGTACCCCTCGCGACGGCACTCTCCCTACAAACAGGGATCCCCTGTTTTTATGTGCGTAAGGCGGCAAAAACCTACGGCACTTGTAATTTGATAGAGGGTGGCGTTGAAGAAGGGAGTACACTCGTTGTTATAGAAGATGTGATTACAACTGCAGGACAGGTCTGTACGTCAATTGAGCAGATCCGCGCGGAGGGGTACACAGTTGAACATGTTGTAGCAGCTATTGATCGGCAGGCAGGTGGTGGCGCGAAAATTAATGAGCTCGGATGTTCGTTTGCATCCGTATTCACACTCACGGAGTTAGAGACAGTTGATAATTGAAGAGTCTCAATTCGGGAATCCGTAAAGTATAGCGAGCATAACTCGCTCCTACATGTATCGCAGAGGACCGCAGAGGATCGCGAGCATAACTCGCTCCTACAACAGAGAAACATTGATAGGACTTACGCAAATTTAGCAAAGAACGGATATTTTGCACGTAAAAGTAAATGTTCAAACATTTTTAACCCCCTAAATCCCCCTTATCAGGGGGACTTTAAGAGAAAATGCGTAAGCCCTAATTGAGAAAGCAAACGATATTACGCAGAAAGTGATAAGGAGAAAATGAAAATACTGTTTATCGGAGATATAGTTGGAAATCCGGGCAGAGCAGCGACAACGAAATTTCTGGAAGAACATCGACACAAATACGACTTCATTATCGCTAATGGAGAGAACGCAGCGGGTGGGAAAGGATTAACGTTTGACATCGTTGATCAACTCTTGGCATCAGGTGTCTCCGCAATTACGACCGGCAATCATGTTTGGGATAATAAAGAGATTTTTAATTTTATAGAGACGACACCGCAGCTGATACGTCCCGCGAACTATCCGACTGAGGTAGCCGGGCGCGGTGTGACCATTGTTTCCTCCGATGACGGGCAGACGCAACTCGGTGTCATCAACCTCGCCGGACAGATTTTCATGAACCCGTACACCAACCCGTTTCATGCCCTCAACACTATTTTACCTGAAGTCAAAGCGGAGACTCCGTATATCCTCCTCGACTTTCACGCTGAAGCGACATCCGAGAAAATCGCGATGGGCTGGCACGCCGATGGTAGAGTCGGTGCGGTGATCGGGACGCACACGCACGTCCCGACAGCAGATGCGCGTGTCCTCCCGCAAGGCACGGCTTATATTACGGATGTCGGTATGACGGGACCTTACGATTCGGTGATCGGCACACGGGTAGATCTTGTACTCGAGCGGTTTCTGACGATGATGCCGACTCGCTTCGCTGTCGCTAAAGGCAACGTCAAACTCTGCGGTGCTGAGATAGAACTCGACGATAAAACAGGACTGGCAGTGAACATTGTGCCGCTGCAGGCGCAATATTAATTGGCTGTTAGCGGTCAGCCATCAGCCTTCAGTTAAGAGGTCTCTATCAGCGGTTAGGAAGTTTGCAAGTGTATCTAAAGTTGTGAAGTGTACTAAAGTTATTGACGACTTTACTCTCACTACGAGGCATTTAAAACTTTCCGATAACTGACAACCCATCAACAGATATGCAATTAGAATTTTCGATACCCACAAAAGTTATCCGTAGCGTCAGTGAAATAACAAATCTGCTGAAAAGACTGATAGAAAAAGAACCCGAATTCCAAAACGTGTGGGTTCAGGGAGAGGTTTCCAATTACAGTAAATCGAGTGCAGGTCACGTCTATTTCACGCTCAAGGAAGATAATCATCAGATCTCGGTTGCCATTTTTCGGAGTAATGCGAGCCAAATCAAATTCTTACCCAAGAACGGTGAGGAGGTTATTATACAAGGGCAGGTGAGCCTCTATTCCGCGAGAGGACAATATCAGATTATCGGTCGAAATGTGGAACCCGTCGGGATTGGCGCGTTGCAGAGAGCGTTTGAAGCGTTGAAGCAGCAACTCTCAAACGAGGGGTTGTTTGATGAGGCCCACAAAAAGCCGTTGCCAAAATTCCCTAAGAAAATCGGTGTGGTTACATCAGCCACAGGTGCAGCGTTCCAAGACATCTGCGAGCAATCGCGCAAGCGGTATCCGTTAGCCGAAGTGCTACTACATCCCTCCCTCGTCCAGGGTGACGGTGCAGCACAAGAGATTGCCGAGGCGCTGCAGGCGATGAATCAGCGAGACGATATAGATGTGTTAATTGTTGGTCGTGGTGGTGGTTCAATTGAGGATCTCTGGGCATTCAATGAAGAACTTGTTGCGCGTGCGATTTTCGCTTCCACAATTCCGGTTGTGTCGGCAGTCGGTCACGAAACGGATTACACTATCTCCGATATGGTGGCGGATCACCGTGCCCCGACACCATCGGCAGCAATTGAGCATATTGTCCCGGATCAGGATGAACTTTTCACGCGACTTAATAGTCTTGATACGTGGCTGCGCACAACAATTCAGAATCAATTGAATGGACATGAAGCACGGATTCAAGACCTTGAGACGCGACTGGCACCGGAACAACGTAAAGGCGAGATTTATCAACTTTACCAAACAGTCGATAACTTAGATTTAGCGTGTCGATCGGCTATAGGTCGTAACTTATCTGATAGCGAAAACAGACTTCACACACTTGCCCAACGGCTTGACGCGTTGAGTCCGTTAGCCACGTTGAAACGGGGGTATAGTATCAGCCGAAAGACAGACGGTGAGGTATTAACTGATGCGGAACAGGTATCTGTCGGCGACAGGATTGAGGTCCAACTGGTGCAAGGACATCTCGCCTGTCGTGTTGAAGAATTTTTGTCTGAGCATCAACCGAGTAATAAAGAGACCGATTTCCCAAAGAACGGAGATAAAACATGACCTTTGAAGAAAAACTCGCGAAACTCACAGAGATCGTTGAAAAATTAGAAGCAGGCAACGAACTGCCGCTTGAGGATTCTCTCAAACTCTTTGAGGAAGGCGTAAGCTTAGTCTCATCGTGTAGGGAAATGCTTGAAACAGCCGAACAGCGGGTCGAAAACGTTCTCGAAACAGATAACGCAATAGATAGTTAATAGTTATTGGTTATAAGTTGTTGGTTAAGAGGAGAGTTGTTCCTTTTGAAGTCCACCTCTTAATAACTTATAACTCCATAGGATTAAAAAAAATATGTTCTTAGAAAAAATTAATAGTCCCGCAGATTTGAAAAAACTTGAAATTGACGAACTTAAAGTGCTTGCCGAGGAGATGCGTGCTTACCTACTGACAGTCCTCTCTGAGCATCCGGGGCATTTCGCGCCGAACTTCGGCACGATTGAGTTGGCAATAGCACTGCATACCGTATTTGATACACCGCGGGATAAAGTCGTCTGGGACATCGGACATCAGGCGTATCCGCATAAACTGCTGACTGGCAGGAGAGAAGCGTTTCCAACGCTCAGGCAGACTGATGGCATCAGCGGTTTTCTCAGTAGAGCTGAGAGTGAATATGACGTTTTTGGTGCCGGGCATTCGAGTACCTCTATCGCTGCGGCGTTAGGCATCGCCACTGCGCGAGACCTGGTTAATGAAACTTACAAGGTCGTCGCGATTGTTGGGGATGGCGGTTTAACAGGTGGTATGGCGTTTGAGGCGTTGAACGCCGCTGGTGACTTTAGGAACGATATGGTCGTTATCCTCAATGATAACAACATGTCTATCTCAGCGACTGTCGGTGCGTTTTCAAAACACTTTCATAAACTCACAAGTTCACCGCGATATAACCTGCTCCGCTCCGGTGTCAAAGAGTTGCTGAACTTAATGCCAGCAGATGCCACGCAGATCGCGCGTAAAATTGAGGGGTCATTGAAACCGGGGACGTTGTTTGA
>JAAXHI010000008.1 GCA_012270875.1 Candidatus Poribacteria bacterium | reverse complement strand
ACTCATGATAAACCCTAATCTCTAAATATGACTGCGAACATGTCAAACCACTCAGACCCACAGCTAAAGCAGTGGGATTGTTAGAGAAGTCTCTTCATCAAGAGTCTTTGAGGAACTCGACAGCGAAATGCACCAGATTTTCAAGCATCTCACGGTTTTTATTGACTTCCCTTCTCTCGCTGTTGCGGAGATTCGTGATTAGATACATACCCTTGCCGTATTTCAATTTAGCGACGACAATCTCTTTGCCACCGTTGGTGGTTGCCAGGACTTGATATTTTTCATTCCATCTGGTCCATGAGTCGTCAAGCGCGAGTTGCCCTGACCGGATACGATGGGGCACTTTAAAGAGTTCACCGGCATCGGAAGTCGGTTGAAAATCGTCGCGTCGTGAACTCTCTACGCCATGGAGCGGTTCGGGTAACCATCCAGTCTGGCACGGACGACCTTCATCGCTATCCTGCCCGGAGACGATAACAACACCGCCGTTTTTCACAAATTCTTTAATCCGATTTTCTTGTTCCTTGTTAAGACGGTATCTCCCATCTCGCGCGAGCGTGCGGAAGCCGAGCCATAAGATGTTCGCCTTGTCGAGCCTTGGTAGGTCGCGATTCGTTGTTCCATTATAGGCAATCCAGCGATCTCCTATCGAATTGATACTGGAGATAGCAGGGTACTCTTCCCGATAGTTGTCTGTCCTGAGAAACTGGAGTTGGATGGCATCTTCACCCAACATGGCATCCAATTCTTTCTGAAAATCGACAGTTGAATCGCGTCTTGAGACTTTGTCTCTGTTGAGGTATTTTTCAGTGTGTGTGAATAGCCACCAACCCCATTCGTCTCCGCGTTTTGTGGTTTGTGTTTGGAACCATTTTCCACTTACGTGTGCGAGGCTATCAATGCGTCTACCCTCTCTGAGATAAAAGACAATAATCGGCGCGTCCTGCTTCATAAGACCCATTGCCTCTTCTCGGTGATCCGCCTCTCCTTTGTATGTATCAAGTCGGATTTTAACCTCGTCAAACTCGGGGTTGCCTTTCAAATATCTTTCGACCTTAACCTTCGCAGTCCGGCGTTTGGTGTCAATCTCTGAAACCGTCCCGAAGAGAATGTTGCTGCTTTCGCTGACGATTTGCGGCACACTATAACGTTTTGCGATATAACCTTCCGAGATCTGTTGATTTAGCAGCAGAAGACCTACGGTAAGTAGACTCAGAAGATAAACCGGTTTCCAAATACGCTGTAATTTGTAAGTCCTCATTGCGTTTGTCTCCTATTTTATTTTTTCTCATAGGCTATAACTACGGACATCCACAAGTCAACACAGTTGTAATCATTATTGCGCTTTTCCTCTTGCTGCGATGTCCCATACGGATTCGACAATCCCGCTACGGATACCGTAGTATCTGTCGTGGAGGTTAACTGTCGTACAACAATGTGATGGTAAAATTTCGAGTTTATCTCCCGGTTTGAGGGAGAAATTTTCATCGGACACCAATATTGTTCCGTGTTCCTCAGAAAGTCCGGTCATCTCTACGCCATCTAAACTAACGGGTTGCGGGATACCGAACTCTTTTGCTAACACCTTCAAACCCGTATCTACAATCATTCGATCTGCGCTTGGACGACTCACGACAGTTGCCAAAACCGACAACGAACAGTCGAACTGGTCTCCGGCACCTTGGACGTTTCGGTAAGTGGAATCCATGAAGACGTAAGAACCCGCCTGTACCTCTGTCATCTCAGGGATACTGCCAGTAATATTAAAGGTACCAGTGCCACCTCCGCTCATGATGGCGACCTCTACGCTGTGCTTTTCGAGATAGTGTTTCGCGTCCACCAACCGTTGTATAGCCTCGCGTGCGGCGGTATCGCGTTCTGCTCGATCTGGCTTCGCTACGGTATGTCCCTCATAACCCATTAATCCTTCAAAAATCAAGTTCGGACTTTGACGTATCTGTTCCGCCAATTCAAGGGCGGGTTTCCCGGATTCAACACCACATCGGTTCATGCCGATGTTCACTTCTACTAACATTCTGACGGTCGCGCCTTTGGCAGCCGCTGCCTCAGAGATGGCTTGCACGTTTTGTGAATTGTCTACTGCGACCATAATCTCCGAATGTTTCGCGAGATTGATGAGCCTTGCAATCTTATGCGGACCGACGATCTGGTTGGCGATCAGTACATCTCGGATGCCTGCGTGAATCACGGCTTCTGCCTCACCGAGTTTCGCGCAGGTAACACCGATGGCACCCGCTGCAATCTGTTTATGCGAGATGATCGGTGTTTTGTGCGTTTTAACGTGCGGTCTCAGATCGGCGTTAACTGTGCTGAAGTAATTCGCCATCGTCTCTATGTTGGCTTCCATTTTGTCGAGATCAATCAGCAGTGCCGGTGTATCCAATTCCGTTTTGTGCATGCCGATGAAGGGGTCGCTATTGCGATTCATTTACGATGTCTCCTAAAGCTGCTTAACAGGGTTTGACAATGTGCCGAACCCTTCAATATCAATCTGAACAGTGTCGCCTGCAGCGAGCGGTAGATCGTTCGGGACGATGATACCGGTGCCTGTTGAGACGACGGTGCCGAGTGGAATTGGGTTATCCCGCATCAGGAATTCAGTGAGTTGTTCAAACTTCCAATTGATTTGGGAGGTATTCACTTCACCTTGGTAGATGACATCTGCATCACGAAGGACGGTGCATTGCATTTCCAAATTATATGGATCATCCACTTCGGATGGCGTGAGAAACATCGGACCGAGTGCGCAGCATCCATAAAAGACTTTGGATTGTGGGAGGTAGAGTGGATTATCGCGCTCAATGTCCCATGCGGATACATCATTGCAGAGGGTGTACCCGAGAATTTCTCCATCGTTATCAAGGATATAGGCAAGTTCAGGCTCTGTTGCGGTTAGCACGGAATCGCTACGGATACCGATAAAACCGTTCGGACCGACGCAACGTGAAGGTGTCGCTTTGAAGAATATTTCGGGACGGTCCGCGTGGTAGACGCGGCTGTAGATGTCTTGTTCGGAGTCGTCGTCTCGCATATCTGCGCTGCGTTTGTAGGTTACACCGCATCCCCAGACTTCGGGCGGATCGATCGGTGGTAAGAGATGTGGCACATTTTCATCAGGTGCGACATCCAATTTTTTCAGTGTAAGACCTTCAGGTTCGGTTGATGTCGCCTCTTCATCCGGAAACGCGTTGAATTGCATCGGTGCGGGTGTGGCGACCTTCTCTTGAATGTCAGCGAGTATGACGCCAAGGCTGACCTGTTCCTGATGTGCGAGTGCTAATATTTCTAATACACCGGGAGATTCCTCGCTCGTTACGTCAATCACTTCCTCATCGCGAGTGACAATTCCGACCCGTTTGCCTAAATTAGGTAGGTGAAACTGAATTAACTTCATACTTTTAAACTTCCTTGCGGTTCGATACGGAAATTTTGGAAGAAATCATTTTGCTCCGTATACCCGCTTTCCACTTCGTTTCAAGCTTCGCGCACTTGTTCAATTTCTAAACTGCCTTGCGGTTCGCTGTGGAAACTTTAAACCATATCGTTTGCTCCGTATACCCGCTTTCCATTTCGTTCCAAGCTTCGCTCACCTGTTTGCAATTTAGGAAAATTCAAGTTGCGCCCACGCTTGAGCGTCTTTTACAACCGCTTCTGGCGTAGTTTCCGAACTCAGCAGATGCCCTTGTGTTGTTCGGAGTGTCGGTTGTCTGGCATCTTGATACCGGAAATCGAGACTCCATCGGACGTGTCCAGCGCGGTTCGGTAACCCACGGTGAAAGAGTAGGTTACTAAAGATAACGACATCTCCCGGCACGACCTCAATGGATACAGCATCCGACGCAACGGGTTTAATATAGTCGTCGTGGATACGTAGATAGTATTCGTCTTTTTCGTGTGGAACGACTCCCCACTTGTGGCTTCCGGGAATAAATTCCATGCACCCGTTTTCAACATTAACCGGCACCAAAGGCGCCCAAACGTTCATCATCCGTAAGATGTCTGCTTCCTTTGAAGTATAGCCAGCGTCTTGATGCCACAACACCTCTGTCCGTTTGTTTTCAGGTAGTTTTGGGCGGACGGAATAGTTCGGATACAATCGGATCTCTGGACCTAAGACAATACCCGCAAGTTCAAGTAAGATTGGGTGCGCGAACACGCCGAAAAATCCTTCACGATGGAGTTCCGGACGAAAGATCGTCGGGTTTTCATCGGGGTAATCTTCATAAATCCGAATCAGTCGGGTTTCAAAAGGTGCATCGGGATATGTGTGCGTCAGTTTGCCTTCTGATTCCCGTTGCGACGCGAGTGCATCGACTAACGCCTCGCATTCGTATTTGACGGTTTCAAGCGTCTCCGATTCCAAAATGCTTGGTAGAATAGAGAATCCGTTTTCATTGAAATCCCTAAGAACCGATTCCATTGCCGTACCCTTTTGTAATATTGAGCGAGCTGCCTTCTGATGCCTTAGTTTCCAGCGGGGACTAATCCTGCTTTGATAAGAACCGAGACAACGGCTTGCGCACATTCTTCAATAGAGAGTGCTGCGGTGTCCACTGTGACCTCCGGATTCAGAGGCGGTTCATAAGGCGCGCTGATCCCTGTAAATTCCTTAATCTCTCCGGCGCGTGCTTTTTTGTATAAGCCTTTCGTATCCCGTTCCTCGCAGACCTCAAGTGCGCAATCAACGAAAACTTCAACGAACCTACCTTCAGCGATGAGTGCTCTTGCCTGATCTCTATCGGTGCGGTAGGGTGAGATGAAGGCTGTCAAAACGATTGTGCCTGCATCCGCGAAGAGTTTGGCGACTTCACCGATACGGCGGATGTTTTCCTCACGATCCTCCGGTGAGAAACCCAAATTCTTGTTGAGTCCGTGCCGGACATTATCGCCGTCTAAGACGTAAGTGTGGTGTTGCTGTTGGTGCAATACTTGTCCAACTGCGTTCGCTAATGTCGATTTACCTGAGCCAGAGAGTCCAGTGAACCAAATCACACAGCCTTTCTGATTCAGTAATTTTTCTCTATCTTCTGCCGTGACAACCGCTTCGTGCCACGTAATATTAGTCGCTTTCTGTTGAGCCAATTCGATTATTCCTCACATATTTTAAGAAGTCAAAAATTGAGATTCCCCTAACGGACCTCTACTATCACATTTGATAATATACTATTATACGCGCGGGAATAGCGTAATGTCAACCTAAATAATACTCTGAATGCGTAGACTAAACTGTTGAAAAATTCGAGGTATGCTGTTAGGATAGCGTAACTTACGCCACTGAAGGAAAACAAAAATGAAACTTAGCTGCCTGCCTGTCTCTCTTTACAACAACATCTTCACAGGAAATCAGACTGTCGCTGATTGGATTCAATTCGGTGCAGAATTAGGGTTAGATGCGGTCGATTTCAGTATCAAATTCTTCCCGAAACGCGACGCTGAAACGATAAAGCGGACGCGCGATGCCCTTGAAAGACATAACATAATTCCGTGTATGCTTGCCTGCTATTCCGACTTCACGCATCCCGACGCAGCGCAACGCGCACAAGAATTAATAGACCTGAAAGCGGATATTGCATTGGCGAAAGCGTTGGGGGCAGAATTCATCCGTGTGACAGCAGGGCAAAACCACCCCGGCACTGAACGGACAACAGGCGTGCAATGGGTAACAGACGGATTTCGACGTGCCCTTGATGAAGCGGAAAAGCAGGGGATCACACTCGCTTATGAAAATCACACCAAAGGCGCGCCGTGGGACTATTGGGACTTTTCACAACCGACAGAGATCTTCTTAGAGATTTTAGATGCGCTTTCCGACACACCGCTCGGTGTCTGTTTCGACACGGCGAACCCACTTGTCTTGGGTGAGGACGTACTTGACCTGCTGGCGCGGGTTGTTCAGCGCATCGTTGTCGTACACATCTTCGACCTGCGCGCAGTCAGGGTGTTTGAACCCGTTCGTGTCGGTACAGGTGCTTCACCGATTCCGCAAGTCCTTTCACGCATGAAACAAGCCGGTTATGACGGTTGGCTCAGCATTGAGGAAGCGAGCCGTTCAGGACAAGAAGGCTTCACGGAATCCATAGCGTTTGTTCGGAAAACATGGCAACAGGCATCAGCCACGTGAGGGTTCACTCATCCGCTCCCGCGCTTGGCGTGAGAGTTCCGCGAGGTGTCCATCGTTCGCCCGGACCTGTTCAAGATGAATCCATCGCTCAGATGTCGCTGTGCGAATCATCTTTTCGCCGTATTTTCGGTCGATCCAGAAGCGTGCGGATCCAGCGATATATGCCTGTAGTGCATCTATTTTGTCATCGGGATACCGTTGACAGAGATTCATCGTAAACATCCGTCGGTGTGTGCCACCTCCGAAAGCGGCGTGCTTCGTGTTATGGTTAAACAGTACCAGATCGCCGGGAGTTGTCTCAAAGATGGTTGCTGGAACATCTTTCCCGTGCATTTCCCATAACTCTTGGCTTTTACCGACCTGCTGAGAGAGTGCATCCGCATAGTTATCGCCGAAGAGATGGCTGCCCGGAATGACGCGGAGCGCGCCGGTGTCGCGAGTCAACGGGTCGAGATAGAACGCGATCTTAATGTGCATCGGATCTTCCAATTTATGCCCACCATCCGAATGCCATCCTGTATCACCGACGTAGAAATTACCGTCGCTGCCCATGTAGTTGAAATCATCACCAAGGAGTGTCTTTGCAATCGTCAGAATCCTCGGATCATCCAGTAGCGATGACAACTCTTCACTCTGATCGATGAATGGAACGATGCAGGAGCGTGCGGTGCCTTCGTGCGGTTTACCGTCATGTCCGCCGCCTCTCTCGTCCCAAACAGCCTCAAAAGCGTCTTGGATCGCCGTAATCCGGTCCGCCATCAGTTGTGGAAAACTGAGATAACCGAACGTCTTGAAAAAATTAATCTCCGAATCGGTCATAGTGAAATCATGCTGATTCATCTCCACATCCTCCAATGTAATACAACGGAAACTTACATCTGGTTCTCTTAACATCAGAAAACCTCGTTATTGATACGCTATCATAGCACATTTACATTTAATTTTGCAATCGGATCCGTAAATAAAAAAATAGATCAGCGATGTCGTTGTAATCCCAATAGGACTTACACACTTCCTCTTAAAGTCCCCCTGATAAGGGGGATTTAGGGGGTTAAAAATCGTAAAATCTGGTGATGCATGCTAAATTCGCGTAAGTCCTGCCCCAAAAACTTGCGAAATCCACAGATTAATGTTAATATTGTTTAAGATTCTTATCCGCTGAAAGGTTATAGATGGCTACCAAGGCAAATGCGTTTCCCGCCTATTTTGCACTCTTCAAAGTGACACTGCGCCAAATGTTCTGGAGTCGGCGAACTGTGCTGATTCTTATCGGGTGTGCGTTATCGCTTGTGATCACGCTCATATTTCGGTTCACGGCACGCAGCAGCGTAAGCGTCAATGGGTTCATACCCCAGATAACACTGATTCTGTATGGACTCTTGGCAAACCTATGCGCGATCTTCTACGGAACAGCAATTATCTCCGACGAGATTGATGGTAAAGGCTTGACCTATCTTCAGATGCGACCCCTCCGTAAATCAATGATGCTCCTCAGTAAATTCGCTGCTTACCTCGCGGGCACGCTTGCGATCATAGCGGTATCTCACTTGATCTTGACGGGTATTGTCGCGACACACGCAAAACTCGATAAAAATGTGCTGTATCACATAGGTATGAGTCTCCGTTATACGGCATCACTCGCTTTGACCTTGTTAAGTTATGGAGCATTCGCCACCGTTTTAGCAGCGAAATTCAAACACCCCGTCTTGTGGGGGTTGGTCTTCGTGATGGGATGGGAAGGTATTACGGCGGCTGAATTTATGCCGATGGGGATCAAGAGGCTCTCTATATCACACTACCTTTTCACGCTGTTTCCCGATTATAAACTGCCTCGGTACCAAATCGATGGATTCTTAGGAGCATCGCCGCCATCCGTATGGGTAGCACTCCCCGTAATCTTGCTGTTGACGGTTGGATTGCTGTGGCTCGCGATCCGAATCTTCAGGGAACGGGAGTACTTGATGTAAAAGAAATTTTATTTTCTTCTATGAGCGAGTGTTTTTGCTGAGGCGCAGTATTTAACCCCCTAAATCCCCCTTATCAGGGGGACTTTAAGAGGAAACGCGTAAGTCCTAACACATTTAAACGGACGTTTTGAGAACCCGTGCAGTCTCACGCGAAACGATGAGTTCCTCGTTTGTGGAAACGATGAGAATTTTCGCGCGGCTGTCATCCGCTGAGAGGTCGGTTTCGCCAGTGGCTTGCGCATTTTTCACGGCATCCAAGTGGATACCGCACCATTCAAGTCCCTCGCAAATTTTCGCGCGTGTCGTCCCACTCTTCTCCCCGATACCGCCAGCAAAAGCGATCACGTCCACACCCCCCAGCGCGGCGATATACGCACCGATATACTTTTTCACACCATAAACGAAAGTCTCCAGTGCTAAACGCGCGTTATCGTTGCCTGCTGCGATTGCTGCTTCTATGTCGCGCATATCACCACTCGTACCGGAGATCCCCTTTAGTCCGGAATCCTCAATCAGTTGACGACGAATCTCATCGGTAGAGAACCCCTCTTTGTCGAGCAGATACAGCACCGCAAAAGCGTCTAACTCACCGCAACGCGTGGACTGGATCATCCCGTATTGCGTAGACGTTCCCATTGACGTATCAATAGATTCTCCGTCTTTGATGGCACAGAGAGACGAACTCCCGCCGAGATGACACGAAATAATACGCAGCCCTTCCCCTGATTCCCGTCCGAGCAGCTCCGGCACACGTTCCGAGATGTAGCGGTGGGACGCACCGTGGTAGCCGTACCGACGGATGTCGTGTTGTTCGACCCAGAAACGCGGCACACCGAACTCGGCGGCGTAATCTGGCATCGTCTGATGGAACCACGTCTCAAAGACAGCGACGAGTGGCGTTGATGGAAGCAGCTCCTGAAAGGCGCGGATAGAGGCGATATAGGCGGGGTTGTGCATCGGCGCGAGTGGGGTGGATGCCTCCAACGCAGCGATGACCTCTTCGGTAATCCGTGCGGAACGCCAATAGCCTCTGGCAAGAATGGTTTTGAATCCGACACCGTCCAATTGCCCTAAATCTTCAAAGCAACCGACTTCAGCATCGGTAATCAGTTCCATCGCATGCGCGATCGCGGCGGTATGCGTCGGTGCGTCGATTTCGCCTTCGCGGGTAGGTTTGCCCGGCACGGCGTGTGTAAAGGCAGAGGGTGAGTTACCGATACGTTCCACGCCTCCCTTGACGAGAGAGGTTGTGGTTTCCATATCAATAATTTGGTATTTGAATGAGGTACTACCTACATTGGCACAGAGTATACGCATAATAAAAGAGACTCTTCACTTTTGCAAACACAAACCATTTAGTGCAACGGACAAATTACTAAACGTCATCGCGAATATCGCAAGCATCATCTCTTGACTTTTTCGATTTCAACTCAGGTTTGAGAATCAACCC
>JAAXHI010000535.1 GCA_012270875.1 Candidatus Poribacteria bacterium | reverse complement strand
GGGATTTAACCTAAAATTCATCTTTTTCATAAAAAATTGATAATAAAGGACCTTTTTCATGAAAAATCAGGTAATTTTAGCATAAAATTACAACTAAATTCACAGTTTTACCTAAAATTTTTCCTGAAACAACATTATTTTTGACCATATTTAGATATTTTCGGCTTAATCTCGAAGTTAAATTGTGATTTTTGGATCCAATTTTAGCCTGAATTTCAGACGGGTGGGGACCTGGTAAATCAAAAATAATGAGCAATTTGGCCAACAATTTTCTTAAAATTCAAAAAATAATAAAAATTGTTTTCTTTAAATTTGGGCCTCACTTTATGGCCAAAATTTAACACCCGAAGGGGTGTGCGATACGAAAATGAAAAGCCAACCGTTCAAAATGACTTAAAACGCAAAGAAAATGGCCAAAATTGCTACGCTACGCACACGTGTACGTGCACGCGTGTGCGCATTTAACGTTACGTTATAAAAATCCTTCGGATTTTTATACACAAATCCCTTCGGGATTTGTGTTACGTTACGTAGGAGCCGGTCGTCAGCCTTCGGCTGACGACCGTGCGCTACGAAGAAAAAGACGTTACGTAGCGTAACGTAACGTAACCGAAACCCGAAGGGTTTCGGTATAAACCCAAAGGGTTTATACCGATGGGGTCCTACGGGCCCCATCGGTCAACCCAAAGGGTTGAAAAAAAAAAAAAAATTAACCGAAGGGTGAGAGAAATGTGGACAAATTAATTTTGGCCTCCTTTCTTGAAAAATTAAACAAAATGATCGACTAGATGACCGTGCGACTCCTAAAAGAAAAGAAATTTCCCAAATTTAGACAATTTATCAAATTTAAGTAAAAATGTACAATTCTAGAACTTTTTAGTCAAATATCAGCTTTTTATTCACATTTTCAATAAAATAAGGCTTTTCCCTTCGAAAATAGAATCATCGTGCGACTACGAAAAGTTTTAACACAAAATGAAGAATTGGAAGCTCTGTTCTATGTAGCTCTACTAATATTAACTCTAATTACTCTTGCATTAGCTCTTGTTTTACGTGAATCTCCTAAATTTTAAGACTAAAACACCGTGCGATACGGAAAATAAAAGAAATATCAAAATCTTATGTAACATTTTCACTAGCTACGGTGACAAGAGATCCGGGCTACAAATATAATTTCGGTTAAAATCTCGGTTTGTTAACATTAACACCTAATTTAAAGAAAAATCTTTAAATTAAGTGTATAACTTTTCTATAGCCTTAGGGTAGATCGGGTCGGTGTACATGA
>JAAXHI010000184.1 GCA_012270875.1 Candidatus Poribacteria bacterium | reverse complement strand
GCGATGACGGTCTGGACGCAAGGGATGGACAAGACTTTTATCCGAATTACCGCACCGAAGAAGGAACAAGGGGTCGCGACGCTCCGTATTGGGAACGAGATGTGGAACTATCTGCCGAAGACGAACAAAACGATGAAGATTCCGCCGTCGATGATGATGGGGTCGTGGATGGGTTCCGATTTCACGAATGACGATCTGGTTAGGGAGTCGTCGATGCTGGCGGATTATACCTATCAGTTTGTTACACCGGAAGACGCATCTCCTGACTATCTCTATGTCCAACTGGTGCCGAAAGAGGATTCTCCGATTGTTTGGGGAAAAATTGTTGCAGCCGTGCAATCCAAGGATTATATACCGGTGTGGCAGCGGTTCTATGACGAGAAAGGTAACTTGATGCGGGTTATGAATTTCAAAGAGATCAAGACCTTTGGCGATAAAATCGCGCCGTCTGTGATGGAGATGATTCCACAAAATAAAGAGGGACACAAAACGATCGTCCGGTGGATGAACGCTACGTTTGATTCAGACATTGACGATAAGATTTTCACACGCCGTAACCTTCAGAGGAGAAGGTAGGCGACGACACACGGGTTACGGCACGCGGCGCGTGCCTACTACTTTATGATACTTAAGATTGCCTTTCGTAACACTTTCCGCCAAAAACGACGTACAATCCTGACCGCCCTCGCAATGGTCGTCGGTTTTGCGCTCCTGTCGCTAACTATCGGTTTGTCCGATGGTGCGTATGGGGGTATTATTGAGATGTTCACACGGAATCGCACCGGACATATCCAGGTGCACCGCGAAGGCTATCTCGATAAACCGTCGCTTTACAAAACGATTGACAACCCCTCTGCCGTGGGTGAGACAATTCAGAGCACTGCAAGGGTTGAAGCGTGGACACAGCGAGTATACGGTGCCGGACTCGGTTCAGTCGGTGAAAAGAGTACAGCTGTCCAGATCGTTGGCGTTGATGTGGCACGAGAAATCCAGGCGACTCGATTTGATAACAAAGTGATTGAAGGCAACGTATTAGCGGAAATCGCTTCGCATGAAGCAGTTGTTGGAAAAGGTTTAGCGAAGATTCTTTCTGCCGAGATTGGTGATGAAATTGTGATTGTTTCGCAAGGTGCCGACGGTTCAATTGCGAATGACGTATATAAGATTGTTGGGATCGCAGAGAGTGGTGACGACATAACGGATCGGGTGGCGTGTTATTTACACATTGAAGACGCTCAGGAATTGTTTGTGCTTGAGGGACGCGCCCATGAAATCGTTGTGATTGTCTCAAATATCAACTCGGTTGATAAAGTTACGAGCGCGATTGAAACGCGCCTCAATAATCCGACGCTTGATGTCGCGCCGTGGCAAGTGGTCGCTAAATCCTTTTATCGCGCGATGAAAATGGATCAACAGGGAGATGCGATTTCCCGCTGGGTGATTATGCTGATTGTGGCTATTGGGGTCCTGAACACGGTGCTGATGTCGGTGCTGGAGCGGACGCGTGAATACGGCGTGCTGAAAGCGGTCGGGACAACACCGGCGCAAATCTTCTGGCTCGTCGTTTGCGAAGTGGTGATTATAGCACTTGGCAGCATCTGTGTGGGTGCACTTCTTGGGATTTTGATCAATTATCTGTTCTCTATTTACGGTGTCACATATCCCGAAGCAATTACCTACGGCGGTATGAAATTCAAGACGATGTACGCTGAAGTCAACGTCCGAGGTCTGGTTATTCCGGCTATCACTGTTATGCTATCAGCGGTGATTGTCAGTCTGTTTCCTGCGATAAAAGCGGCTCGGATCATGCCAGCGAAGGCGATGCGGACACATTAGTATGGCTTTTGGCTGTCAGCCATCAGCAAAGAGCATAAGGTATATCAAATCCTTTTTTCAAAATCGTGAGCAGCTTGGAACGGAGTGGAAAGCGGATCTACGGCAAGATACTCTCAACTTTCAATCTACCTAACCGAACCGCAAGGGATAATTAAAAAAGCTTGGAACGAAGTGGAAAGCGGATCTACGGCAAGATACTCTCAACTTTCAATCTACCTAACCGAACCGCAAGGAAAATTAAAAAAATGATTTTAATTAAACTTGCTTGGCGCAATATCTTTCGGAATAAACGACGTACACTCATCGCCGCAATAGCGATCGGTATTGGTCTCGCTGCGTTGATTTTTGTTGATGCGTTAATGATCGGGATGGCAGAGAATATGGTGCGAACTGCCACTGCCTCCTTCCTTGGCGATGCACAGATTCATCGAGAAGGTTTTCGAGACGCACAAGAGGTTTCGCTAACAATTCAGGCACTCGACGAAGTAACAACGGGTCTCGCTCAGGAGGAGATTGTTGAACATTTCACACAAAGAGTGCTTGCTTCTGGGATGATTACGTCGCCTGCGAATGTCAGCGCAATTATCCTTGTAGGGGTTCATCCGCCGACAGAGAAATTCCTATCCCAAATTGATGATGCGATAACCGAAGGTGTCTATTTTGATGGGGAGAGCAGCCGCGATGTTGTTATCGGAGCGAAACTCGCTGAAACCTTGGAAATCGGGCTTGGGGATCGGGTGGTCGTGACGGTGGCACAAGCCGAAAGCGGTGATCTTTCGCAAGAGATGTTCAGGATTTCCGGTATTTATCAATTTGCTGGTGAAGAGATGAACAGCGGTATGGCGTTTGTTCGGATTGAAAAAGCGCGAGAGATGCTCGCTATCGGAAACGCGGCACATGAAATCGCGATTAAATTTACGTCCCTCGCCTACGCGCAAGACCCGACACTGCCGTTTTGGGAGACGTATTCCCAACACGGCAACGAAATTTTGAGTTGGACAGAACTGATGTCGCAATTGACAGCGATATTGGAGATGACGCAATACAGCAAATATATCATGGGTGCTATCTTATTTGGTGTGGTTGTCTTTGGGATTATCAATACACTTTTTATGTCGTTGTATGAGCGGATGTTTGAGTTTGGTGTGTTACGTGCTGTTGGAACGCGTCCTTTCGGGATGGCGCGCGTTATCTTGTTTGAAGCGGGTGCTTTAGCGATCGTCAGTATTGGACTCGGGGCGATATTCGGATTTGTTTTGACAGCAGTTTTTGCGCATGTCGGCATTGACTATACCGGTATTGAAATGACAGGAGTGACGATGCAGGAAGTCATCCGTCCAGTCATGACGGTTGAACAGTTCACTGCTTATCCGGTGTGGCTCTTTATTTTCACGATCATCGCTGGACTTTATCCGGCACGCTACGCAGCGAAAATGTCGCCAGCAGCGGCAATGCGGCGGAGTTTTTAAATGGAACAAGCACAGAACACAGATGTTATCGTTACAGAAGGTGTGACGAAGGTTTATGAAGCGGATGGGGTTCCCGTCAACGCACTTAACGGGATCGATTTAACCATCCGATCCGGCGAGTTTACGGCACTCGTGGGTCCGTCTGGTTCCGGCAAAACAACCTTTCTCAATATCATTTCTGGATTGGACAGTCCTACGGAAGGGCGCGTGTGGCTTGCCGGTAAGGTGCTATCGGAGATGAGTGGCAACGAACTTTCTGATTTTCGACGGGATAACATCGGATTCGTATTTCAGGCTTACAACCTGATTCCCGTGCTGACAGTTGAAGAAAACGTTGAATATATCATGCTCTTAGCAGGGGTGCCGAAGGCGGAGCGACACGATCGGGTTCTCGCAATGCTTGAAGCCGTCGGGTTAGAAGGCGTTGCTGACCGGACCCCGACGCAACTTTCAGGTGGACAGCAGCAACGCGTCGCGATCGCGCGTGCGATGGTCTCTGGACCTCAAATTATTCTTGCCGATGAACCGACCGCGAACCTCGACTCAAAGACGGGTGCCGATTTGCTTGAGATGATGCGTCACCTCAACGCTGAGAC
>JAAXHI010000547.1 GCA_012270875.1 Candidatus Poribacteria bacterium | reverse complement strand
TGTTCTCCCGGCACCCACATGTCGATCAACAACCTCTTTTACAATGTCCCCGCACGCCTGAAATTCCTCAAAACCGATACCACCGAGATGAACCACGTCACGAATCAGGTAACATGGGCAGCACTCGCGCATCCGAACATCCATTTTTCGCTGACGCACAACGGTAGATCCATCCTTGATGTCCGCGCCTGCGATTCGCATCTGGAACGGGTACGTCTCCTCTACGGCAAAGAGTTCGCCGAAAACCTCATCGAATTCACAGAAGAACTGCCCGACCTGAAGGTATACGGCTTACTCGGAAAACCGGAATTCACGAAACCGAATCGCGAGTATCAACTCTTTTTTCTCAATCAGCGACCGATCCGCAGTCGTATCATCGGCGCAGCACTCACAGAAGCACTTGACGCTATGGTTGCGAAAGGACGGCAGCCCGTCGCACTGCTTTTCCTAACACTGGAACCGGAGACAGTCGATGTCAATGTCCATCCCGCCAAAATTGAGGTGCGGTTTCGCAACGAACGGACGATTTATAGCGGTATCGTCCGCATACTCCGCAACGCCGTCCATAAAGCGAAGTACATCCCCAAAATCGAGACACCCGTTGAAGCAACACAATCCCAAGAAGCCACTGAAACCCCTGATACGCGTCTATCACAACGGGTTTCCACACCCGTTACTGGGCAGGGGCAACGGGCAACGACACCTATAGCACAAACACGACGGACACACGCCCCACAGGTCCCGACACAGGAAACAGAAGACACCGAACAAAAGTCTGAAACCGTTGACACCTCGGAAACACAAACCCCATCCATGCCTACCGAAGTCGTCGTGCAACCCCCGCAGCAAGAGATTCCTGATGGCGTAAATCTCAGCCTACTCGATTTTGAGAACGTCCAACTCAAGGCGAACCTCTTTAAAACCTATATCGTCGCTGAGGCGGAAGATAAAATCTTCTTCATCGACCAGCACGTCGCCGCGGAGCGTGTGCTTTATGAACGTTTCGTCAACCAGATGCAAGCCGACGGGATTCCTGTGCAGGGATTGCTGCTACCCGTTACGTTGGAAGCCACACCGCAGCAGCTCAGTGCCTTGAAAATTCACGGTGACATCTTCAAGAAACTCGGTTTTGATCTGGAAGAATTCGGCGGGAACACCATCCTAATTCGAGCGATCCCGTCGCCACTGCCAACCCGTGTCGCCGCGCAGACTGTCACCGACCTGCTCGACAAACTCCCTGAAGCACCGCATACCGAGGTCCAACTCCCAGAAGCCATCGACAACGCCTTAGTCACGCTCGCATGCAAATCCGCTGTCAAAGCAGGCGATACATTGGATACCAAAGAGATGATAAACCTCATCAAGGAGTTATCGCAAGCGAAACTCCCATTCAATTGTCCACACTCCCGTCCAATCATCGTCGAAATGGGCCGCGACGAATTAGAACGCCGTTTCCATCGGTAAATTAAGGTTTTCACTCATATAGGATAGAACTTACGCCTTTGCTCTTAAAGTCTCCCTAATAAGGGGATTTAGGGGGTTTATCGTGGCGAAAATGGGTTTAGGTCTGTAGCATAGGCTGTTAGCCTGTGGCGTATGGTTTTCGGAATTGGGGAGAAGTATCATGTAGCATAGGCTGTTAGCCTGTGGCGTATGGTTTTCTGCTCCTTACAGATGTCACCGCCACGCGGCTAAGAAAAAATGCATCAAACAATAGATAGACAATAGAATCCCAATATTTGGGTGCGTTTTCTACTTGATTACCGCAAAAAATTACCGTATAATTAAATAAAGATGGTTTATAAACCAGAAACCTACTGTAGGAGCGAGTGTTTTTACTTGGGTATTTCTTGTCGCTCGCGATCTTCAGACAAAACACTTGAAAACTGAATTACTCTGTTTCAAGGAAGATCCTGAAAATCATAGCAAAATTTCATAGCAAATTTCATAGCAGCCCCTAACAAGCCTACTCCGAAAACCGTCCAAAACCCAGTCATATACTGGATTAACCGCACTTCATAAAATTCACAACACTTTGGATTTGCTATGAAAACTGTGAAATTTTACACCACTTTTCGGCACGGTTGCGAGATAAATAATCCAGTCACACATTAACAAAAGGAGGCATCCAACTATGAAACGTTCTTACCCGACATTTCTTTGCGTTTGCGTTGCGAGTGTTGCGCTTTTAGTTTCGACCGCACTATCGAGCATAGCAGCAAGTTTTTCAGGAAAGGTTATCAATGAAGAGGGACAACCCGTTTCTAACGTTATCGTAGGCTTCTCGTCATTTGCAGGCGACATGCCACCAAACCGGCATCACAGACCTGAACCTATGTTCCCACCCGCGCAACCCAGCGAGACAGACGAAACAGGCGCGTTCTCAATCACTGACATCGCTTCGCCTGCAGTCCACACACTGATGTTATTACCTGAACATGAAGCAGAATACGAATTTCAAAGCATCAAAATTGACGGAGCCACCTTTCATCTTGATCCACGGATGCACCGCTGGCAGAGAGGTGGATTTCCTTTTGCTATTGAACAGGGCGCGGATGTTAAAGGTGTAGAGATAACCGTCCGACTTCGGATGCGTATTCGCGGGCGCGTCCTTTCCGCCGATGGCACGCCGCTTGGCAATGCACAGGTCGATTTCAGCCTTGACCGACGACGTTTGAACGGTGGTGGTGGCGGCAGCAGCGGTCCAACAACACTTGATCCTGACGGTTACTTTACGAAATATGTGAATGCGGCTGCCTATTACACCGTTACCGTGAAATACCAAGGACAGTCCGCGGAATCCGAGGAGATTTTACTTGAAGATGGGCAGCGGCTTGATGGACTTGCCTTGACGCTTCGTGCTGAGCCTCAACCCCCTAAGCCCGAGAAAGTAGAAGTCGCCCCTCACGTTCACGACCGGGCACGCTTTGAAGCAGCGCGGAAACGCGAACGCGAAGGCGTATGGGCAATCAATCCAGACAACCGACACGCCTATAAAATGATTCGCTGCGAAACCCGTGAAGAAGCACAAGCACAAGCAGTCGCCCAAGAGGCGCACCTCGTTGCTATCAACGATGAAGCAGAACAACAGTGGATCCTCGAAGTCTTTGGAAAACGAGAAAACTTTTGGATCGGACTCACTGTTGACGCAAAGGAGACAGCGCAACAGTGGGACAACGGCGAACCCATCACTTACACGAATTGGAACTCGCCAAAGGAAGCTGCCGAGAATAACAAGCCCGCGCAAACCGAGGATGTGGGTCAGAGGTATACTGTCCTCGTCGGTTTGACAGAAAAGTGGCAGATCACACGTCAGGAGAGTCCCCTTGCACGCCTCACTGAACGCGCAATTTTGGAAAAAGAAAATCTCATTATTGGTGCCCCTAAATCAAACGGTGACACCGAAAAACCTTGAGCACAGCAACACATAAGGAGTACAGAGATGCGTCGAATCTACACGCCACAAAACCTCGCAGTGTTCGCAGCACTGACACTTTTATTCACCACAATCGGTGTTACAACAGCACAGGTGCCCATAGAGCAGGATCCGCAAGCACCGAGTGGCATGTCAGGCAAAGTTGTTGATTTAGAAGGTAAGGCTGTTGCCGGGTTCACGTTCGCTATTCAACCTATGCAACGCCAAGATGGGCAGCTACAACCGGAGGATGAGTTTCAACTGCGACAACCCTCTACAGGACGAACCGATGTAGATGGTACTTTTACTGTCACCGGTATCCAGCCCGGTTTCATTCAATTAGAAGTGATTCCGGACACTCCACAGGATATGGCTGAGATGTTCGATCCCGAGGCAATTCTGGAAGGCGAACAGTTCCCACCCGCATTGATACATCGCGGTCCCCTTGAATCTGATAAAAAGATCTTCTCTATCCAGATTGGAAAGGTCATCGTTTTCAATACCGCGGAGGAGCCTGGTTTTTTTGAAGGCATCACATTCGCTCTCGAACCCGGCAGAACCCTCGAAAATGTTAAAATCACCGTCAAATCGCGGCTCCGGATTCACGCACGCATCGTTTATGCCGATGGCACCCCGCTTGTCAACGCCGACGGACGGCTCAACATGCGGCAAACCGATGAGTTCAATCCGCAAAGCGGCGGCAGCTACGGTATGCACTATTTTACCGATGACGACGGCTATTTTACAGAATACATGGATGTACCAGGGTTTTACACGGTTTCTGTCAAATATAGTGGACCTTCTACCGGAAAAGAACTTTCTGCCGGAGCGGGACCCTTCCTCCTGAAAGATGGTGTACAACCAGAGGAGCTTGTCTTGACACTTGATGGTAATCCGGTTGCTGCTAAACCGGCTCCCGGTAATATTGAAACCCCTGAAAATATAGAGATTCCCGCTGAAGTTAAAGCCGATCCGCCTATCCCACCGCAAGTCAGGAAGCCAGCGAAAAGCGTGTGGGTCGTTAACCCCGCGAACGGTCATGCATACAAAAAAATTCAGTGTGACAGTTGGGACGATGCGCAGCAAAAGGCGATTGAGGAGGGCGCGCATCTCGTCTCCATCAATGACGAAGCTGAGCAGCACTGGCTTCAGGTCATTTTTAAAGTCCATGCCGCATGGATCGGACTTACCGACGTGGAGAAGGAGGGGGAATGGCAGTGGGATAGTGGGGAACCTGTTACCTACACCAACTGGACAGTCCGACCCGTTTTTCCTGATAGACTTCCAGACGCAGAAAAAGACTATGTTGTGTTCACTTTCAAGCACGGTGAATGGCAGTCCGTTGGGCCCGAAAGCCATTTCTGGCGCGCCACGCGAGAGGCAATTATAGAAAAGGACGGGTTGGTTTCTAAAACATCTACTGCAGAATAAAGAAAAGACTACAAAACCCACACCGCCATCTTGCCCGTACCACGATTACACCACGCGTAATACGGAATCGCGGTAACCGCTGTCTGCTTCGGATTCAGTCCCGTGTGGTAGAGATTATCTCCCCACTCGGCATCGTCCAACACACTGCCCGTGCCACGGATAACTGTCACACCGCCCAATAAATTGCTATCAAACGTGGTTTCCAATGTGCCATTATTGGCGAGAGCCAGTGTCTGAAACGCACCATCGGGGTTGTCAGTATCTTCAAAACAGTAGACGAGTGGACCGCGACGTAGTGCAGACCGACCAAGATTTTCTCTCACAAGGGGATGCGCGTGGACGCGTGTAACAGGCATCGCAAATTGAAGTTCCACACGGTCGTTGGCACGCCATTCTCGCGTGATGGAGAGATAACCGTCCGAATTCGCGTGTGCGTTGTGAACTTCTCCGTTGATACGTGCTTCAAACTGCTCACACCATCCCGGAATCCGTAGGTTCAAACTGAAGAACGCCGGTGCTTGCGGCACGATCGTCAGTGCTACATCGCCGGTCCACGGATAATCCGTTTCCTGCGTTATTCTCACGGGGACGTTCCCTGCAACAATCGCATCAGCAGTGCCACCGACATATAGGTTCACCCACAGACCTTCGTCCGATTCGGCATAGATGTACTGCCCAACAGAGGCGAGAAGTCGGGCGATATTCGGCGGGCAGCATGCACATCCAAACCATTCGTGTCGATGCCGATCGCCGTGGCTTGCCAACGGATTCTGATAGAAGAAACCCGTGCCGTCAAGTGAGATACCAGACAGCGCACCGTTGTAGAGAGCCGTCTCTAATGCATCAATAAAGCGAGACTCACTCCGCAACAGGAACATCCGATGTGCCCAGAATATCAGTCCGATAGAGGCACACGTTTCGGCATAAGCAGAGAAATTCGGCAGCTCATAATCTCTTGTGAAACCTTCGTTGTGTCCAGAGGGACCCACACCACCGGTGATATACAAACGTTTCCCAACGTTCTGCCAAAGTGCTTCGAGCGCGTTTGCGATAGCAGTATCACCGGTTTCATAAGCGATCTCGGCGGCACCGCTGTAGAGATACATCGCACGTACGGCGTGTCCAACACATTCCGTCTGTTCCTGTATCGGGAGATGTGCTTGTGCGTAATGCCCCTCAAATTTTCCGTCGCGCGTGAAGTGATGCTGATACGCACCGAGTCCACCCGGAAGGTCAGGATTCTCTAACTCCTTCTCAAAAACTGAGGGTGAATGCCCACGCCGTGTGACAAAGTATTCTGCGAGGGACATGTAGCGTACCTCACCCGTCACACGCGCCAACTTCACGAGCGCGAGTTCGATCCCTTCATGTCCCGGAAGTCCATCGCGTTTGCCGGGTCCAAAGGTATTGTCGATCAGATCCGCGAACCGGCATGCAACGTCTAACAAGTTCTGTTTGCCAGTGGCTTGATAATGCGCGACCCCCGCTTCAAAGAGGTGTCCGGCGCAATACAGTTCGTGCATCATACCGAGGTTCTGCCATCGTTTTTCTGGCTCAACCAATGTGAAATAGGAGTTCAGGTAACCGTCGGGTTGCTGGCTCGCTGCAATCTTCGCTATGACCGCGTCGAGTTCCGATTCCCATTTCGGATTCGGATGCGTCCAGAGTGTGTATGCTGCCGCCTCCACCCATTTATGGACATCGGAATCGTTGAAGAAAATACCTTCAAAATTCCCGGACATCAAGCCAGCGGCTTTCGCGAAATTATCGATCCTACCGGTTGTTTGGCACTGCGCGAGTTCATGTGGAATCGTCGCTTCGGAATTCGTTTTCTGGCGGGGTGCCCAAAACCTGTCATTAATCGTAACAGCCGTAAACGGAAGTGCTCTCAAAATTTCATCCTTTGTGAGGTCTCAACGACTCAGCACGCTAATCTCTTGGAACGCTGCTTTGGGTAAGTAGTTACCTAACACATTCCGAATATCTGTTTCTGCGAGTTGTTGCGGTGTGATTAAAACACATTTATTCCGAGAACTCTTGTTCCAAGATGCCTCAAAATCTTTGTAACTCATTCGGCGCTTGGTGGAACTGGCGGGCTGTTGAAAATGAACTTCGCTTAATTGGTCGTTGTAATCCGTTATCGGCAAGATTTCTGGAGAGCGTCCTTGAAATTGAATCATCACAATAGGAGCCCAACCTTTCGCAATAAATGCCTTTAAAACATCTAACGAGCAGTTGGAAATGATAGCACTGTGCTGCACTGTTCCACGCGTCCTTGCGTGAAAGTCTGCAAGCCCGGTCCTGCTGTGAGTGCGCGGTGGTTCTTTGAAGGCATTTCTGACATAAGCCAGTTTTTGCAAATGGATAGTAGCCGATTTCGGTAAACTCGCATCGCTTTGCATCGATTGCGGTTTTGTCGTATTTTCAGCGGCAGCGAGTGCTGATTCAGGCACATGATATTGTCCTTGCGGTGGTGGACCACAATTTATTGACAGCAGTACGAAGACAAACGATGCGACACAGGCACAAATGGTCGAATATGAAGCACCACCGAGTAAGACTTGACGGACTTCTCTAAGAAAAAACAGATGTCGTTTCATAATTTCCTACCTCCTTGCCCATAAAAACGATTTGCGGGCAGAAGGGTTTACATACTTTGATTTCAATGTTAATCGAGTTTAACCGCGACTTCCCGTTTCTCCTGCCACGATTCCACGATGGCTTCAGTTATTCGTAATGCTTGCAAACCGTCTCTGCCTGTCGGGGCGGGTGACCGATCCGTGAGTAAATCATCAACGAGTGCCGCCATCCGCAGCGCAAATGTCCCATCAAAAGCAAGTTGTTCGGCTCTAAAAATGGAGGGTCGATATTCTTCAACGACCTGATTGTCGCGTTTCATCAAGGTCGCACGTGTGAGGACATTATCAACAACAATTTCGCCATCAGAACCACAGATTTCGAGATGTTCAATCGGGTGGATGAAGTCGCTATCCCAACTTGCGAGCAGCGTCGCCACGACTTCCGTTTCATAACGGAACGAGATAGCCATACTCGTATAGCATGTATCTTCGCCTTCGCGTGCTTCATGTTTCCGTGGTTTCGCCATCTGCACACAAACGGCAACAATTTCGCCACCGAACCATCGGAGCAAGTCAATGGCATGCGTCTCCAGTTCGTAAAGTAGGTAATATTCTCCCTTCCACGTTGAAGCGGGTCCCCCTTGAGATAATTTCATGTCTAAGTAATACGTCTGCCCAATCACCCCTGCGTCAAACCATTTCCGGGCTTGAACATATCCTGGGGCAAATCGTCGGTTGTAATCAATAGCGAGGTGAACACCCTTCTCTTCTGCTTTGGCTACCATCTGTTCCGCTTCGTCAATGTAAAGCGATAGTGGTTTCTCAGAGATAACATGTTTCCCAGCTTCCAGACATTCCATCACGGGTTCAAAGTGCTGATGGTCAGCGGTTACGACATCTACCAAGTCGCATTCCTCATGTGCAAGCATCTCCTTGATGGAGGGATACCACTTGGCGATATTGAGTTCTTCGGCACGTGCTTGTGCTTTCGCTGCATCTATATCACACACTGCCACCAATTCCGCACCCGGATGCTGCAGATAGCCGAATTGATGCAGACGTCCTACGCCACCGCACCCAACTGCTGCAACTTTCAGTTTCCCTGCCATAATCCTATTCTCCTTTACGCGCTGGGGCGCGTCGCGAGCACAATATACTATTCCGCAAGTTCTGATCAGACCTGCAGCCCTATCTTTATAAATCTGTCTTTGACTTAAAAATCCTAATTTACAACATATAATACATTATGCATAAAAAAATTAGCAAGTGAAAATTTTTCGAGGCATTGAGTGCTTCTTATAGGAGCGAGTGTTTTTGCTTGAGTGTTTCCTGTTGCTCGCGATCTTGCGCCTGGTATGT
>JAAXHI010000249.1:3232-14393 GCA_012270875.1 Candidatus Poribacteria bacterium | reverse complement strand
TTATGAAACACCCTCAATTAATTGGGTGCTCTCAAACAGTCTGAATCCCTATAACAGGCATTCAGACTGGAAACCCAAACTGAAAGTTTTGCGGCGTACTCGCCTGCCCCCTTGAATGAAGTTTAAGAAAATAAATCGGTAATTCTATATTTTCCCCAGGCCCGGTAGGTTCGGTTTCCTAACCGAACCGGGCTTCCCCAAGAAATTACCGAATTAAAAAATTAATCTTCATATAAGGGGGGATGAAGGGGGGTTGTGGCGTGCATCATGCTACGAATATGTCTATTTATTTTTAGATTTCACCATAGTGGTTTACTTGCTAAGCATTTAAGGCATATTTCCAAGGGTAGGGTCATCGGATTCTGTTTGTTCTGCTCTATTTTGTTGATCGGAAAAAAGAAGTATATCCTATAATCTTGCCGAGCGAACTACTAAGCGGCTCTGGATCGTTCTGTTTTCAGTTTTCTGGGAGTTGTAGAGGGTATGCACAATCAGGCGATTATCTGTATAGCGAAAACACCTTGAATGGAAGTGCCTTTCGTGTGCCGATCGGGCATGGAGGAAGATTTAATGTGTATTGCGACTAAAAAGTTTGGCGATTTCGTCTGTTTCAAAAATAGGTAGCGGTTGCTGTGTGCCGGCGGCATCTTCTATCCAAAATCCATGCTCAGATGGCAAGAATTTTCCGATGATGTCCGCACTGATACCCGCTTCGTTGAGGGTTTGACAAATTGCGTCGCTTTTTTCAGGTGCTGATGCGATTAACATGGCACCGGACGAAATGACACCGAGCGGGTTAAGCCCAAACATATCACACAAGGTCCGTGTTGTGTCGCTATACAATATTGGTGAACCGAAAAGTTTATCGGAATAAACAATTACGCCTAACTCGGCTGCCGTTGCTAACTCATACGCAGCGGTTGCGACACCGCCCTCTGTGACATCATGCATAGCATGTACACCACCCGTGGCGACTGCGATCTGCGCGTCCTTCAGGACAGAAATCCCCGGATCCACGAGATAGTTTTTCGCCTGTTCCAAGAACGGAGCATCGTACTTTTCACGCAACTGTTCTTCACACTCGCGGGCGATGATTGCAGTCGCTTCGATGCCGAGTCCTTTCGTGAGAATCAATGCGTCCCCAACACGAGCGTCCGCTGAAGTGAACAAGGCATCTTTATGGGTAATCCCCATCATCTGCCCGATAACGACGGGTTGTGTTACGGCTGGTGTAACTTCGGTATGCCCACCACATAGTGCAATGTCAAATGCTGCGCACGCCTGCGTGAGTTGTGCCATGATGTCGCGAACCATTGCAGGGGTCGTCGCATCTTCGGGGAGCAGTAGGGTTACCAGCAACCATTTCGGTACAGCCCCCATCGCTGCGATGTCGTTGCTATTGACGCATACCACATACCATCCAATATCTTCAGTCGCAAAGGTGATCGGATCACTGGTTGCAACGAGATAGTTGTCGCCTAACGCAATGACCGCCGCATCTTCACCAAGTTGTGGACCGACAACCACGCCTGTGCTGCTGTTGGACGTGGGTAGCAGTTCTTTTAAAAAATCGTGTTTCAGTTTCCCAACGGGTAGATTCATGTCTTTCATTAGATAAAAATCTTATAGGTTCGCAAGCCGGAAACGGGTCCGATGATTGCCCAGATGCTGCCGATGACGTAATCGCCTAAGATTAATCCCAAAAACAGGGGGGCAACCTTGCGATGCAGTCGTAAGCCTCCGTGCCGTAGGATCATTAACTTCAAAAACCACGCCACGAAGAAAGCGAACCAGAAATAATCCATCGCAAAACTGATCGCGAGCGCGTAACCCGCCGGATGGAAGGGCCACCACAGGAAATGCATCCGCATATACATCATCACAAACGTCAACAGCGCACCGATCCCCATGAAACCGATCCCGATCACGTTTGGCTCCGTCGGGTTATGCAACCACCGCTGAAGTCGACCGAACGATTCTCTGCCGACCCAGCCCTTAAAGCCACCGGCTTTCGCAACCGCGCCGTTTCGGAAAGTGACATCCAGATTCGCCCAAAAGGTCGCCAGAATGCCGATGACAATCGCGATTAGCATCGCAACCCATAAACGTCGGTTGCCCATCCCTGTCGATTCTGCGAGTTTGAACGCCTCGATCTGATTCGGCATCGGGTGGTTCCGATAACCGCGGTTGAACCAGTAGAAAAGCGACATAATCGTGAGGGTGCTTGTGTCAAACCGTCGCGTACCACCGACCGTGGCAAGCATGTCGTGCGGATTGACATAGTAAATTTCGTGCGGCGTTCCGAGTTCCGCCCTGACCCGCGTGATCGCAAAGGAGAGCAAGAAATAGATCCCAAAGAAGATCCCCGCAACCCATAACGTCATCCCTGCAATAGAGGAGAAGACTCCGAGCGCGACGAGCGATCCGAGAATACCTAAGAAGGCAGCACGATACGGCATCGGTTCGTTTGAATCATCAATATTGGATTTAAACCCGAACACCTTTTTGAATACTTCACTGAGGTGTCGTCGTGTGACCCAGACAGCCAGCAGGAAGAGCGCGATCCATGCCCCGTACGCCTGCTCGTTCAACGCAGGAAAATAACGGGTGCCGAGTGCCGCAGCGATGACGAATTCTGCTAAACGCACCACAAAGAAGAACCAGCACGAAAAAGAGAGATCCAACGGTAGGAAAAACGCTAACCCCACAGCAAACGGATAGACGGAGATGCGCGTCCCGCGAATAGCACTCCACGGACGATCCGTGAAAATATTTCGGAACACGGCTGTCCGTTTGATGTAAGGAATCTCTGGAAACTGTGGAAAGAGGTAGTGAATACCGTTAATTACACCGATCACCACAGCGATACTGAACCCGACCCACATCATCCGATTTCTCAGAAGCGTTATCCCACCATCTTCTGACAATCCGAGTGGAAGTTGAATAATCGGGTATGCGAGTTTCTCTTGTTCTGCCCACCGTTTTCGGACGAGTGTGTTGATGCAGAGCATCATGAACATCATAATCAGGAAAAAGAGACCCCAGAACATCAGCGGCTTTAGCCAAACCGAAAAGTTATGCCGCGTATAGAAGGTCGCTTCACCCTCGTAAAAGCCTTGCAAACTTTGGGCATCGGAGACGGTGAGCCATGCGGGTAGATACCGAAAAAAGAGTGCCTGCCACTCATTCTCCTCCGTCGCAAATCGGAACGGGTGCGCAATACTGCCGAACATATTCTGCATCGTGTCGTGTCCCGCAAACGTACAGGAGATCGCCATCATAATATAGATTGTGAGCAACTCCCCTTGTTGTAGCATCCGCCGCGGTGAAAGACGTTTCAGCACGCAGTTGACGGCAACACAGACGAACATGATAAAAACCGGCTGAATAAAAAGGGGTAGGCACGAACCGTCAAGGGAGTAGTACTTCACCTCAACAATCGTCATCCAATAGACATTGATCGGGATAAATAAAACGCCTAAGAGAAGCGACCTTGCTGTAACACGGGCTGATGAGGTGGAAGTTTCACGGGTTTTCATAGTTGCGGAATCGTAAAGGCGGAAAATCGCTAACGGTAGGTTTTCACGATCTCCGAGATGACACTGGCTCTGTTTTTCCAATTCATCCGAGCAGGTGGGATAAGATAGATACCGTCAATCTTGCATTCATTCTGATTGCGGATGTCCCGAACCAAGTCCAAAGTTAATTGCATACCGAGTTCGTATCCGGCAGCATCGTCAAGGTCTCGGAATTTGTCAACGATGAATTGCGGAATGTAAAGTCCCAGATTGTCGCGGAGGTAGGAAGCACTGCGGAAGCTGGTCAATGGTAATATACCGTAAAGAATCTTTATACCGAGGTGTTCTGTTGCCTGTTGGGTGCGAACGATATCCTCATAAGTCCAGACCGGTTGCGTATAAGCAAAATTCGCGCCCTGTGCCACCTTATTTGCGAGATGCTTAACGTGAGGCTGTAGATTCTCAGCAATCGTGAATCCGCCGCCGTAATAGAATCCACACGGTTCACCAATAGACGAACCGTCGGCAAGTTCTCCTTGGTTTAAGCGAGCAATGAGTTTCATGAGTTGAACCGCACCACGCACATCAGGAACGAGGCTTGCCGTTTCATAGGGACCGGCTTTCGGATGGTCGCCGGACAAGGCGACAATACCACGGATCCCCAACGCTTCCGCTTCCAGCAGATGCGATTGCATGCTGATGAGGTTCCGGGATCGGGTCGTCCAGTGAATGAGCGTTGGGATCTGGGTCGCCTGCTGGAGTCGATACGCTGTGCCGACAGCCCCGATGTTCACAGCTGCACCGGAGTTATCGGTTACATCAAATAGGTCTGCTCCTATCGCTGCGAGCCCTTTTGCTTCCTTCAACATCGCTCGCAACTGCGGGAATGTGTTCGCTCGCATCTCTACGCTTACGATGCGTTCACGCGTCTCAAATACCTGCTGCACGGGGTTATCGTAGGTGCGAGGCGACCTCGTCCCTACTGACCTGATTTTGGGGAGGACGAAGATGCGGGACTCCCGTTCTACAGGTTCACGTCCCGCGATTGCCTGCCGGATCTTCGCGGTATATGCGGGGGTCGTTCCGCAACAGCCGCCGATCATGTTCGCGCCGAGTTCGACTAATTTTCCCACATAGTCCCTGAAAACTTCAGCCTCTACCGTGTAGGAGACCGCGACTTCACCTTGTTCGACTCTCGGATTGCCTGCGTTGGGTTGAACAATGATCGGGACTTTGATGACAGGGGCAATGAGTTCCATCGCTTCAACCAGATCGTGGGGACCTCTGCAATTGATACCGACTGCATGCGCACCGAGTTGCTCAAGTTCCTGCGCAAAAACACGCACGTCTAATCCGGCACCGACAGTTCCCCCAGAAACGCCGCTAATTTCAACAATGACAGGAACATCATAAGAGAGTGCCTGCTTCGTAGCGATTTCCGCTTGCTTAGGGGAGAGGAATGTTTCGAGTACGAGGAGGTCAACACCTTCATTAACGAGTGCATCCATCTGTGTTTTGAAAAGCTGCCGGATCGTTTTAGTAGATGGAACTGCGGTATCTGAGTTATGGAACGAAATTTGTCCGACGGATCCGGCTACGTAGCAGGTTTCTGGTACCGCTTCACGTGCTAATTGTACACCTGTCCTATTAATCTCTTCAATCTGTTCAGCCAAACCGTGGACAGCCAACGCTTCTCTGTTTGCCTGATAGGTATTCGTCTGGATAACATCGGCACCCGCATCGGCGTAGGCGCGGTGAATCGCCATCACTTTCTCGGCATGCTCTGTAGAAATGTTGCAGGCATCAACGCACTGCAGATATGCCGGTATCCGTTTACGGAGTTCGGTTCCGATAGCACCGTCACACACCAGGATTCGGTGTGCTAAGGCTTCCATGAAGTTATCGTTTTTTCTTAAGGTAGTCGTCATATAAAAGAAAAGCGCGCCTATCAAGCGCGCCTTCCAATGTTTTGGAGATAGACGCTATCTAATGATAGAGCCTGCACTTTCAGTCGGGATGAAATAATAGCCAAAGATGATACACATCTCATCCTCAGATGTAAGTCCAAATATGAGCGGTTCATTTGTATCGTAGTTGTTATGGGTACACTGGAATGTAAGCCCATCATCTGAATCTAAGCGAAGGACGGGATCAAAGAGATTGATAGGTGCATCGTCATAAGCGATACTCCGGTGGAGCAGCGCGCCTGACGATTTTTGGAAAATCTCAAACAATTCACCGTGTCTGTGCATGTGAGATGTTAGTAAGAATACGTTGAGTTCCGTGCTTGGGTCGTGTCCTCGGCGTTCCAATTCATCTTCAACGTACCACGTCAATTTAGCGACGCGCGTTGTGCCCGGTGGCACATTAATCGCTCTGTTAGATACGAAAATTTCAACTGCCTCGTATTTGACCTCTTCCTCCGGAATTGTGTAGATGTTGACGTAGGTTTCACCAGTCAGCGTCTCATCACCGAGCAGATTGATGTAGTGTGAATTGAGGTCGTAAACAGTGTCCCCGGGCATTCGTAGCCCTACACCTTCAGGAAACTCAAAGAGGGTATCATCAGTTTGCGTTCCTATAACGAAAAGTCTGTCAACGCCGAAGAAACCGAAGACCGGATCTGGGTTATTTGTGTCAAGTTCTCGGAAAGTATCCTCAGGATTAACAGCGATATCGGGTATTATCCCATTCGTTAAGATTCCCTTTGCCAAGCCTTCTTCTGTCATACGATATATGATGAAGTGATGGCTGCCAGCAGGATAGAAGATCTCTACTCTGTTAATAAAGATGTCGCCTTCTACCGAGTTTCCATTTGCATCTTTGATTTGGGTAGCATAATAGACTTCGCGCTCAGTCCCGGGTTCAATCTTGAAAGGCGGCAAATGAAGTTGATACCCTTCACCAGGCGGTGGTGGCGCAGGTGGCTCAAAAGTTTCGCCAGGGTCGCGTAAGACACCGAGGTCACCGATACCTGCGACTCTACCTGTCTCAGGCGCGCCTGCCTCAATCCATGTCCGAATCGCATCTATTTTGCCGGTGTGGATCATCCCACCACCGAATGGCATGCGAGAACCTTGATCTGGGGATTCCGGTCCTATAAGTTTTGTCAAAAGGAAACTGTTATCTGGATTGTTCGGATCCACGAGTTTCATACCGGCAGCCGCAGCCGCGGGGTTCTGTGGCACAACGCCAACCAGATCATCATAAGAAAGCCCATATTCCAGACTCAGACCGGCAGAATTTGCGGGGGCTGCGTGGCAGACGCTGTTCGCACAACTCTTATCAAAGACATATTCCTGAATATCGTGATACGCCGAATTTTCGTCCGGTATTGTTTGTCCGAGACTGTTGCTCACACGAACCAGATCCAACACATTGACAATCCCATCACGATTTACGTCAGGATTCTGTTCTGCAGTGCGATCCCCAGGTTGTCCAAACGCGCCAGCGACAAGCACAAGGTCCTGGATGTTCACGATACCGTCGTTGTTGACATCCTCTAAAAGGGTCGGATTATCACCGTGCCCAAGTGCAGAGAAGGATACACCGATCACCATTAAGAGGGTAAGCGGAAAATAAATCAGTTGTTTAAACATAGTTAAGAATTCAACCTCCAAATATTGAGTATTAACGCAATTCATCTTGCGTCGTACTTTTGAAAAGTTCTGTTTTTGAGATAAACCGGTACTTTAAGAGCGTCCACGCGGCGAATAATCCGTCCGACCAGAATCGAAGTTTTTTGCCTTCCTTCTTCGTGCGCGGAAAATAGGAAACTGGTACCTCATGAATGCGATGCCCCGCGCGTAAGATTTTGGCTGTGACTTCAGGACAGAATTCAAAACCTTCACACGTCAAGTTCAGTCGCGTTATCAAATCCGTGGAAAAGACTTTATAGCCTGTAGATTCATCGGTGATCCGACATCCGTAAAGCAGATTCGTGTAGGTGGCAAGGAGCCGATTTGCTATGAAATTATGAAGACTTGCATTTCCGCGTCCGTTTAGAAACCTCGATCCGTAAACGACTTGAACATCATCCCGCTCAAACGGTTTCAAAAGATCCACGAGGTCTGCTGGGGACAACTCCATGTCCGCATCCTGAATAACGACTGCCTCTCCTTTTACGTACGGTAGTCCTTGCCGAATCGCGAAACCTTTGCCGCTATTCTCTTGGCAATGCACGACGGTTAACGTATGAACAGTCTGTAGTTCTTCAAGTACCTTGTACGTTTCATCGGTGGAACCGTCGTTGACAACAATAATCTGTTTCTCAATCGGCACCGAATACACCGCCTCAATAACCTGTCCGATCGTTTGTTCTTCATTGAACGCAGGAATGATTACAGATACCAACATTTTTCTAATTTACTTTGCAGTTCGGTGAGGTGGGTTGTGGGTTTCAAGTGCCTCTCCGTATATCCGCAGGCAACGTTGTTGCCTGCTGCGTTCTTTGTCCAAAAATTTCGCACACAACAACGGCGCGAGCAGAACCGACAAGAAACCTTTTTATGGGATCACCTTGACCGTCTGCAAACTAAATTAGAGCAATGATCTGACCATACCGCCGTCTACTTGAATAGTTGTCCCTGTTATGTAGCTTGCGCGTTCCGAGGCGAGGAATACAACTAAGGTTGCAAATTCATCCGGGTCACCGATTCTACCGAGCGGGATATCCGCTGTCATCTTTTCGAGTGCTTCATCAAACGTGATACCGGCTTCTTCGGCGCGTACCGTCGCCAACTGCTGGATACGATCCGTGAAGATGATACCCGGGCAGACGTTGTTAACCAAGATTTTATCCGGTGCTAACTCTGTCGCGAGCGTTTTTGCGAATCCGATCACGCCTGTTCGTGCCATATTTGATAGCATCAGGTTATCGACGGGTTGTTTAACAGAGACCGAGGTGAGGTTGATAATCCGCCCACCGCCGCGTTCACGCATTGATGGTACAGCAGCACGGCAGAGGTTGATTGTACTCATCAAATTCAAGTGGACCGCGTCTTGGTAGTCCTGTGCCGAGAGGTCATCAAACCGTCCGGCTCTGGGGCCGCCAGCGTTGTTGACTAAAATATCAATACCACCGAAGTGCGAAATCGCTGTCTTAATAAGGTTCTCAACCTGTTCTGGTTGACTAACATCGGTCGGTACTGCTAACACCTCCGTACCGGTCTGGTTACGAATATCATCTGCTGTTGCCGCCAGTGCGTCAGTGTCTCTTGCACAGATCGTAACTTTCGCGCCTTCCTGTGCCAAACCGAGCGCGATGGCGCGTCCAAGTCCTTTACTTGAAGCACCTACAACTGCAACTTTGTCCGTGAGTCCGAGGTTCATTATGTTTCAATGTGGGCTTATAATTATGCCCTATATCCTTTCAAAAACAGAATCAACGTTACAGGTTAAGTATAACACTATGACAGTGTAATGTCAAACGCAATTTCTGTTATTCGTTCCGACATTGCATAAATCCTTCTCTATTTCCGTATCAGCATTTTTCGCGTTGCTGTGAAGTCTCCTGTAGATAGCGTATAAAAATAGAGTCCATTCGCAACCACTTCGCCGTGTTGATTTCTGCCATCCCAATACGCCGCACGATTTCTGCTGTGATACATTCCTGCAGATCGATGCCCTAATGCCAGCGTCCGTACCAATGTACCGCCCGCGGAATAGATGTGCAGCGTTACATCTGTTGGCGCAGCGAGTTGATACGGGATCCATGTCTCTGGGTTAAACGGGTTCGGATAGTTGGGCAAGAGAGCCGTTTTGCTCGGCAATAGGCGCGCAAGCAGCTGCTCCAGTATCGTAACGCCGCGCAGATACGTGGGATCTGTGCGTGATATTTGGCGCGCTTGCGTTAGCATCTGTTGCACGTCTGATGCGGTGAGTCCTTCGAGATCTGATGGATGTAAGATGGGCGCAGCAGCTGCACCGTCTCCTAACGCACTTGCTACCAAGATAAGGTCTGAAATGTTGACCACACCATCGTTGTTAACATCCGCGCTATTTTCGCCTGTCTGTCCGAAATTTGAGGCGACTGACACCAAATCTTGGATATTCACCACGCCGTCGCTGTTAACATCCATCGGATTTTGAATAGCAAGGGTATCATCGGCACTGAGTGTATATTCCTGACGTGTGATATTTCCATGCATATCAATCACTTGGAGTGCTATGGTGTTTACTTGGTGTGCCGTCAATGTCGGTGTGTCAAATTCAAAGGTGCTGCTTTGGTCGTGTCCGTCTCTACAACTGTGCAATTTGACACCCGATGCCGGGTCCTCTGAAGTCGTTGGAACAAGTAGTTGGATTTGGTGGATACCGTCTACATCGGTTACCTCAAACCGAACGGTGAGGTTCTCAGCGTCTGGGTGGTAAGACGATGGCGTGAGCATCCGTAGCGTTGTCGGTTCGTTGAAAGCAGTTTGGTCGGTATTAAAGAAGCGACTTGCATCTAACCAACCCGCGGCACATCTTGACAACCGGTTGGGTGCCGCGCCGTAAGACATAAGATAGGTATCGTCTCGGAAGTCGTGTTCCAAACCGAAGGCGTGTCCAATTTCGTGTGCTGTTACACTTGCGCCGACCACGCCATCAAAACACCGGCCGGAGGCAGGGATGACTGCATACCCCCCACGCGTCCGTGTGATGGTTTCGCCTTCAAACCAATGACCGCCACCGACCCCGCATGTATTCTCTTCTTCAATGACCTCACTGCTGATATCCACCACGATAAGGTAGATGTGCTTCTCCATATCAAACTGAGAATCGACTTCGGCATAGACTTTGCTCTGTGTGCCGCTATGGTAGTGCCAATCCGCGAACTGCCCATCAACGCGATAAATAAGCGTCTCTCCATTTTCATCGGTTTCAAAGGTGAAGGTCTTTCTACCGAACCCGTTGCGTTCCATCTGGCCGGCATAGAAACTTTGCACATCTCTTATGAGCGTATCCAGTTTACTCCATATATCCGGTTGCATGCTACGGTCGCGTGGGAGAAAGTAGATAATCCGGACCATATCCTCCTCAGGTATAGCACGGTAGGGTGTGACATTCCAGATTCGGAGCGTTTCGTCGTCGCCACCGCTAATAAGTGTACTTCCGTCTGGAGAAAAGGCGAGAGTGTTCACCCACCCCGTATGTCCGGTGAGCGTGGCAATTTTTTCGCCGCTGTCAACTTTCCAGAGACCTACAGATTCATAACCGGTGTTGGCGAGTGTGCTGCTGTCGGGTGAAAAACGGACTGTAAAGGCTGTGGCTCCGACGTTAAGCGTGCCGAGATGTACCCAACCCTCTACCTTCCATAATTCTATTTTTCCTTCGTACCCACCACTCGCAAGGATTTTACCATCCGGTGAAAACATAAGTGTATACACAGCGGTAAAATCACCTTCGAGTTGGAGAACAATTTGTTGTGTTTGAACATCCCAGATATTGATATATCCACTCTCATCACTTGTTGCAAGCATGCGTCCATCTGGCGAGAAGGCGACAGCCAGCACCCACTTACCGTGTTCAAGTGTGGCTATCTCCTTACGAGTGTGGACATCCCATAACTTTGCCTCTACGCCCGCGGTAGCGAGTAGTTGTCCATTAGGAGAGAAGGCAACCGCTTTGACCTGCGAGCGACTCCTATTGTTAATATGATC
>JAAXHI010000249.1:1522-3211 GCA_012270875.1 Candidatus Poribacteria bacterium | reverse complement strand
CCGTCTGGGGAAAAAGCGATAGAATTGACGACATCAGTGTGGTGTCCGAGCGTTGTTACGGTGTCGTTTTGCAAGTCCAATAACTTTACCGCACGACCCCCGCCTCCACTCGCAATAATGGCGGAATCCACTGGCGAGTATGCCACTGTTTTAACGCTACCGGTATCTCTATAGTAGGTGTGTTCTTGCGCAGAGATACTGAACGTAAACGTTAGCAAAAGGGTTGTTGTAAGAAAGAGATATTTGAGTGACATAGGCTGAGTTTCCTAAATCAGGCGTGAGATGGAAGAATGGAAGGATGGGGCGGAAGAAAGGATTCTCACCTCACCTTTGCAACCTTCCACACTTCCGATCCGGTGTTTTCTAAAGTTTCGACTGCCGCGCGACGGAAGGAATTTTGTGTAAGTCCCAGCGCATAAATCACTGCGCTTCTGCCATCGGAACATCCCACTTTTCAGCGCACTCGTGAAGCTGCTGGTAGATCGTATCTGGGACATCAATGCCGTTCGCAAGCCGGTGTGCCCGCGAATTGGCTTCAAAATCACCAGGGACCAGCACTTCATCAAATCCTTGAGCGGGCGGTGTTGATTTGATTGCGTCCAAAAACGCATGCACGCCTTTCTGGTATTCTTCAAGGGGTAGGAAAGCGTTGACATCAATCACTTGGATGTGGAGACCGCTCATTTGTCCAGCTTCAGTATTAAACGTCCCGCCCAATCCGCCGACCAGTGCCACGAACAGGGAGAGCGCATAGCCTTTGTGTCTGCCGAATGCCAGCAGATTGCCGCCATCGTTATATTCAGCGGTTTTGACCGTTGGGTTTCCGTGTTTGTCAACAACACATCCTTCGGGAAGATCTCGATTTTCACTGACAGCGACATAGCTTTTACCGTTTGCGATCATACTGGTCGCGAAATCAATGAGAAAAGGTCTGTCATCACCCGTCGGGACTCCAATGGTGATTGGATTCGTACCGAGCGCACCGAGTGCACCCCCGAACGGAAGGATACGTCCACCGCCTTTTGAGCCGCCACCGACTGTGACAATCCCGATACATCCAGATGCCGCAGCCTCCTGACCGTATTCACCGAGTCTGCCGATATGCCCGGTCCGGGTGAGTGTCGCGAAGCAGGTACGACCGCGTTTCGCCTTTTCAATCGCTTGCCGGACTGCATAACGGGCAGTATAGTGTCCGAAACCGTTCTCGCCATCAATATGCAGCGTGTTTTCTGTTTCCCGCAAGACATTCGGCTCGGCATCGGGACGGATACCGCCGTTTTCGATCGCTTCAAGATAGGAGGGGATCCGAAGTACGCCGTGCGAGTCGTGTCCAGCAAGGTTGGCTTTTATCAAGATCTCGGCAACGGTGTCGGCGATGTGTTGTGGCGTGCCTGCTGCGACAAAGAGATCGTTTGTGAATTTCTGGAGGTCTGCGGTTTCAAATATATGCCTTTTCATCTTTTTAAATTTCCTCGCGGTTCGGTCAGATAGGTTTGATACATAAAGTGTCTTTCCGTATATCCGCCTGCGCCGGTGTTGCAGGCTGCTGTCTTGGGTAAACCCAAACCCGTAGCCCGTAATGTAATGGAGGGCGGATTTGAGAAACGCTTGTCAAAGTCCAAACGCCCGTCGTTACTCCGCAAGGTATAATTAAAAACCGTAGTGTGCTCTGTCGTCATCTTCAACGGT
>JAAXHI010000249.1:1134-1440 GCA_012270875.1 Candidatus Poribacteria bacterium | reverse complement strand
TTGTGCGGGGGGTGTCGATTTGATGCCGTCTAAGAAAGCGCGTACGCCTTGCTGGTATTCTTCAACCGGTGTGAAGGCGTTGACATCGATCACCTGCATGAAAGTGCCGTTCATTCTACCGCTTTCCACATCATAAGTCCCTGCTAACCCACCGAGGAGGCATGTGAACATCGCGAGTGCATAACCTTTATGTTTCCCGAACGCCAGCAGCGCGCCACCATCGTAGAAATCGGCGGGTGTGGTGCTTGGCATTCCGTTTTTGTCAAGAATGCAACCCTCCGGCAGATCTATCCCTTTACTCCGCGC
>JAAXHI010000249.1:246-1016 GCA_012270875.1 Candidatus Poribacteria bacterium | reverse complement strand
CGACACTGATGAGCGAGATACATCCCACTCTCGCTGCGGCTTCTGCATATTCGCCTAAACGTCCGATATGTCCTACACTGCTAATACTAACGGAGCAGGAGACAGCGGATTTCGCCTTTTCAATGGCTTTATGGATCGACCAGCGCGAGATATAATGTCCGAACCCCCCTTGACCGTCAACACGCAAGGTATTGGGACTCTCTGCGAGGATTTTAGGTTCAGCCGCGGGTTTCAGATGTCCTGCATCAATACCGCGTAAATAGGCAGGGACGCGCAGGAGACCGTGCGAATCGTGTCCTGCGAGATGGGCGTTTACCAGAATTTCGGCGACATCCTCGGCGATGTGCCGTGCCGTACCTGCGGCGACAAATATGTTTCGTGCAATAGCATGGAGATGGGGTGCATGAAGTAAGTGCGTCTTTTCCATTATGTTGTGAGTCCTTTGATATGAATTTGGTTGGCGGTGTAATAGACACCCGAAATTGTGTATCCTATTTTATCGGGTACGTCTTTTTTGTCAATAGGAAAAAATAGGGTTATCCAGTTACCGTTGATGGTAACCGAATAACCCTCGGTAAGGTGAGCAATTTCAGCTGGACGGAGATATACAGGTCTTATTCAAAATCACCGACTCGCGCGGCTTGCGGTAGGCGCGTCGGAAGTTGTTTTTCGGCTAATCGGTCTTCAGGGATATAATTGGAGTAGTCGGAAATTGAGCCGTGTGTCAACGCATACACCACAACATTCGTCATGAAACGATAGACACCGGG
>JAAXHI010000249.1:0-176 GCA_012270875.1 Candidatus Poribacteria bacterium | reverse complement strand
AACTTGTCACCAACAGAAATACCCTCAAGGTAATTCCGTTTCGGTGGTCGTGTGCCCCACCAGAAGATGTCAAACCCGATAGGCGGACCGCCCATCTCATAGAAGTTATTGTAGACTTCGTGCCTGTTGGAAATCCGTTCAACCTGATATTCAGGCATAACGTAACGCATCTGTGC
>JAAXHI010000462.1:813-4661 GCA_012270875.1 Candidatus Poribacteria bacterium | reverse complement strand
TAGCACTTCCACAGCTTGTAGGCTATACGGTTTCAGGGACTTTTCACTTCCCTAATGGGGGAGCTTTTCACCACTTCCTTCACAGTACTTCGTTCACTATCGGTCGCCAGGGAGTATTTAGCCTTAGGAGGTGGTCCTCCTGGATTCCTACAGGTTTGCCTATCCCGTAGTACTTGGGGTACCCATCAAGAAGTGCGCCACCACTTTCGCTCACGGGACTTTTACCCGCTCCGGTTGCTCTTTCCAGAGGCATTAAGCTAATGGCACGGTCACTTCTGGTGTGTCTGAACCCACACCCAATGGACCCCGCAACCCCCGGCATACAACGCGTTCAGGCTTGAACATATACCGGGTTTGGGCTGTTCCCTTTTCGCTCGCCGCTACTGGGGGAATCGAGGTTTTCTTTCTGTTCCTCAGGGTACTGAGATGTTTCACTTCTCCTGGTTGTCCCTCGTGTAAACACGAGTAGCAGGGATTAACCTGCTCGGTTGCCCGATTCGGGAATCTCCGGATCAAAGTCTATTAAGCGACTCCCCGAAGCTTATCGCAGCCTGTCACGCCCTTCGTCGACTCCTGGCACCAAGGCATCCACCGTAAGCCCTTAGTAGCTTGATAAGTAATATCATTCTACCGATTTACCCTCTCTATGCAATTGTCAAAGAACAACGCCTATGTGTTAAGCGTAAAACGCTTATAGGCGATGGAGATGAGCGGAATTGAACCGCTGACCTTCTGGTTGCAAACCAGACGCTCTCCCAACTGAGCTACACCCCCATGTGGTACCTTTTAAGTATACCACAACCGTCATACAAATGTCAAATTTATTTTCAAAATTTACCAAGGGAGGCATCGCACCTCACCGTCGGTTTTTTCAACCGATGCTCCTATTTTGAGCAGTTGGTACACAAGCAAGATTAAGTATACCACAATAATTTGAGAATGTCAAATTTATTTTGCGAAAATTTTCCAAAAACGTGGATTTCGTTGAGTTTTAACCCAACGCCGAAGTTAAGTATATCACAAAACTTTAAAAATGTCAAATTTATTTTTTGTAGCCGATCAATATAATGCTTTAATTCTCGCCCATGTTGAGGCTAATTTCCCTTTGGAATTTACGACCAATCCGGTTAGGAGAACTAAGCCATAACTAATAAACAGCGGAAGTCTATTACACAAGCCTTAAGCATTGTCCGCGTCTGCTCCGGTTAATTCCCTCCGATCACTGTCTCTTGATCCGTATCTGGACGGCTGCCGAGCCAAAGTTTAATGGCAGGACTGCTCGCTACGATCCGCTGTCCAACTGATGCGTTGACAACAATAGTGTATGGACGCGTCTGCTGTGTACCGATGAAAGGATTACGACGTAACTGGTTACTACCCGTCGCAATAATATTCGGCACAAGGGTCAAGGTTGCTTCCGTCTGATTCCTGCGGAGCAAGGTGTTTTGTCGCTGGAGGCGGACCCCGAAGGGTAAACCGACAGCGGTAAGGTTCAGGTTTTGGCGATTGCCGTTTTTTCGATCAACTTTGACGACGATTTCAATCTGCGCATCTGGGGTCACGACGATCTCCTCTAATTCCGTTGATAACACAATAGGCGAGGACTCCGTGACGCTGACAACAACGTTTTTCCGCTGGACAGTTTGGTCGTTATTCTGAATTCGATAGATTTCAACGGGTGTTGCGGCGCGACGGTATTCGTTACCGGTAGCGGTCGTGACGGAACCGACAACTTGGACGACACGTGGCAGCAGTTCAGCATCGGATGCGGCGGTGAGCGTAATGTATCCCTGCGTTGTGCCAGCACCCGAAAGAATTGCGCTCTCGCTTGCGATGACCCCCGGCGGTAAGTTTTCAACAGAGAGTAGTATCGGTTCTGTAAACCCGACACGGCGTTGCAGTGTCACATCTAATAAGACAGTACCGCCACGTCCGATATTCGGGTTATCGGGTGTTACAGAAATGGCAAAATCGGGTTTTGTTGGGCGGACATCTAAGTGATAAACGTACCCTGCGCCCCCGCTGCCAGCAATGTCTTCAACTCGAACAGCATACTCACCGGGTTCATTAAAACTGTAATCAATAATAGCGTTGCGTCTGCCACCAATACCGGCATTATTTGCCAGCACCTGTCCGTTTGCATCAAGCAATGTGAGAGATGGACTCAGCGGCGAATTCAGACGTTCAGCAGAAGCAGTGAGCGAATACCCACCTATATCTGCAAAGAACCCCCAGGGTCCATAGCCATTCGTAATTTTGACGAGAATTTTGTTTCTGCCCTTAGAGACGGGTAACTGGATGACATCATCGGCGCGACGCAGCGGACGGTGGACGTATTTACTAAAAACAAGTTTATCGTTCACCCATATCTTGATGGTATCGTCGGAACCGAGAGATAATAGATAGTTCTGATCTCGGTCAGATTCAAGATAGGTTAAGGCGTAGCCTGTAACGTCGTCTTCAGGGACATTCGAGAAGACATTCTCACCTCTGCGATTGGTTTTATACCACCCTATTTTTCGACCATCTTTGCCGATGTACTCTTTATCGAAATCAATCTCGGTTTCAGGTGGATAGACGGTATCAAAGCCTTTCTCATCAACGTTATCAAACGGGAAGATCACCCACCACGGACCGAGGCTTGTGCCTTCAGAGATCGTAAAGCGGTAGTAATCTATCTCACCGGATTCAGAGATACGTCCACTGATTGCGCCGGGTATTGTGATGTGTTGTGCGTGTTCGAGCTGGCGTGCGATGAGTTCACCCAACCGTTGTGCTTCTTGAGCAACGAATGCGATAATACGGTCGCGTTCCGTGGGTGTAATGTCTGCGTTCTCCTTCGTCGCCATACGCGTAATAGTGCTTGTCCACTCTTCTGCAGAGAGTGCGCGGTTGCTCGGTGAACGGAGTTCATGGCAGGCACTACACTTCGTTTCAAAAAGGATTTCGGATTCGGAGGAATGGGTCTCGACATCTTGTGTAGCGATTTCGTCTGACGTGGACTGAAGTTCGACCGCTGCTTCAATAGTTTCAGGATGCGCGTTGATGACGAATGGGAAGATGCCGTACGGCGTACGAATTTGTTTGAGTCCCGGCTGATCATCGGCTGTCAATTTGACCTGCCACTCGGTTTCGGGTAGATTTTCACCGCCAATAACGCACTGAATAATATTGGTTTTTGCAGGAGAAGGCGGCCCCAATAAGGCTTGATTGGTCTCTGTAGGTGGGTGTGTCCGATTCATATCTGCATCAGGAAGCGTCCCACCCGCTGGGAACAGATAGGTATTGTAAGGGAGAACACCGCCTGTTAATCGATAAACAGAATCTGGGTTACCGCGATGCAACAGATCTCGAATCCGTAGGAGATAGGGACCGTCGTCAGGCAGGGTCATATCAATGAGTGGATCGAGACTATAGAACCCGTTACTGCGTGCGAGTTCAACGCCTTTGGCATCAAAAATAGAGATCGTTGGATTGAAGAACTGTTGGCTGATGTTGTTAAGTCGATACGCTTTGACGCTAAACACGTATCGTTGTCCTTTAGTCCCTTCAAACACGTAATAATCTTCATCGCCGCCCGGATTAATAACGCCGTTGATGAGGCTCGGTAATTCAATAGTGGTAGCGGATTCCGGATCGTTATTCGACTCGGTCTCAATGATATCCGGGGTTTGGCTAACTTCAAAGGGCCATGCGGTAGAAGTGCCGTGCTTGCCGACAATCCGAATTTCACGAAGCCCGATAGATGCGTCTGGTGCGATAGATAATTCAGCAGTTAACCCGGCACTGGCTCTTGCTGCTGATGTGAGATAGGCAACGATTTGCGTTTGTGACGCTGCGTCAATTTC
>JAAXHI010000462.1:0-740 GCA_012270875.1 Candidatus Poribacteria bacterium | reverse complement strand
GCGGGATGAAGTTTAGCAGTAATCCCGGGTTCTCCTTCAATAATGACCTCGTGTGCGTCTTCTAAATCGGAACCTTGAATAGCAACCTCAACAGTCATTCCGGGTTGCCCGCCTGCTGGAAACAGGGAATTGAGCCGCGGGGTCCCTTGTGCAAACGTGGGGAGACCGATAGAAATAAAGAACAGTGTGAAAAGGGTTCGGAGCGCACTCGGAAGGCTATTTTGCTTAGTCAAAAGGGATATAGTATTGGTATACATTGTGAAGACCCCCAAAATAGTTATCGGCTATCAGCGATCAGCCATCAGTCCCCTTCTGATATCGGTTAGTCCGTCTTTGAACCCCCTATAATCTCCAAAGTGTTTAGAGAATCAAAGAAGTTTAACCTACAGCAAACAGTAACTGACAGTTGATAGCTGATGGCTAATCGCTACTTAAAACTCGTGGGTTAATGCCCGGCTGCGGAGGTTCCAGACTCGTACTTTGCCATCGCGACCACCTGCTGCCACAAATTCACCATCTGGACTGAATTTTACTGCGTAAACAGCGTCGGTTGATTCATCGAAAGTTCTATAGCGGTTCCCTGACCGAATATTCCAGATAATCACGGAATTGTCTGCGCTACCGGAGGCAATCATTGCCGCCCGATTGCTGGCGCGTCTTGGTAACACGAACCCTGCATCAACACTATAAACAGCACCTTGATGTCCATTGTATTCACGAACAAGTGCCCCAGCCATCTC
>JAAXHI010000557.1:4615-6680 GCA_012270875.1 Candidatus Poribacteria bacterium | reverse complement strand
GGAGCGATTCCCATGACCTCGCCGGTCGATTTCATTTCCGGACCCAGAATCGTGTCGACTTCCGGGAACTTGACGAAAGGAAAGACCGATTCCTTTACGCAGTAGTGCCGCGGGACTATTTCTTCTGTGTACCCGAGTTCTTCCAGAGATTTTCCGATCATCACCTTGGTTCCGATTTTGGCCAGTTGAACCCCTATGGCCTTGCTCACGAAAGGAACGGTACGGCTAGCTCTGGGGTTTACCTCAATTACGTAAACCTCACCGTCCTTTACGGCAAACTGGATGTTAACGAGGCCTCTTACCCCAAGCGAGAGCGCAAGTTTTTTAGTCTGGGACTTTATCTCCTCGACAATTTCGGGCTCCATAGAGAACGGGGGCAGAATCGCCGCGCTGTCTCCCGAATGAACCCCCGCTTCCTCAATGTGCTCAAGCACCCCGCCCACCACAACCGTCTTTCCGTCGCAAACCGCGTCCACGTCGACTTCCTTTGCGTCCTTTAGGAACTTGTCTATCAGTATCGGGTGGTTCGGGGAAACACCCGCGGCTTCGTGTATGTAGGTCCGAAGAGACTCTTCATCGTAAACTGTTTCCATGGCGCGACCGCCCAGAACATAGGACGGGCGGACCATGACCGGATATCCTATGTCGCGGGCTATACCAACGGCATCCTCCTCGCTTCTCGCGGTATCGCTCCGGGGCTGGAGCAGCCCCAGATCGGAAACAAGCTTTCTGAACCTGTCCCTGTCTTCGGCAAGATCAATGCTCTCGGGAGAAGTGCCTATTATTCTCACCCCATGGCTCTCAAGCGCGAGCGCCAGTCGAAGCGGGGTCTGCCCTCCCAGATGAACTATGACTCCCCAGGGATCCTCCCTTCTTATAAGAGCCAGGGTGTCCTCAAGGGTAAGCGGTTCGAAGTAAAGCCTGTCCGAGGTGTCGTAATCCGTGCTCACGGTCTCGGGGTTGCAGTTAACCATAACGGCCTCGTATCCCTCTTCCCTAAGCGCAAAAGACGCATGTACGCAGCAGTAGTCAAACTCTATGCCCTGTCCTATACGGTTAGGCCCTCCGCCGAGTATTACCACTTTTTTTCCGTCCGTGGGAAGCGCCTCGCTTTCGCTCTCGAAAGTCGAATAGAGGTAGGGGGTATAAGCTTCAAATTCGGCCGCGCAGGTATCAACCATCTTAAAAGAAGCGCCAATTCCCTCGCGCAGACGGAAATTCCTGATTTCCTCTTCCTTTGTGGAAAGAATCTTCGCGATCTCAATGTCGGAAAAACCGTAGCGTTTGGCCCGAAGGATGGTTTCGCCGTCAAGCCCGTTTTCCGCAAGATCCGATTCGAAACCGGCAATCTGCTTAATGTTCTGAAGAAACCAGGGGTCTACGTGAGANNCTTATTGCCTTCTGAAGCGACTCCTTGAAGGTCCTTCCGATGGACATGACCTCTCCCACCGATTTCATCTGCGTAGTGAGGGTAAGGGTCGTCTGCGGAAATTTCTCAAACGCGAACCTGGGTATTTTTACCACAACGTAATCTATCGTCGGTTCAAAAGACGCGGGGGTGTACTTGGTTATATCGTTCGAGATCTCATCCAGCGAATAGCCGACGGCAAGCTTCGCGGCTATCTTGGCGATCGGAAACCCCGTGGCCTTCGAAGCCAGCGCGGAACTTCGCGAGACCCTCGGGTTCATCTCTATGACCATCACGCGCCCGTCTTCGGGGTTGACGGCGAACTGGATGTTAGACCCCCCGGTGTCGACGCCGATTTCCCTTATTATCGCTATGGACGCGTCGCGCATCTTCTGGTATTCCTTGTCGGTAAGNNTCGAAGTTTTCTATGGAACAGATTATGACAACGTTATCCATATGGTCCCGCATGACTTCGTACTCAAACTCCTTCCACCCCACTATGGATTCCTCTATGAGTATCTCGCTTGCCGGAGAGCTTTCGATTCCAGCCTTGGCGAACTCATCGAATTCCTCCTTGTTGTAGGCTATGCTCCCGCCGGTTCCGCCAAGGGTAAAAGAAGGCCGTATGATGACCGGAAACCCTATAGTTTCCACAAC
>JAAXHI010000557.1:0-4505 GCA_012270875.1 Candidatus Poribacteria bacterium | reverse complement strand
GCGTCGGGTTTTTCCTTCTCTATTATCTTTTCCAGTATTTCGGGAACGAGCGGTTCCACGTAAGTCCTGTCGGCAAAGTCCGGGTCGGTCATTATGGTGGCCGGATTGCTGTTTACCAAAACCACCCTGTACCCTTCCTCCTTCAGCACCTTGCACGCCTGAGTCCCCGAATAATCAAACTCGCAGGCCTGTCCTATCACTATAGGACCGGAGCCGATAATCAGTATGGTTTTTATGTCGGTTCGCTTTGGCATGAAACGGAAAAGATAGTAACAGGTTGCAAATATATACTTAATAACACATTGACAGGCAACACGAGAAAAGCCCCGCTTCCAGCGTGGAGACTTGCGTCACCGCCTTTGTTGAAACCGCGCTACAAAGAAAACTCATTAACTCGTCGGAATTTTTATAGTCTCGGCATTTTTGTTTATAATTTATTCAAGGAAGGATAAATGAATACCAAAAGAAAGAATTCGTTGTATTACCGTCAGAAGGTCCTCTTAGCTCTGCTCGAGGTGTTCGGCGGAAAGCTAGGGAAAACTGACCTGCAGAAATACCTATTTCTGTTTACGCAAGAATACCAGAAGGACAAAAGCTACGAATTTATTCCTTACAAATATGGTTGTTTCTCTTTTCAATCTGTCGCCGACAAGAGGAAACTAACGGACATTGGAATTATAAAGGATACGGAATGTTGGGAGATTGCTGAAAAAAGCGATTATCTGGCGAAGATTGCGACTGAGGATTGCGAAAACCTTATCCTGCTTAGGAATAAATATAAGAATATCAAAGGCAATAATCTTATTCGCGATGTATATCGGAGATATTCTTATTATGCAATCAATAGTGAAATATCTGGAGAAGTAATGAATAAGAGAGAAATAAAAATCCTGGAACGGAAAAAACCATCTCAGACGAATTACGCGTTTTTCACTATCGGTTACGAAGGAAAATTTTTCGAGAACTACCTAAACAGACTTATAAAAAATAATGTTCATCTTCTTTGCGACGTCCGGAAAAACGCGTTTAGCCGCAAGTATGGTTTTTCTAAGAAAATCCTTTCAAAAACGCTTGAGGAAATTGGGATTGAGTATACACATATGCCTGAATTGGGAATAGTCTCTGAAAAACGCCGATCGCTAAACTCGCAAGCTGATTATGACCGCATCTTTCATGATTATGAATTTTGCACACTTAAAGAAAACAAGATTGCTTTGGAGGAATTGTACAACCTTTTCCGAAAATATAGACGTGTTGCGATCACGTGTTTTGAGGCAGATTCAAACATGTGCCACAGAAGCCTCGTTGCCAAAGCCATAAGCCAGCGTCCCGATTGGGAATATGAAATTTCTCATATCTAGGCTGAGTGCAACCATGTCCAAAGAACGCGTCTTAATTGCAGTTAAAGCCTATCCAACACTATCAAGAAAATATGCCGAACTTGTCTGCACCGCAGGATTCAGAGAAGATGGATCATGGATAAGGATATATCCGTTACCTTTCCGCTCATTAGAAGACAACAGAAGATTCAAAAAATATCAGTGGATAGAGATTGACTTGCAAAAAAACCCAAAAGATCCAAGACCAGAAAGTTATCGTCCTATTGACATAAATAATATCAATCTTCTCGAAACAATTGATACCGAGAATGAGTGGGAGGAAAGACGCAGGCTTATTCTTGAGAAAAACACTATCCATACCAATATGAATCAGATTATTGAAGCCGCTAAAAACAATGAATATTCACTAGCCATTTTCAAACCTACAAAAATTGTAAACTTTATTGCCAAACGAACAGACCCCAACTGGGAACTCAGCAAAGAAAAAGCCGTTGAAGCCGCTATAAGACAAGGATCTTTATTCAATGAACTTGATCTTTATCCTGGTGGCTTTGAGTTGATGCCCAAACTGCCTTGGAAATTTCAATACGAATTTCTAGATGATGAGGACAAATCCAGCACGCTGATGATTGAAGACTGGGAAATCGGGCAACTCTATTGGAATTGCCTAAAGAAAGACAACCCTGAAGAAGCAGTCAAGAAAGTGCGGGAAAAATATCTTTATGATTTCGCACGCACTAAAGATCTTTATCTATTTCTCGGAACAACTCGCAGGTGGCATTCAGTAGGCCCGAATCCTTATGTCATTATTGGCACGTTTCATCCGCCCCACATAAAACAAAGACAGCCCAGTCTCTTCCAAGAAGACCCCTGAATATAAAAAACATCCTTTAAAATACGAAATCAGCCATATTCAAGAAGAGTCAATTTAGGACGAGGTCCTAAATTACTACCGGCTAATCTCATCTGGTCTTTCAACATATATTTTTTTTCCTTTTTCCACAAATTCCCTAGCTTTGGAATCAAGCCCCTTCTGAACGGCATCCATCTCTGAGAGACCCTGTTCTTTCGCGTAGTCCCTTATGTCCTGCGTGATCTTCATTGAGCAGAATTTCGGGCCGCACATGGAGCAGAAATGAGCAACCTTGGCGCCTTCGGCGGGGAGGGTCTCGTCGTGGAACTCGCGCGCCGTATCCGGGTCTAAAGAGAGATTGAACTGATCGTTCCACCGGAATTCAAACCTCGCCTTGCTAAGGACATTGTCGCGAAGTTGTGCGGTTGGATGACCCTTTGCAAGATCCGCCGCGTGCGCGGCGATCTTGTAGGTTATAACCCCGTCCTTTACGTCCTTTTTGTTGGGAAGACCGAGATGTTCCTTCGGTGTAACGTAACAGAGCATCGCAGTTCCGTACCAACCTATCATAGCCGCCCCTATGGCGGAAGTTATGTGATCATAACCCGGCGCTATATCGGTCGTAAGAGGACCCAAGGTGTAAAAGGGAGCTTCTCCGCATATATCAAGCTGCTTGGTCACGTTCTCCCTTATCATCTGCATCGGGATGTGTCCCGGACCTTCTATCATGACCTGTACGTCATGTTTCCAGGCAATCTGCGTAAGTTCCCCCAGAGTATCAAGCTCGGCGAACTGCGCAGCGTCATTAGCGTCGGCTATTGAGCCCGGCCGGAGGCCGTCGCCCAGAGAAAACGCTATGTCGTAAGCCTTCATTATCTCGCATATCTCTTCGAAATTTGTGTAGAGGAAGCTTTCCTTGTGATGTGAGAGACACCACTTGGCCATTATCGACCCGCCCCTTGAAACTATTCCCGTAACCCTGTCGACGGTAAGCGGAATGTAGCGAAGGAGCACTCCCGCGTGTATCGTGAAGTAGTCAACCCCCTGCTCCGCCTGCTCTATGAGGGTATCTCTGTAAATCTCCCAGGTAAGCTCCTCCGGTTTTCCCTTAACCTTTTCAAGGGCTTGGTATATGGGAACGGTTCCCACGGGAACCGGGGAATTTCTTATTATCCACTCCCTCGTTTCGTGGATGTTGTCCCCGGTCGAAAGATCCATTATAGTGTCGGCTCCCCATCTGCACGCCCAGACCGCTTTTTCGACCTCTTCCTCGATGCTTGAGGTAACGGCGGAGTTTCCGATGTTCGCGTTTATTTTCACGAGGAAGTTGCGCCCTATTATCATGGGCTCGCTCTCGGGATGGTTTATGTTGTTCGGAATTATGGCGCGTCCCGAGGCAACTTCCTCCCTTACGAACTCCGGGGTTATGTGGCTCGTCTGAATGCGCGCGTCAAAATCAACTCCTTCGTGGTAAGCCGCAAGCTGTCCGTAGGCCTCCTTGAGCTCATCGACTCTCTGGTTCTCCCTTATGGCTATATACTCCATCTCGGGCGTTACGATTCCCTTTTTCGCGTAATGCATCTGGGTTACGTTTCGCGAGGGCGCGGAGCGAAGGGGCTTTCTTATGTTCCCGAAAGTTATCCCGTTTGCCCTCTCAAGCCTTTTTCTTGCGAACTCCGAGGAGAAATCGGGCAGTTCCGAAACATCCCCCCGTTCCCTTATCCACTTTTCGCGAAGCGGTGGAAGACCTCTGTGAACGTCGATATGAACGTCGGGATCGGTATAGGGACCGCTTGTGTCGTAAAGGGTTATCCTGAACTTGTCCGCACCGGGGACATCCGAGAGTGGATCATCGGTTTCAACCTCTCGCATGGCCACCTTTATGTCGTGGATTTTCCCGTCCACGTATATCTTTTCTGAGTTCGGAAAAGGGTCTCTGGTTATTACGGATCCAGTTGGTATTTTCTCTTTTTTCCGAGAAGAACTCATGAGCAAAGGCCCCTTGGCAAAAACGCTTCGGACATTGATTAGTTTAGGGGATTATAAACCCCTTTACAAATAATCCGGGCAACAAAAACTCTGCTGAGGCGCGGCGGTACTGTCAGCGGGAAATCCTGTAGACGGCACCCCTGCGGTCATCGGATACGAGCAACGCCCCGTCGGGGGCTACGAGCACGTCAACGGGCCTTCCCCACGCGGTTCCGTCGCTTTTGAGCCATCCCGCTGCGAGCACCTCGTATGAGGCCGCTTCCCCCGCTTCGTCGAGGTGGACCGAGGTTACCCTGTAGCCTATGGGCACGCTCGTGTTGCAC
>JAAXHI010000406.1 GCA_012270875.1 Candidatus Poribacteria bacterium | reverse complement strand
CATCACTCCGATCAAGGCGTGCAGTATCTTTCAAACGCCTATATCTCAACGCTGCAGCAGCCGTTTGAAAGATACTGCACGCCTTGATCGGAGTGGTGGATCTCCGGCACCCTGTCATGTAAAGCTTGCTCTAAGGGTTCCAAGGTCAAAGATTGCGTTAGATGTTCACTGAGTTTCCATCCTCTTATCATGCGCGTGAAGACATCCATGAGTAGAGCGACATAGACGAAGCGTTGCTTGAGGCGGACGTAGGTAATATCGCCTACCCAGACTTGATCGCATCTACAGACTTCAAGCGTCTTGAGGTGATTGATCCACGGACGCACACCCGCAGTGGAGTGAGTCGTTTGACAGAAGCGTTTGACAGCGATTGAAAGATTTGCTGCTTTCGTCAATCGGGCAATGCGGCGATACCCAACGCGGTATCCTGCCTTCACCAGCAACTGCGTGATACGCCTATACCCGTATGTCGGATACTGCGCAGCTAACTTCTCTATTTCTGCGCGCAGGACATCTTCAGACGGGTCGATTTTCGGTTGATAATAGAAGTTGCTCCGGGTGAAACCCAGCACCTCGCAAATCTCTCGCACGGAGTGCTGCGTCCGTAATGCCTCAACGATTCGGCATTCTTCAGACGGAATCAACTCAAGAAAGTCAATGCTTTTTTTTGGATGTCTAACGCTACGGTTAACCGCCCAACGAGCTGCTCAAGGTGAGCAATACGCTCCGCCGCCTCGCTCGACTGCTGATCCGTTGAGGCAAAGAGAGTCGCCACATTTTCAACGACTTGTTGCTTCCACTTCGAGAGCTGTTGTTCGCTGAGGTTATGTCGTCTACACAGTTCTGCTTGGGAAGTTTCACCACGGAGTGCCTCAAGAACGACTTCTGCTTTAAACTCGGCGGTGAAGTTTCTTCGTTTGGCCATCGGAATGCTCCTTTCAGTAGATTGTTATTATATCACAATCTTGTTTTAGAGGGTGGTCTGAATTTCCGATGGCAGTACATACCTTCATAAAACATTCTGAAAGTTTGTCTGTATCTATTCATATTTATATCTCAATTCACGTTGGGTTGCAGGAGCGGCTTTTGTCAGTTTCAAGTGGTCGGTAGGGGACGGTGAGGTGGTGGGTGTAGATGTGGTGTTTTCCATTGAATTCGAGTGTGGGCATAGGTTAACTCCGTTAAAAAAGTGTCAGTTGATCAAGGCTTGGCGGAGGTGTTAAATGAAATAAGGCATAAACTCTATTTCTATTGTATAATGTCTCACAGGGACAACGTTCTTTCCAACTCGGGAAAGGAATCTCACACTCACCTTCAAGCATTTTGGACTGCGAATATGCTTGGTTTACTAAATGGCCATCTGGAAAAACTGTATATTTTGTTAACCATCGGTTAGTACTGGGTGAGGAAGCAGAATAGACTACATGGAGTTTTGGTTTATTGTGGGATTGATTTTCAGTGGTAGAAAACGAGACTTTCGACGATGCTTTATCGTTAGGTATTAATCCCTTTTCGCAAATAACCGCAATACATCTGTTCGGAGCAACTTGCGCGAGTTGGATTGCAGCAGCAATTATTGAACTTTTAAAATAATTGGCCGCAAATGGTATCAATTGGACATTAAACCCTCTTTTGTTATAGAGTTTTGTAAATTCTTTACTTGGCATCAGAAATTCAGCTGCACCAATGTTACAAAGGGTTTCCAACGGTTTTTTGTAGCCATGTTCTTGATTGATAGTATAGTCGTGAAGTTCAGAGATCAAATCTCCATCTTTCTCGATCAAATAATGTGTAACTTCATGAAATTGGGTAAATCGTTTACGCTCTTCATTTTTAATTTGTGAGTTGATTATTATTGTTTTGTCTTTTTGTGCTCCATCTGTTCCGGAGGGTAATTCCCCAACCTTCACATCTAATCCCAAGCCAGAATATATTTCATCAAAAGTCGGTATCGTTGTTGAAGCATATTTATTGACAACATCCCGAACTAATTCAATAACGTGCCTCTTCATCCTATTCATTGTTTATTACCCTCTTTAGGAGAAAGAATACGCCTGAGGTAAAGATACAACTCAAGCCATTCCGTCGCGGAGGTAGGTTGTCTACCGCGAAAGTTGACTTTCAACAATGACTCCTTCCAGTCATTATCTATTTCATACTGATCCTCATACTCTTTTAAAAACGCTTGAAATCCTTCCGGATAATCAGTATTTGAGGATTCGCCAAGTCCCTCGACACCACTAATCAGATCTTTGACTGAGATGTTGTATGCCTTAGCAACTTTTCGGAGTGTATCAACAGATGGATTTACAACATCACGTTCCATATCCGAAAGATAGGGTATAGATAACTCTGAAAGTTGACTCAGTTCCTTTAACGTCAACTGATTTTCCCTACGAATGAAACGGAGTCGTTGACTTAATTTCATGGTAAATTTCCCTCTCTATGGTATTCATTTACACATTGTATTTAGTATACCACAGCACGATTTTTTAAGCAAAGCAGAAAAAAAATAGAGATTTTTACCAAATTTTATGAAATTAATTTGCATTCCATTAATTATTTTGTTATAATTGTAATTATTGATATAAAAAATAGTCTATCCTTGAAAAACAGAGGAGGTTATCAGTGAAGCGAATCTTGACAATTGATGGTGGCGGAATCAAGGGAGTGTTCCCTGCTGCGTTTCTTGCTACTGTTGAAGATGCGATTGAAGATGATATAGTGGACTATTTCGACTTAATCGTGGGGACTTCAACAGGCGGAATTATTGCTCTGGGCCTGGGACTTGGACTCTCAGCGAAAGAACTCTTAGCATTTTACGAAGAGCACGGACCTACTATCTTCAAAGGCAACCGAGGGTTACGATGGCTTAGATGGCTTGGCACTTCAAAGTATAGTAGTACTCCGCTTGAAAATGCACTGAGAAGTTGTTTCGGCGAAAAGCGATTAGGTGATAGCAAAAAGAGGCTTGTCATTCCATCATTAAACCTTGAAAACGGTGAGGTTCACATTTACAAAACTGCTCATCATCCTCGGCTGGAGATGGATTATAAAGAAAGTGCTGTTGATGTGGCAATGGCAACCGCTTCAGCTCCGACATACTTTCCTACACACAGATCCATTGCAGGCATACCTTTGATAGATGGAGGTTTGTGGGCGAACAATCCAGCAGGGATGTCCGTTGTTGAGGCGATTACACTGCTTGATTGGCCGAGGAATTCATTAAAAGTTTTGAGCGTGGGTTGTACAACTGAGGCATTAAATGTCAATTTAGGTAGGAGAATCCCTCTCGGTGGGCCATATTGGGCATTCAAACTACTTGACGTGTTTATGCACGTCCAATCCCACGCATCTCTTGGCACAGCACTGCTTCTTGCAGGACATGACAACGTTACCCGAATTGACGAGAACGTACCACGCAGGCGGTTCAGTTTGGATGGAATCAAGGAAATTGATTCCTTGAAAGGTTCTGGTGCTGCTAAAGCTCGACACGCGTTACCAGAACTTCGCGAGGTTTTCCTCGGTAATCACGCGGAACAATTTGTTCCTTTCCATACATTGTAGAGATGGAGGTTTGTTCCTCAAACTTTCTAAAATCGAATGGTATACTAACACTTACTAAAGTTTGGACAATTTTAA
>JAAXHI010000071.1:3278-22223 GCA_012270875.1 Candidatus Poribacteria bacterium | reverse complement strand
GGGATACGTTCCATGACGGGTTCAAAGAATCCGTCAACAATTAATTTTTCTGCTTGTGCGTAAGATACACCACGACTCATGAGATAAAAAACCTGATCGGCATCAATTTTCCCAGCGGTTGCCCCGTGCGTACAACGCACCTCATGTGCCTGAATTTCTAATCCGGGCAAAGTATCGGCGTGCGCACGTTCACTCAGCAACAGATTATCGTTTTTCTGGTATGCATCGGTATAGTTTGCCGATGGATACACGTAGATATTCCCGCCCCATGCGGTCTGTGCTCTGTCTTTGAGGACAGTACGATACATCAGATCGCTGGTGGTATGCGGTGAAATGTGTTCTTGTGCCGTGCTAACATCTAAGTGTTGGCGGGCATCTGTAAAAGCGAGCCCTAACATTTGTGCGCTACTTCCGGCACCTTCCAAGACAGCGGCTTGGTTTAACTTGTTGAGTCTACCGCCGAATGTAGCACTGACCCAGCAGATCTGTGCATCTCTGGCGACCATGGCACGGTGTGAGGCGAAATTCCAGACTGTTCGATTCCAACGTTGCACCTGCACGTAGGTCACGTTTGCGTTCTGTCCGGCGAAGATTTCGACCGCACCGCTATGTAAACCGCTCGCGTCCGATGTCGTAGAGGCACTTTCTTCCAAAACCACAACCTGACTCCCTTCTTCAGCGATGATAAGCGTATGCGACAAGTCAGCTTGAGCAGTTTCGGACATTTTGATATAGACCCGCAGTGGCACTTCAACGTTTACGCCTTTCGGGACGTGCAATAGGTAGCCGCCCTGCCAGAATGCGCCGTGCAGCGCGTCAAACTTATTATGTTGGGCAATATTTCCACTTTTTAACCCCGTTTCCAAGGTCACTGCTTTGTTCATGAAGTAGTCACGAAGCAGTTCCGGCTGCTCCTGCAGTGCGGTGTGGAGGTCCGCAAAGTAGACTCCTTTTTTCTTTAATTCTTCACTTTCAGATACGTGTTGGCGTTGTCCGTCAACTTGTACAAGCAGACCGGATGCTTCTTCATCGCTGTAGTCTACATCTGTAGTAGAGGGTTGACCGTTTGTTGGCAGGCTCAGATGATACTTTTCGACATCAAGACCGCGGAGAAACCGCCGCGTGCGTCGCCAATAATCTTGGGTACGCATATCAACCGTACGTCGCCAGACATCGTCTTCGGTCGTATGTGGCATCGGCAAAGATTCGTAAAGTGTATAAGCCTCCAATCGTTTCTCACGCATCCACTGTGGTTCAGTTGCTGCTATTTTTTGAAGAAATTCTTTTGAAAAATGACCTTTTTGCAATTTTTTTTATCCTTTTAATAGCCATCAGCCGTCGGAAACCGTCAGCAATTAGCCATCAGCCATCAGCCGTCAGCTAAGAGGTTTTCGTTTAAGAATACCTTTTCTTGCTGAAAGCCGATAGCCGACTGCTGACTGCCATCTTAACCGACTGAACCTTCCATCTGGAGTTGGATGAGACGGTTCATTTCCACAGCATATTCCATTGGAAGTTCTTTGACGAGGGGTTCGATAAACCCGTTGACAATCATCGTAGACGCTTCCTCTTCTGAAAGCCCGCGGCTCATCAAGTAGAAGAGCTGCTCTTCTCCGATCTTGCTAACACGTGCTTCGTGTTCGATGTTCGTATCGTTCTCGCCGATCTCAATAACCGGATAGGTATCCGAACGGGAGTCCTTGTCGAGGATCAGCGCGTCACACACGACGTGTGATTTACAACCCTTTGCCCCTTTTGCGACATCAACCCATCCGCGATAACTCGATCTGCCCCCATCTTTGCTGATACTTTTGGAGGTAATCTGCGAAGTGGTATGTGGTGCGCAATGATAGACTTTCGCGCCTGCGTCTTGGTGCTGCCCTTTGCTCGCGAAGGCAATTGATAGAATATCCCCACGCGCGCCGGGTTCCATCATATAGACGCTCGGATACTTCATAGTCAACTTACTACCGAGGTTACCATCAACCCATTCCATCTGCGCGTCTTCATAAGCGAATGCCCGCTTCGTGACGAGATTATATACATTGTTCGCCCAGTTCTGGATAGTGGTATAACGTACCCGCGAACCTTTCATGCAGACAATCTCAACCACAGCGCTGTGCAGGGATTCGCTGCTGAATGTCGGTGCTGTGCACCCTTCGACGTAATGCACCTGCGAACCTTCGTCAGCGATGATGAGTGTACGCTCAAACTGTCCCATGTTTTCGCTGTTGATACGGAAATAGGCTTGCAATGGGTACTCAACCTTCACACCGGGTGGCACATAAACGAAACTGCCGCCACTCCAGACAGCACTGTTAAGTGCTGCGAACTGGTTATCCGCAGACGGGATGATCGTCCCGAAGTATTTCTTCACCAAGTCTGGGTACTCTTTAATAGCGGTATCGGTATCAAGGAATACAACCCCGATTTTGTCCAATTCTTCGACGATGTTATGGTAAACGACTTCGGAATCGTACTGTGCGCCGACACCGGCGAGAAATTTCCGTTCGGCTTCGGGAATGCCGAGTCGGTCAAAGGTTTTCTTGATATCGTCGGGGACATCGTCCCAGCTGCGTTCACTCCGATCAGAGGCTTTGACGTAGTAGTAGATGTCGTCAAAATCGAGTTGTGACAGATCGCCGCCCCACTTGGTCATCGGCTTCTGCTTGAAAATCTTGTAAGCCTCAAGCCGGTACTGACGCATCCAGTCGGGTTCGCCTTTGATGTCGCACATCTGATTGATAACTTCCTCGTCTAATCCCTTACGAGATTTGAACGTCGGCGTAATATCATCGTGGAACCCATATTGGTATTCGTTGTTAATTCCGAGTTCTTCAATTGTGTTCGTTTCAGAGTTCGCCATTATTGTTCCTCCTTAATACCGTGTTTTTCGCGAATCGGATCGTAGCCCTCTGCCTCTAACATCTGTGCGAGTTCCCACCCGCCGGACTCAACAATATTCCCATCAAGCAGAATATGTACAAACTGAGGGCGGATATAGTCTAACAAGCGTGGATAATGCGTGATAATCAACACACCCAACTCTGGTCCAATCAATTGACTGACGCTTTCACCAACGATTCGGACAGCATCAATATCGAGTCCGGAATCCGTTTCGTCAAGAATAGCGATTTTCGGTTCAAGCATTGCGAGTTGTAGAATTTCAGCGCGTTTCTTTTCGCCGCCAGAGAACCCATCATTCAGGTACCGTCTTGCGAAAGAATCGTCAACGCCGAGTTGTTGCATTTTTTCGCGAAGTTCGCGCCGGAATACTCGCATCGGAATGAGTCCATCTTTGTCCGAACCGTTTTCCGCTTTCTCACGGACTGCACTGACAGCGAGCCGTAGAAAATTCGCTAAACTCACTCCAGGGATCGCAGTCGGATACTGGAATGCGAGGAAAAGTCCGAGTTTGGCGCGTTCATTCGGATCTAACTCCAAGACATCAACGCCGCTAAAAATCACTTCGCCGGATTCAATATCGTAAAGAGGATGTCCCATCAATCCGTTAGCGAGGGTGCTTTTGCCAGATCCATTTGGACCCATAAGCGCATGGATCTCACCTTGTTTGACACTTAAATTTAATCCTTTTATAATTGGTTTTCCCTGCACGCTGATGTGCAGGTCTTTAATCACCAAGTCTTTGCTCATTTTTTAATTTCGGGCTCCTTACTTATGCTAATCAATTTTCCGCCACATGTGCCGATGTGTTTTGTCTGTCTAACCCACTGGGGTATTTATCAAGGTTAGGGGCTTCAAGTTTTATCGGCTGGATTGAGAGTTGATATCCAAGTGCCTTAAGAACAATTCCGAGTGCCTCAATCAAGGGTATATCCTCGTTGGAGATCACTTTTGAAAGAACCTGCGGGTCCGCATTTACCTGTTTTGCAAGTTCAGAAATACCACCTTGCGCTTCAACAACAGTCAGAAGCGATCTCCGAACCACAGCATGGTTCTTGTAGATTTGGTAGTCTTCAAGGATTGCTTGCAGATAGGCAATTGCACTTTTGCGGTCAGCAAGTTGTTCAATAAGACATTCACGCCATGTTCTCATTTTTTTATAAATGCTCCCTTTTATATTCCAACCAATAAATTTTTGCTCGTTCTATATCTCGTCTTTGTGATGATTTATCACCACCACAGATTAAAAGAATGATCGTGTTATCTATTTGTCCAAAATAAACTCGATAACCTGATCCAAAGTGGATTCGCAACTCAAAAACGCCTTCACCAACAGATTGACAATCTCCCAAATTACCGTCTTCAAGACGCTCAAGACGGGCCCGTATTCGAGCTTGTGTTTCTGTATCTCGAATTGAGCTCAACCATTCGTTGAAAGGTTCTCGTCCGCTTGAGGTTTGGTATACTCGTATTTCTCGTGGGTGTGTCTCGTGCATTGTTGATTTTAGTACTTATCCACCGATTCTCGACATATTTCTTTCCGGTTTAATGAAGTCTGCTGCGTTAATTTTATGCCCTGCCTCTTTCTGCGCAACTGCATCAAGAATTAAATCTGTAATCACTTCATCTGGCGCGCCTTCGCGTAGCGGCGTAAGTAGGTCGGTTTCTGTTAGCGAGAAAAGACAGGTACGGAACTTGCCATCAGCCGTGATCCGCACTCGGTTGCAATTTTCACAAAACGGTTCACTCACAGAGGGGATAACACCGACTTCGTTTCCGTTATCCACGAAGCGATAACGTTGGGCAGTATCACTCTTTGCTTCACCGTTCAAGGTTACCGGTGTGAGTGGGTAGACAGCGTTAATTTTTGCGAGAATCTCTTTTCCGGGGACGTACATATTGCGTCCCCACACATCATCGGCATCGAGTGGCATAAATTCGATGAACCGGAGTTGATAGTTATTTTGACGTGCAAAGGTTGCTAAATCGACAATCTCATCATCGGTAAAGCCCCGCATCGCAACAGCGTTGACCTTAATCGGATTGAACCCGCAGTCATGTGCTGTTTTTAGCCCTTTAAGCACACGTGAAAGCACCTTCCGGCGCGTCATCTGCTCAAACTTCTCTTCGTTAAGTGTATCCAAACTCACATTAATTCTACGGAGTCCAGCATCATAAAGTGCCTGCGCTTGGTTGATAAGTCCGATGCCATTCGTTGTCAAACTAATGTCTTTGAGACCCTCTAACGCTGCCAATCGTTTTATGAGTGTAGGCACGCCGGGACGGACAAGCGGTTCGCCGCCCGTAATGCGTACTTTGTTAACACCCAACGCAACGAAAATGCGCGCGAGATGCAGAATCTCATCATAAGTCATGAGTGCCGAATCTGGCATGAAGGTCATGTCTTCCGGCATACAATAGATGCATCGGAAATTACAGACATCCGTAACCGAGATTCTGAGATTCGTATGGATCCGCCCAAAGCGGTCAAGCATCTGTTGTTCCATTTTAATTTAGATAGACCCAAATTTATTAATAGTATATCACACCCTTATTCTTTTTGCAAGTTTTTTTATAGTAAAAACTATAAAAAAGATTTTGAGCAGATCGGGAGCGTTGTAACCTTGTGCTGCAGAAGACTTTTTGTTGACATATTTGTAACTTTGATGTATAATACATTTATATTTCTGTAAACTGGGGGAAAAATTGATGAGTGAAAAAGTGTTCCAAGTCGGCGGTGTTGAACTTCGCGTTGACGATCGTAATTTCGGAGCAGATGGTGGTCCCTCTGTGCGTGTTTACGGCGAGGCGGATGGTAAAGATATTCAACTCCTCCGTTTCGACTGCTTCCGCAAGGATCCCCACTATCACTACGATCCCTCCGGGAAGAATGACCAACGGCATCTTGATAAAACGAGTGTGCCGGATTCAGTCGCATGGACGATTGAACAATTAGGACAAAATCTCGTGGAGATGATTCACACAGCAGGTTACAGCAGCGTCGCGGACCGAGTTGATCAGGCGGCGGTTGCACAAGTTCTACCTGAAGTGGAATCCCTTATGCGAGGTGATACCTAATTGTATAAATATATTTTAGTGTATAAAGGAGAAAATTGGCGTGACGAAATCTATTATTGTAAGTGTGTTTCTGCTGGCACTGCTCATAGGTTTGAGTGCTTTTGCAGGGACTCCACAAGACTGGGGAAAATGGAAAGAAGGGGAACTTCTCCTCGAAAATCACAGTTTTGAAGAGGACTTAGCCGCTTGGGGTTTAGAGGACGGTGCATGCTGTGGTCGTGGTGGACTCTATACGATGGAGATTGACAAGAAGAACCCGCAACACGGGAAACAGTCGCTCAAGGTCATTGGGCATAAGGCAACCGGTACAGCCTGGCATGCAAAAGTTAGGCAAAAGGATGCCTCAATGAAGTCCGGCGAAACGTACACCGTGATTTTTTGGGCACGCTCCGAGAAGCCGCGCGAGGTACAACTCAGCGTCCAGATGCAACATGATCCTTGGACCTTCTATCAAGGCGGTGCCATCAATCTGTTAGGCCCCGATTGGGCGGAGTACCACATCACCTTCAACTCCACTGCCGATGTTGAAAGAGACATGTGGGTAGGGCTTTCGATTGCTCAATCCGATGTCGATTTCTGGATTGATAACTTCCGATATTTTGAAGGCGAACCGGAAGACGATCTGAACCGTGATACACCTTTCCCTGTCGATGCCAAAGAAAAATTAGCGACGAAGTGGGGCGAAGTTAAGACGGAACGGTTCTAACTCACAAAGAAATTATTAAAATATTATAGCCGTCACGCGCTTGATGCTATAGCGGTGACGGCTATGTCTTTTTATCCTATAACCGAATAATTATTACGCTAAATCAATCTTCTAAAACTGAGTGATATCCGGCGTTGACGTGCATATTTGCGATCCTCCCATACATCCGTCTTTCTGGCGGGAATCCCGTGCATCCATTTATTTTTTGCATCCGCGCTGAGGACAGTTAAACTTCCCGAAGTAAGCCAGATCGGAATTTTTTGGGTCTTATCAGTTGTGAGTGTTAGATGCATCACACAACTTGAACGCAAACTCAAAATGCAAATCGTATCCATGAAACAGGCTTCTTTGTCGGTATGGTCTCCGATACCTTGACCGGATTCGTACGCACTAATAAGCACCTGATTTGCGATTTTTGGCATGTGTCCATCATTTTGTAACTTCAGACAAAGCCTTTCCAACCATTCTGGGAATTCGCTTCCCTCCAGATCATCTTTTTTCTTTTGTTCACTGTAGTCATACCTTTGCCCGTAATGTTGAACGCGTCGCTTGCCAAAATAACTCCACTGCTGCTTGTCAATTGCCTCTAACAACCAATCGTGTTGTGCTTCTGTGAGATAGTCAGCAATATACCGGAGTCCGCGTACCGCTTCAATGGCATGCTGATTTGTCGGTATAGGTAGGGGTTGGGAAAATTGCTGATTTGATGCGGGAAATAGCGATAGTTGTTCCATTGTCAGTTACTACGCGTCAATTGGAGCAGGGAAACTGGTATTATGAGGTCTCGTCTTGAGTAGCAGTTGCAAAGGTTAATTTTCGCTGAAGCGAGAGACGAGCAGTTAAACCGGGATGCGGAATTTTATCTCCGTAACGTTTCGCCGTTTCTATCCAGCAGACAACAGCGTCCTTTCCATTTTCTATTGTTTCTTCAATCGTTTCTCCATCAGACATGCACCCTGGTAGATCCGGAAATTCAATCAGATAACCTCCGCCTTCTTCCGCAGGCAATATGCTGATAAGAAATGGATAGTTCGGCAGATTGGGAAATTTAGTTAAAGGATCGCTGCCATCTCCAGAAGGCAATACACTGATAAGAAACGGATACTTTGATTCACTCATATTTAATCTCCCTCCACTTCCTCAATTATCTGCACAAGTTGCCGAATGTATACCGGTTTTATTGGACGATGAGCGGGAACACTCAACCTTTTACCCGAATCATGACGTAGTATCACATGGCTTCCGCCACCTCTTGGTCGGTTGATGGAAAACCCGTATCGCTTTGCTAACGTTTCAACATGAGAAATTTTCCAATCACCGCGTGGATTATTTTTCATCCTTGTTAGCAATTTATCTTGTGGCATAGTAATAGTATAGCGGGTAATGCCCTTTTTTTCAAGACGATTTGGGTTCTACGCGGTACAGATACGCGACTTGCTTCCAATTCACCACAGCATGCTATCAAATCACCATTGGATCAAATTCACCCGTCGCAAAGTACCTCGTAATAGACTTTGGCGTTGTTGTGCAGTGAATCGTTTATGAGTCTACAGTAGGAAAATGTTTCAACATCTGATTGGGTTATCTGGCTTCTAATCATCGAAAGGTTCGTTTTAAGTTTTTCCCACTTACCATACGTTTTCAGGCGACCGGATTTGGACAGAGATCGGTGATCAGGATTGTGGTACACGAAGCACATTCTATGCTGATTGTATTTCTTCATAATCTGAATAAGTACGTCAGATAATTTATCGACATCTAATGTTGGACTTGAGAAAAAATAACAAAAATTAAATATAATCTGTGTCCCGTCACCGTTTTCAATGTACTTGTTCAATAATTTGGTCAAATCATCGGCATCGCGGATTAACGCAAATTTGTCATAGAAAGGGTCTTGATATCTGTTGGTACCATATTTGTTGACTGTTGCTGCCTTATCGAGCATAGTTTGCGAACTATCAATTCCGAAATAAGTGATGTCGTGCTGTTCGGCAAAGGCTCGAAAAGCGATACCTGAAGTTAATGGACCGCAACCGAAGTCGATGAACACAACTTTATTATTTTCGTTTATCGAGGGGAGGCAATTCGTAAAGATGTGATAGGATCCAAAAAGGTGCCGAGGCATGTGATGAACGCAGTAGATAGACACTTTGTCTTTCGGGAAATAATACTCACTGGATGCTTTATCAAATGATACGTTATCGTAATTGCTCTGTCCTTGACTCAGAATACGCGCTATATCTTCCCAGTAGTATATTCTTGTATTTTTAACATCCTCTGCTAATGCCGGTAGATCGTGTTCAAATGGTTGTATGACCAGTTCCTCAAACAGATGCTTCAGGCTTTCACCAGGCTCATAGTAATTATCATGCGGACGGTGGATATAGGACATATTTTAGAGGTTGCTCTGGTTGATAGTATGGCAGATGCTGCCGTTGTGCTTTGGTTGAGATGATAACAGATTTGGAAAAAAAAACAAGGGAAAAACCAGACGTGCTTAAATGCTATCGCACGGGATCAGCGGCATAGAGATATATTGGGAAACCGAGGGGCTGCTGTCAAGTTACGCGGGATAAGGGCTACACATCGGCGGTTAATTCTTCATGATATGCGAAGAGTGCGGGGGTGCCGCCTGTGTGGAGGAAGATAACGGTATCATCGCGTCCAAGTCTGCCCTGTTGGATATGATCAATAAGGCACGCCATCGCCTTAGCGGTATAGACGGGATCAAGGAAGATGCCTTCGGTTTTGGCGACGAGTTTGAGAGCGTCAATACATTCGGGTGTGAGGTAGCCGTAAGCCTGTCCAATATAGTCATCGGTGTTCTGAATATCTGCGTCGGTGACGCGGGTATCCAATTCCAAAAGTTCGGCGGCATTGTTCGCAGCACTGCGTAGCCGATCAAATTTACCCTCCCAAACAATAGGCGCGATGCCAAACGGTTTCATCTTAAGATCAAGCGTTTTGGTACCGAGGACAAGTCCTGCCTGTGTGCCACCGACAGAAGCGGTATAAATCCAATCTGCGTCAATACCCAACTCCTGTTGTTGTTGCGCGATTTCGGCGATGCACCACGTGAAAGCGACAGCGGCAAGTGCGGTCGAACGCGGTGCTGCGAGGACATAAGGTTTCAGTCCTTGCGTCTTTAGTTCTTCGGCGAGTTCGTACTTCACCCCATCTAACTCGGGGCCAAACGGTACATCAACAATCTCAACATCCGCGCCAGCGATATTATCTAACAGTAGGTTCCCTTGGAGGATACTCTTGTGATCGCGGGCGAGGCGAAGATAACACTTGAGTCCGAGTTTACCGCAGGCAGCAGCGGCTTGTCGACAGTGATTGGATTGCGAAGCCGCGCCCTGTATAATTGTATCAGCACCTTCTGCGATGGCATCGCCGATCGTGAAGGTAAGCTGCCGGACTTTGTTGCCCCCAAATGCCAAACCGGAACAATCTTCGCGTTTCATAAAGATGCGCGGTCCGGCGAGTGCTTCAGAGAGTCGCGGGCATTCCTCTAAGGGGGTCGGGAAATGTCCGAGGTCCACTTGTGGCATCTGCGCGATTTTTTCAACTAAGCGTTCGCTTATTTCCATCTGCTCTACTCCGCTTCAACGACGACAGCCATCTGGCTGATCCGTTTTCCATCCTTGGATTGCAATCCGTGTGTAATAATTTTGACGATGGTGCCTGCTTCAAACTCACTGGTGCATGCCGCTTTGACCCTGTGATGTTTAGGTGAAACCTGCGTTTTTCCTGTTTCAATTGGGATAACTTCAGAATTGACGAGATCCAGGAACCAAGTGAGGCGTTCGGGCAACTCGTTTCCCTTTGTACTCTTTGCGACTTCAACGAAGAGGTAATCTCGGATAAACTCAATGAGGAACTTTTTGAAAATCAGCACGTCAATTTTCAGCCCGTGATCTTTCTCCTGTTCAGTGAGTTTACTGGCAAAACGCTGCAGATAAGCGTCACATTCATTTTGGATCTTCTCCAAATCGCGTTCGTTTTCGGCGAGGAGATCTGGAAACAGTGTTGGGGACGGTGTAGAAGCACCCCGCGTCTGCTTGAGTGTCTGCCTAAGTCGTGTATCCACGTCAGCAAGCGTCTGGACGAGCTGCTCGGTTTCCGGCGTGGCACGTCCGGTCTCTTTCTGCCATGCGATCACTTCGTTCACCATGAGGTTTAGGAGCAAAATTGCGATTTCCTCTTCGTTGAGTGTATCCATATCCCAATTAAGGAGATTAAGTCCATATCCTTCATTGTAATCACGTTCCAATTTAGCGAGTTGGTCTTGGAATTCATTCTGAATCGCTTCGCCTTTTTCTCGGTAATAAGTTTTACCGCGTCTACCACCGGCGGTGAGTCCTAACGCTTGAGCGAGTTGCCCAAAAACACCTTTCTGTCGTGAAGCGGCGGTACCAGCTTTCGCAGCTGCGCCATTGAAATGCGCTTCTGCTTGTGCTTTTCGTTGTGCTACGAGTGCACTTGGCGGAAGAGCTGGAACTGTGATCCTGAATTCTAAGTTGGAATCCACGATTTGTGATACAGGCACGGCATTCTGATTTTTAGGTAGTTTCATTACGATCGGTGTAGGCGTGGACTTTTCTTCCAGATTTTGTTCGTTCTCTGGTATCACCGATGCCGGGATGTCTACTTCTGGGGTATATGGTGGTGCTGCCTGTTCTATTGCTTCAATATCGGATTCGGGAGGTTCGTTTTCGTTCGGACTGGTTCCTACGAGTTCTGAAATCTCTGCTTGGAGGATATCCTCTACTGTCGCTTCTATTTGCTGCGTTGCTTCGTCCTCAGATCCGAGAGTTTCGTCTTCGTGGCTATTATGCGTCTCTAAAGGTGGTGTAGCGGGCCCGGCTGTAGGCTCTTCTGGTGACTTCAATCCGGGTGTCCGAGTTTCGTCCTCATTCGCCGTTATTGATTCGGGATTGTGTCCATTCAATTCCGCAGTGTCTTCTGCTGGCAGCTCAGGTTTGAGTGCGTTCAATTCATCTACTATTTTTTCAATACGAGCAGAAACGGGGTCAGCGTCATCAACAAAGAAGGTCAAGCGATGTGCTTCAAGAATCTCTGTTGGAAGGCGGCGCAAGACAGGCGTGTTGATTAACTGAAAATTCACCCAATTGGCGAGTCCGCTCGCCGCAAGTTTCTGGTACATCACACGCACCCGTCTCTCTTCGGGAACCAGATTCCGTACACTCATCATGGTGGTGTCACCATCAATAGTAAATGCTATCTCAATATCTCGGAAACGCCCCGTTACGCTGTTCCTGGCCATATTATCCTTCTCCTTGAAAATCTCTCTATGTAATGTCAGTAAAGGGAATGTAAATTTATTAGACTATACCAAATCAATTCAAACCAATTCAAATCAATTCAACATCTTTTTGCTAATTTGCGTTTCAAATCAATTCAACGTCTTTTTGCTAATTTGCGTTACAAAATTTTTACAAGTCGGTTGTTACTGGAATCAGAATTTACAGGGTTGGTTTTGACGGCTGCGTAGAACAAGAGTTAAGATCATCGTTGGATAAGCATTTTTCGGGTCGCGTGGAAATCTCCGGCTTGGATTGCATAAAAATATACGCCACTTGCGGCGTTTTCACCAACAGCATTACGTCCATTCCAATAGGCGGTGTGCGGACCCGCTTTGCGGTAACCAAGGGTTTTGGTATAAATCTGTTTTCCTTGCGCATCGTATATATAGAGCGACACATGCGCATCTGAGGCAAGTTGATACGGAATCCATGTCTCTGGATTAAATGGGTTTGGGAAATTTTGGCTTAAATGGTTGACTGGCGCAGACTTAATAAGCACATCAGGTATCCAGTCAGATGGTGTAGGCTCCTCCACGGCAAGCGAATAACCTTCTGGATGTACACGAAAAATACGGATTTGATACAGGTCGGCGATATAGAGGGCAGTGTCTGTTAACTTCAATTCGGACGGAAACCAGAGTTCACGACTTCTATAAACAACGGACGAAGTCGCTGTCAGCGTACGTGTATCAATCATCTGAATACCTTTGCTATCAAGCAGATAGAGATAATTTCCACCGACCCGCGCATCAATTGGGAGCGCGTCATTCTCATAGACACCGTGCAACTTCGGTTCATCCGGTTCAGACACATCAAGCACGACAACGCCGATACCGCTGTCCAATAAATACGCACGTTCTTCTGCGAATGTAACACCCGTTGCATTCCCCTGCGTAGCGTAACTCCCAGCAGGACGCATCACAGCAGGTGCTGTGATATCAAAGATATGCAGTCCGCCTTCAAGCGCAGCGACATAGGCGTGTGAAGGTGAAGACAGGTCAATGACAATACGATAGGCACTGCCATGTACGTCGCGTTCGGATACAATTCTACTCCGTTGGGGTGCTCGACTATCAACGACAATCAAGGATTCCGCGCAAAGGTAAGCGTAGCCGCCGTGCAGCGCAATGTCCGAAACAGGCGCGGCTGTCGGTATGTGTGCCACGATTGTGTTCGCAGCGAGATCAACGATGAACATTCCTGTCGCAGCTGCAACAAAGCCGTATCCATCCTGTACGCGGACTTTGGTGCAGCTTGCGGCTTCAAGCGGGTCGTCAAAAGCAGACGTATCTGTGGGCAATGGTAGGCTTTGGGTCAAAGTGCCGTGATAAGGGGTTGTAAATTCGAGGGTACGCAGCCCGTCCACCCCATTTGCAACATAGACAGTCCGCGCACCCTCCGCTGTTTCTATAACATCAAGCCCATGAACCGTGCCGCCAAATGCATGACGGTGTAACCACTCTGGTGATTCAGGGGTACTAACATCGATCGTCTGAATACCACCTTTGCCATCAGCGACATAAGCCAATGTCTCTCGGATGACTATATCCGTTGCATTGCCGAACGTAGGTTGTGAGGCAATTCGCTGTGGCTGTTGTGGGTTACGCACATCCATAATATGTAACCCTGCTTGTTGATCCGTGAGATAGACGATATCGTTATGCAGTTGGATACCGGTTGTGAATCCGGGTGTATTTAAGCGAAAATCTGTTTCGGGGTTTTGGATATCCGTAACGTCAACTAAGGTGAGGTTGCCTGAAGCGACGTAGGCGTACGCCATATCTTTCGTCTCCTGAATCGCGTAAGCGGCAGCGAGAATCGGTACAACGCTGCGGAAGTCGAAATTACCGAAAGGACTCGGTTCAAGGATATACAATCCGTGTCTATCATCACTCAAGTAGACGGTATCGTTATGGATAACAACGTTGATGGGTGTGCCGGCGGTGCGAAAGAAACGCCGGGGTCTGGGTATTTGAGCGTTGCGGACATTATGTTGATCGTAAACGAGCATCCCGCGTGTACGATCAAGCACATATAGGTTTCCGTCAGCAATCTGGACTTTACGGGCGTCTATGAATCCACCAAGTGTCTTTATAACATTTGGGGTTGTTGGGAGCGCAATATCAATAACGTGTACGCCTGCGGCACCGTCAGCGACGTAAGCGGTATCGCCATCAACGACCACGGATTGCGCCTGTCCGGGTGTGGCGATTTCACCGACGCGAACAGGCGTTGCGGGTTCGGTCAGTAAGAAGATTTCAAAACCCCAATTGCTCGCTGCGTAAAGGTAGGGAACATCTGTTCCACCCATTGTCACATCGGTATAGTCGCTTGCGAGATGGATTTGGGTCATCGGTTTGAGTTGTGTTCCGGGCTTGAGATCTGTCTGAAACATACTCGGTTGGGCGCGATTGCCGATGGCGTACGTTACAGAATCAGGGTTAGTATCCGATGTCTGTTCACGTGATGCCCCGATTTCAAAATCGGTAGGCATATCTTCGGCGAGATACTGAACGATCTGCGGTGCATCTGCTGTTACCATTAGCACGATTTCACCATCTTGCTGAAGTTGTTCGAGTTGAATGTGTCCTCTGTTTTGGGTATCAAAGCGGATGGGTTTAACAAGGGCGCGTCCGTTGGGCGGCAGATAGAGCGTCGTTGCATAGAGGTTGCCAGAATCAGTGCCGCTGACCAAAAGGTTGAGGGTTTCAGGTAAGTTTCCAAAGCGGATATAGTGGGCACTCCACTGATCGATACGCATATTATTAACGACGCGCGGATAGTTGAAAACGCGCGGTACCCGCGCGCTTACCTTTCGATTCTTCAAAGCGGAATAGCCGAGTGTTTTGTCTTTCGCCTGAGCGTTCACCCAATTCGCGAGTCCCCAATTTAGAAAGACTTCCGCAAAGCGTTCATTTTTCCCACCGGCTATCAAGGCGGTGTCAATCGCATGCTCGCCGAGGGCATCTGTCGCTATGATACTACGGATCAGCTCGGATCCGCCATACTGTTCATAGAGGTAGAGCATAAGCATGAATGCGCCACCGTAATAGACATCCCACGTGTTTGCATAAACGAGTGGGACACCCGGATCCGCGAGATAGCCGTCAACAAAGATGGTATGCACGTTACCGTAGACTGCCCACTCAACAAAACTTGCTGTGCCTTCTTCTAACCATCGCTGATCGGTTGTGCCACCGTTCTGAAACCAGTTGACGAGATGCGCGAATTCGTGTGCAAGACTGCTATAGAAGGTGTGACGGGAACGTTCTCTGAACTGGAAAATGTCCATATAAAGCATTTCACGTCGATTGCTGTTCGGTGCTGTCGGCAACTGATCCGCGGGTGCGAAATAACCGCCGTATTCGAGGCCTGAGCCGTTCATACCGACATCGTGCATGAGCAAGGTGATGCGATTGTCCCTATCGAGTCCGGGTTTCCATTCGGTTCCCATCCATTTTCGGACGTTCGGGTAGATGCGTGTATCGAATTCTTTTGCAATTGCGACGGCTTCAGCATCGGTGAGCATATCGCGGACCGAATTTTCGATATAGACGTAGAGATGCTCACTTTTAGCGATACAGATGGCTGTTACCTCTGCTTCTGGAATATGAATAAAAAACCGCTCTGTCTGTCCGATTTGAACAGGTGCGGCAGGCGCAGCGGCAACTGCTTCAGGAGAGTGTTGCGCGAGGTGTTCTTGGTGCAAAAGTGGTGTGCCACACAGCCACGGATCGGCGAACACGAACCTGCTAACAATGATAAAAATAAGATTAATCAACACTAAAAGTCGCATAAGATATGTAGCCATCTCCAGTAGATGCGTTTTGTAGCCCGTTGGTTTAGCCAGTGCTACTCTGGACGTATAAATAAAAAACACTATACAAATCGTCCAAACTTGCCTAAGTTCTACATCTATTTTACAATGATTTCGGCGGAAATTCAACCGATAGAACAATCCATCCCAAAACCATAACGTTCAAATTATGGACAACGCCATCCATAATTTGACAGAACAACGGCTCGCGGGACTGAAAACCAAAGATGCAGCCCGATATATGCGTCGGTTAGGAATTGGCATCATATTTGCTATACTTCTCTCATTAACTTCCTAACTGCGGCAGGCTAATTTTTTGGAGGAATTCGCAAATGAAAACAAAGTACGCACACTTAGCGTTTGGAATCGCTTTGGCATTAAGTAGTAACCTGTTCATAATGAATCTCAGTGCGCAGGTCCCTGGCAAGCAGTATATCTCTTTTTCGTCGCTCCGATCAGGCAACCTTGAAATCTATATTATTGATACAGACGGTAAAAATCTCCGCAACCTGACAAACCACCCAGCAGCAGATCATTCCGCGACTTGGTCACCAAACGGTCGCGCTTTCGCTTATGTATCGCACCGAGATGGTAAAAAAGGCGAAATTTATGTGATGGATTTAAATAAAAATAAGACTCGTCGGTTGACAAACCATCCAGCAAGTGAAAGTCACCCCTCTTGGTCACCTGACGGAAAATGGATTGCTTTTGCATCCGACAGAAAAGGCAACGAGGCAGGGAATTATGATATCTACAAAATGGATGCTAACGGTGAGAATCTACAACGACTCACAAACGAAGGCAAATACAACTCAGCACCGGCGTGGTCACCAGACAGTCGCTCCATTGCTTTCTATTCCATCCGGAATGACAGCGGCGATGTCTATGTCATGAACACCGAAGGAAGAAATGTAAAAAAACTTACCTGGGGCATAAGTCCAAGTTGGTCACCTGATGGTGAAAAGATTGCCTATGACACACACAAATGGCAGGGTTCGAGAGGGATCTATATCATGAATGCTAACGGTCAAAACAGTCGGCGAGTGTCACCGCTGGAAACTTGGAGTAGAAATCCGGCGTGGTCGCCGGATGGACGCTGGATTGCCTACGAATCGGAACTTGAAAGTCCATGGGGCAACCCGAATCGTGATTCAAACATCTACCTCATTACACCAAATGGTGGCGGAAATCCTCGCCAAATCACAGAGCATGAAGCGATGGATTATTCTCCCGCATGGATACCCTCCGGTTTTCTTGCCGTTTCTCCGACCGCGAACACCCAGACGACCCTTTGGGGCAAGCTGAAGCAAAACCCACATACGACGAAGTGAGGAAGCCAAATTCCGCCAATTCTCCTATCCGACTTGCCAATTTCCCGCGTTTATGTTATCCTCTTAGGCAACCCTCGGAAAAGGAGAAATTCCAATGTATCGTGTCGGTATTATCGGGTTAGGCAGCATCGCCGCCCGTTACTCAACGCCTGATGACGCTTATCCGTATTGCCACGCAGGCGGTATCCGTTTTTGTGAGACAACCGAACTGGTCGCAGTCGCGGATATGTCCGCGGAACGTCAAGCAGAATTCCAGCAGACGTGGGGACCAGGATTTCCAGATAATTCCATCAACTACTATGAAACAGATGTCCAGATGCTTGAAAGCGAAGATTTAGACATCGTTGCTGTCTGTGTCCGCGGACCGCATCATTTTCAGGTGATGCAGAACGTCCTGAGAGCAGACATTAAAGCCATCTTCCTCGAAAAACCCGCCGGATGTTCCCTTGAAGAAGTTGACCTGATGACCGCTGGGGCTGATGCGAAAGGCATCCCCATCGTTGTGGACTATACACGACACTGGGGACCGCATCTCATCCGTCTCCAGTCGCTTGTCAAGGATGGACTCATCGGTGAGGTGCAAACCGTTATTGGGTATTGCGGTGGCGGTGTGCTTTCCTTCGCCATCCATACCACAGATATGATCTGTCAGTTCGCTGGCTACGATCCTGTTGCCGTGACCGGTTTCGTTTCGGGAGGTGGTGATGTGCCAGAGTCTTACGAACCTGAACCCGCGATTGTCGGTTCAACCATCCAATTTGAGAGCGGTGTTATGGGTTTCCATGTCGGAAACCACGGGACACGCGGCGGTTTCTCTGTTGATGTTCTTGGCGATGAAGGCAGCGTTCAGGCAGGGTTTTATAGCGGGACAACTGTCCATAAAGCAGGCAAATTGGTTGATAACGCTACGCTGGATCTCCCTGAAAATGCCAGTCCTTTTAAGGTTGCGTACGAACAGATTACGGATTATCTTGAGGGTGGACCCCTTCCCCATTGCGCGCGGGATGACTATACCGCTGTCAATGAAATCGGGTTCGCTACGATTGAGAGCGGTATCACCGGATGGACGATACAATTCCCATGTCAGAACCGGACACGACTTATCTTCGCGAACGGCTAATATGAGGTGTGTTCCATGTTCAAGTTGGACGATTTATACCGGTTCTTTATGCGGGCATATCCGGTCAAGTCCTATGGTGGCACGCCTCCTAACGCACGTCTTCACAAGGAATTAAGCCGATGCCGTGTTGCCCTCATTACAACCGCTGGATTACACCTCCAAGAACAACTGCCTTACAATGATAGGATTATAGGGGGCGATTGTTCGTACCGAGAGATACCGAATACAATCGAGACGCAAGTTCTTGCGCTTGGGCATAGAAGTAAGGCTTTCGACGCAAGCGGCACGGAAAGTGATATAAATCTGGTATTCCCACTGGATCGATTTCGAGAATTAGAAACCGAAAGCAAAATCGGTTCACTCAACGATAGACACTTCAGTTTTATGGGATCCATTACAAAACCGAAACCGCTGATTCAAAAAACCGCGCCTGAAGTCGGACAGATGCTCAAGGCTGATGATGTAGATGTCGCATTCTTGACCCCTGTGTGACCGATGTGCAATCAGTCTGTAGGATTGATCCAACGTGCTGTTGAAGCAACAGGCATATCGACTGTTTCCATAACGCTTGATGAAAGCATAACGAGAAGGGTAAAACCATCGCGTGCGTTATCGGTGCCTTATAGATTTGGATATCCGCTCGGTGAACCGAACAATCC